>JBLFWZ010000041.1:0-23146 GCA_047611905.1 Gammaproteobacteria bacterium | reverse complement strand
GTTTTTTTCTCGCCAATTGGCGCAAAGGCCGTCGCGGCGCCATCACGATGGGTCTGCATCACGGGCTCTTTTGCATCGGCTGTTGTTGGGTGCTGATGCTGATCATGTTTGCCGGCGGTGCGATGAGTGTGCTCACGATGGCTCTGCTAAGCGTGTTTATCTTGGCCGAGCGGATCTTACCGTCCGGACCCTGGGTGGCGCGTATACCAGGGTTTGCCTTGATCAGTTGGGGACTCTACGTCGCGGCGGTGGCTTGAACGTTTATTTCGGGGCGACGAACTCGTCCGGTGCTTTTGATCCTTCGCCGAAGAAAAATTTTTCCATTTCTTCTTCGAGAAATTTGCGGTCTTTCGGCTCGATCGGGGTAAGGCGGTATTCGTTGAGCAACATGGTTTGATGACGTAACCACTCTTGCCATGCTTCTTGCGAAACGTTGTCGAATACTCGCTGGCCAAGCTCACCAGGATAAGGCGCCCTTGCCAGACCTTCGGCTTCGCGTCCCAATTTTATACAGTTAACGGTACGACTCACAATTTATCCTCTTGGTTTTTCGGGTTGGTGATGTCAGCTAACAGTTTGCTAACCGGTTTCGAGAGCCCGACTTTCACGGGTCGGTTAGTGTTATACCAAAGCCATTCGTCCGAATCCATGACCGAACGATTCGCTAGCTTCACGACAAACTCTAGCGGCGTAATCGATAGTCGGAAATGCGTAAATGTGTGCTGTAAAAGGGAGTGTTTGACGACGGGCTGCGTAAGTTCCAAGCCGTGGCGTTCGCACCATGAGCCAATCTCGTCATCTTGGTCCAACTCAGGAAAACACCATAAGCCTCCCCATATTCCGATCGGCGGCCGACGGGTAAGGAGTAGCTCACCATCGAGTTTCGCGAGCAAAAACCGCGTGTGTTTTTGCGGTAACTGCTTTCGCGGCTTGCGTTCCGGGAATTTCGATTGCGTGCCGTTCGCATTCGCTCGGCAATCCGAGCGCAACGGGCATCGCGGGCAATCGGGCTTAGCGCGTACGCAGAGCGTCGCGCCAAGGTCCATGATCGCTTGCGTATAAGCGGCGACTCGCGTGCGAGGCGTGTGCGTTTCGGCATACGACCAGAGTTCTTTCTGCACGGCCGCGTCTCCAGTCCATCCTGCGATTTCGTGAAAGCGCGCCAGCACCCGCTTGACGTTGCCATCTAGGATCGGATGTCGATCGCCATGTGATAGCGCCAATATCGCGCCGGCGGTGGAGCGACCAATGCCAGGTAACGCGAGCAATGCGTCAAGACCTCGGGGCAACTTACCCTCGTGTTCGTCGATGATGATCTGCGCTGCGCGATGCAGGTTACGCCCGCGTGCATAGTAACCAAGGCCGGACCACAGATGCAGAACGTCGTCTTGAGCTGCGCTGGCAAGTTCGGACACTGAGGTGAATTGAGCGATGAAACGTTCGAAATATGGGATCACAGTCGCTACTTGCGTTTGTTGTAGCATAATTTCCGACACCCATACGGAATAGGGCGTGGGGTTTTCTTGCCACGGCAAATCATGTCGCCCGAACTTGTCGAACCAGGTAAGCAAGCGGTTACTGAGCGAGGACACGGCGCGCTTCCCGTTCGATATTGTCGGCGGTTTTCCGTACTTCCTTGATGAATGCGCGCTTGAACAATAGCGGCCCTATGACCGGCGGGATCCAAAAGTCCGGTTCTTGTTCGGCTTTAACAGATATTCGCGTTGACGTGTCGGTGATCGATTCAAGGCGCCATGTCGCGACACCGTGGCGGAAATTGCTTTCAGTTGGTATCACGGTCGTTCTGATCGAACCGTCGTTTAAGATTTCAACGTCTTCGACGAAGTACAAATCGAAGCAGAAAACTAATATGCAGTGGTTTAACCATAGTCGTCGCTTTAGTTTCGTTTCATCATAGCGCTCGATGATTTCACTTTTAATGATGTCGTCGTTGATTCGATCTAGGTGTTCGTAGTCAGTGACGATCTCGCGCACGGTATCAATCGGGCCTTCAACCGCGATGGTAAATTGATACCGGTATTGTGCTCCAGCGAACTTTATCTCGGCTTGTTCGACGTCACTTGCGCGCAGTGAGAATGTTAGCCCGACACCGAGCAATAGGACGAAGCATCTTATCTGCGGGTTGATCCTAGTAACTCAATTGATTGGTTTTCATTATCTCAAAATTTGAATAATTTCTTGAGTGCTTTTCCAGCGTCACCGCCAATCGCTTTCTCGAGTTGCTTGCCGATCTCTTTTTTCACCGCCTTCTTGCCGATTTCGGCAACGATATCGCCGACGTCCGGTTTACAAGCGTTCGCACCGAGTGCGCCTCGGCAACGGATAGGAACAGTATATCCTCCAAGGTTGTAACTGCTTTCACCCCGTTGCGCGCTGCCAGAATCTACCGATACTTTTGCGTCGTATTTCATGGTATTGGTGCGCAGATCAGCCACCGTACCTTTGCCCGTGATCTTGAAGCCTGAACCGTCTAGCAACAGATCATTGTTTTTGCCGATGCCTTTGGCGAAATTTATAGTACCGGACAAGACCTGAAACTTTGTTTCACCGCCCTTTGAGATGCTTGCCGGGGTTTTGCTTTCGATCATTACCTCAACTTGCGAGAGCATCGCCGCGACATCTATTCCGCGGTAAATGCCGTTTGCGATGTTGAATTTTAATGGTCCGCTAAGATTGTTTTTGAGTTTGTCGCTGTTGTTACCCATTGACTTGAGGTTGGCGTTGAGGGTTGCGGTACCGGAAAGCGAGCGGTCACCCGTCATATCAAATAACAACGATTCGATATCTACATTCGTGACCGCGGAATTCAGCTTTAAACGAGGAACCGCCTTTGTCGCGTTGAGTTCGATGGAACCGTTGTAGCTGCCCTTATAGAGCGCGGCGGAAACGGGTTCCAACTTAATCGATCCGCCTTTCGCTTTAATATTGAGTTTCGCGTTGTCCATTTTAGCGCCAGAGATTTGCATCTTCTTAACGACTAATTTGCCGTCTATATTTAGGCCGCGCAATGTTTTAATTGGTAGCTGGGCGGCACCCGCCGCGGCCGCTTCAGGTGTCACGGGTTTCGCGCCACCTTTGGCTTCCGGTGCGAGGTAGCGATCGGCATTAATATTGTCGATGTTTAAGTCAAATTTGATCGCGGGCGCTTCAAAATTAGTGATCGACAGATTGCCTGCAAGGGTTGATTGGTCGAGTTTCATCTTCAGTTTATTTAGCGCGATGCTATTTGATGTTCCCGCGAAATCGGTATTCATACCGAAGCTTGATAGCGTCTTAGGATCGGACATGGGGGGCAATTTTTGATTCAAAGATCGCATCACTTTACGTAGATTGAAATTTGGAACGTCGAGTTTGCCGTTGAATGCGGGTTCGGATTTGATCTTCGTGGCATTCACATTACCGGTAATATTCATGCCAAGTCCGGTTAGCGACAACTTGCTAATATCTAATGTCTCTTTGTCTAAATTGGCGTTCGCCGAATTCGCTGTGAGCGTCACGTCCACGGATTTCGATTTTCCCGGACCCGCAACTTTCAATATGACTTTTAGCGGACTAAACGAGAGATTGGCCATCGTGCCGCTTATCCCGGCATCGACGTCTAAGCCACGAACTGACTTCGCGAGATCTTTTTTCCCCATCGCCGTTAGCAATGGAGCCAACTTGTTTCCTTTAATCGTCAGGCGCCCGTCTAAAGTTCCCTTATCGCTATCCATGTTTTGCCCTTTCATCTTGCCGTCGATCACGAGACCAAGCCCCGTTGCCGTGAGTTGCGGCAAATTGATCACTCCCGAATTACCATCAGATTCGAAATGGCTTTTTACATCGAAGGATTTATTTGGTGAGCTAGATAAAGACTTGGAGATTTCGTGCAGGCCGCTTTCGGCACCTTGAAAGGTTGCGGCAATTGCGAGCAACGACGGTAGATCCGGACCATTTGCGTTGAAGCTACCGGCCAGAACGGCTTTTTTTCCACTGGACGGCTTCGAAGCTACGTTGCCCGAAATCGAGTTACCAAGCAGTTTCGCTTCTAGGGTGGGTAAGTTTATTTGCCCGCTTTGCATGTCGGAATCAAACGAAGATTGCAGACTGAATGACTTGTCTTTGGCGCTGCCAAGTACCTTGACCAAGTTGCCTAAGGTTTTTGGGTCCATGCCTTGTAGTTGGCCTGCGACGGCCAGTAAAGAAGGCAAATCGGGACCGTTGGCGTTTATGCTGCCTTTCGCTGCGGGTTTGTCGGTGTTCGCGCGTGTTGCCTCTAGAGTAGCGGTGAGGTTCGCACCGAGCATTTTGCCCATCAGTTTCGGAACCGTGACGTCACCGCTTTGCATGTTGGCATCGAATTCCGTATCGAAGTTAAAACTCCGATCTTTCAATCGACCGATTTGTTTGGCTACGGGTAATTCGAAAGCCTTAAACAAAAGTGCAAGGTCGGTTCCTGTCAGCGTTATTTTTCCGCGTGCCCCGGGAGCCGCCGATTCAATGTCGGTGGCCTCGATGTCGCCTTTAAGTTCGGTGCCGAGTCCACTGAGAGTTAATTCCCCGATCCGTGCGAGACCTTTATCCAAGTCGATATCGACAATCGCCCGGCTAGTGATGGTGGCGCTTCCGTTTGGCAAGCTCTTACCGCGCATAACGACATCTAGGTCCATTGGTTCGACGCGGTAGGTTTCCGCGCCCAAATCGTAGGACACGGTGCCGACGAGTTTTAAATCGCTGTCTAGAGCTGGCTTATTGGCTTTCGCGCCAAACGAGAGTTCGAAGGCAATGGGATCGCCGAAGGCGAGGGCTCCGGTGCTCATGTTTAGGTTGGTAATATCGATGTTCTTGTCCGCCGCCGCATCGCGCCACGAGATATTGGCGTTTTGGATATCTACTCCACCTAGTGCAATGGTCGCAATATCACCCGAACTCTTTTCTTTTTCTGATCCCCCAGCCAGATCCGCCCAGTTCGTGATGCCTTCAGCGTTGGCAGCAAGATTAACCTTCGCTCCATAGAGCTTGACCGTATCCATCTCGATTTGGCTTTTCAATAGCGGTAAGGTTGCTACGGCGATCTGAATTTCTTCTGCCGCAAAAAACGGCTCGTCGCCAAAACCCGGTGCATTGCTTAACGCGAGTGGTCCGGCTTTGAGCTTTATCTTGGGCCAAAAGGCCCATTCAATGTCGCCATCTAAGGTTAATTGACGTCCCGTTTCGTCGAAAACTTTGGTCGCAATCTGTTCCTTGAAGTCGTTAGGGTCGACCAATGCAACAAAGGCGGCGACCCCACCGACGACAACCACGACAAGCAAAATCGCGAATATGAGAATGTATTTTATGGCCTTCATGGCTGCTCCTTAAGTGTGAATACGGCCGCATCGTGCAGTTCTAAACGGGTCGTTCATGGTTATTCGTTCAATCGATCGCGGGCACGCAGGCAGGCTGCGCGTACTTGCGACGGCGCCGTGCCGCCAAAATGGTCGCGCGCATTCAGCGAGTTATCTATGTCGAGAGAGGCGTAAACGTCTTCGCTCATCTCGGGATAAAACGCACGGAATTCGGTAATGCTCAAGTCTTCTAAATCGCATTGTTTCTCGATCGCGAGTCGCACTGCACCGCCGACAACGGCATGGGCGTCACGGAATGGAACCCCGGCTCGCACTAAATAGTCGGCTAAATCCGTCGCGGTCGCGAACCCTTTGAGGGCGGCGGCACGCATCGCTTCTCGGTTAACTACCAAACTCGGGATTAAGTCACCCAAGGCCTTCAAGCAATCGAGAATTGTATCCACCGTATCGAAAAGGGGTTCTTTGTCCTCTTGGTTATCTTTGTTGTAGGCCAAAGGCTGCGATTTCATTAATGTGATCAAACCGATTAAATGACCGATTACGCGACCGGATTTTCCACGAATCAACTCCGGCACGTCCGGGTTTTTCTTTTGCGGCATCATTGACGACCCAGTACAAAACGCGTCGCCCATTTCGACAAACGAAAACTGTTGAGAATTCCATAGCACTAGCTCTTCGCACATGCGCGAGAAATGCACCATTAACAATGAGGCGTTAGCACTAAATTCGATGGCGAAATCGCGATCACTTACGGCGTCGAGTGAATTTTCCGACACCTTATCGAAGCCGAGTAGTTGCGCCGTCATGTGCCGATCGATCGGAAAAGTCGTGCCGGCGAGCGCCCCTGCGCCGAGAGGCAACACATTGATGCGCTTGCGTGCGTCAATAAATCGTTCTCGATCGCGCGCCAGCATTTCGAACCAGGCAAGCATATGATGGCCAAAAGAGACAGGTTGAGCTGTTTGTAAGTGCGTATAGCCAGGCATCACGGTCTCAGCTTCACGATCAGCGAGATCGACCAAGCCGAGCATCAGGCGCCTTAGACCCTCGAGTACGGCATCGACTTGGTCACGCATAAAGAGCCGGATATCCGTCGCGACCTGATCGTTTCGCGAGCGAGCGGTGTGCAATTTCTTGCCCACTTCACCTATGCGATCGACCAGCGCCCGCTCGATATTCATATGCACGTCTTCTAACGCAACCGACCACTCGAATTGCCCTTGGTCGATATCGGACTCGATCGAATTGAGGCCGATTACAATACTCTCGGATTCTTCTAACGTCAGTATTCCAACCGAGCTGAGCATCTGTGCGTGCGCGATAGAACCCCGGATGTCATGTCGGTAGAGTCGGCGATCGAAATGTACCGAGGCCGTAAAACTTTCCACAAATTCGTTCGTGGGCGAACTAAATCGTCCGCCCCAAGGCTTTTCAGTATTTGACTGTGCGCTCATTCTTACTTCCGCTGATGTTCCCGATCAGTATATCGCATGCTTGGCGAGCACTTGGGTCTGAATTTCCGGACTCCAGCGCTCGAATAATCGTGGGCCCGCACGCACGGGATTTTCCAACGAGGGGATAAAGCACGCGCATTGTTCTAGTTAACCGCGGCGGGTGAGTCGCTAATCGGGATCGGCTTCAAACCCGTGTTTGACACTGCGTCGGCGGCATTTGATTGGTGGTAGGTGTCATGAAACACTAGCAGTTAGAGATGGCAAATGAAACCAACTGATATCAACGAACGCACAACGTTTCTGCCCGATCTGTGCGGCGTTCGCGCCATATTCGGTATTGTTATCATCGGCGAACTGCTGGCCTTCGTACTCACCTTAGTGAGTAGCGGAACAAGCCCGGCTGCGCTCGACAAATTATCCTTAATTTCGCTGTACACCCAGTGGGTGGGACTATCGGGTGCTGGGGTTCTTTGTCTGCTTGGGCGCTGGATCAATTCCTTATCGGAATCGGCCGTCGCGGCGACAAGTTATCTCGCGATTTTATTGGTCGCAACCATCATCAGTGAAACTGCATGGCATGTTATCAATCCGATGACCGGAATAGATCCGCTGATTCGCATCGAGCACTGGGATTTCCTTGCACGTACCTTAGGTATTAGCGCTATTGTCGGCGCCATGGTGTTGCGCTACTTCTACGTTCAACATCACTGGAAGCTCCGTACGGTTTCAGAGGCGCAAGCGCGCTTAGACGCATTGCAAGCGAGAATTCGGCCGCACTTTTTTTTCAACTGCATGAATACCATAGCGAGTCTAACGCGCACCGACCCGCGTGCCGCGGAGCGCGCTGTGGAGGATCTTGCCGATTTATTTCGCGCTAGCTTAGGCCGAGTTCGAAGTCTTGCATCCTTCGAAGAAGAATTCGATCTCGTTCGAGGGTACTTGAATATCGAAGCCTTGCGCCTGGGCGAGCGGCTGCAAGTAAACTGGGATATCGAAGAGTTGCCGGCGGCGGCACGCATACCCCTGCTTACGCTCCAACCATTGGTGGAAAATGCGATTTATCACGGTATCGAGCCGCTTCCCGACGGCGGTGTAATCGAGATTTCTGCGCTGTGTAGAAACGCACGGATCGTAATTTCTATAGCGAATCCTGTGAGCAGCGCGAAGGTGGGCAAGCATCGTGGGAATCAAGTCGCCCTTGAGAACGTTAAGCAGCGGCTCACAGCTAACTTTGGCGCCCAAGGCGGCATCGAAGTCCAGTCGACCGAGCACCGCTACGAAGTCACGATAACCGTACCGGCCGCTGCCGAGTTAGGCGAATGAATCGATGCGCATCATTATAGTTGACGACGAACCGCTCGCTCGCTCGCGCTTGAAAGCGCAAGTTGAAGACTCGGGTCTCGGCGAAATTATTGGTGAGGCTGCCAATGGTCACGATGCGATTAGCCTCGCCCAATCGAACAAACCTGATCTGGTGTTGTTGGACATCCGCATGCCGGGCATGGATGGGATTGAAACCGCGCGGCATTTGATGCGACTCGATCCGCCGCCGGCGGTGGTCTTCACGACAGCTTTTGACGAACATGCACTCGCCGCGTTCGATGCAAACGCGATCGACTATTTATTAAAGCCGATCCGTTCGAATCGATTGCGGCAAGCCTTGGATAAAGCGCGCCGCATTAGCGCCAGGCAAGTTGAAAGTATCGAGAAAATCGCATCGACAAGCCATCGAACCCACATAAGTGGAATTGTTCACGGTGATTTATCATTGGTGGCAGTCGATCGAATTCGTTATTTCCATGCAGATCAAGGTTACGTCGAGGTGGCCTGGGACGCTGGTACGATGCTAATTGAGGAATCGCTGCGCTCGCTTGAAGACGAGTTCGCTGGGCGATTTATTAGAGTCCACCGAAATTCTTTAGTTGCGGTTGCTCATGTGACGACATTGTCTCGTGATTCGCGTAGTAATCATTTTGTAAAACTCGATCGATGTGGTGCCGAACTTCCGGTGTCGCGGCGTCTTGTTGCCCACGTACGAAGTCGGTTGCGCTAAATCTTCGCCGCGAATCTCTCCGAACTGGACCTCGGCGAATGCGTGTCGTATTCGAGACCAGCCTCTTTCCCGGCGTAACGCAGCTCAAGCCGCACGCGGGTGGGACTAGAGGAAATCTCCAAAGCGCGCTTGCAACATCGTTAATCCCACAATCGCAGCAGTCTCGGTGCGCAAGATCCGTGGCCCGAGTTTCATTTCGAAATAGCCTGCCTGGCGGAAGCGGTCGATCTCCATTGTTTCTAGCCCACCCTCTGGTCCAATGACGAGGGTGACACTACGGTCGCTAATTTCAAGGTGCGACATGTCGCAATCGCCGGACGGACTCATGACGATACCGACACGGCTTTCGTTGCCGTCAATAATGGCATCAATATTTTGAATTGCAGTGAGTACGGGCAGCTGATTGCGACCGCATTGTTCACACGCATGTTCGATTACACGCTGCCAGTGCGTCATTCGTTTGAGTGCCCGTGCATTATCTAATCGATGCTGGCTGCGCTTGGCTTGAAAAGGGACAATGGTTTGCACGCCAAGCTCGACCCCTTTTTGGATCGAAAAATCCATGCGTTCGCTACGGGAAATTCCTTGGATTAAGGTGATCGCTAAGTTCGACTCTCGTTCAATCGCGGTAAAGTCGACTACGCTGGCCCGAGCCATGCGCCGTTGTGCGACGCTGATGACACAGCTGTATTGGCCGCCGCGGCCATTAAATACAGTGAACGCATCACCTTTGTTCATTCGCAGTACTTGCACCACGTGACGTGCTGCATCGTCGGAAAGTTCCAGTTCCTCCCCGATGTTGATTTCCTTATCGATAAAAATGCGTGTCATTGAGGCTTTCCAATTCCGGTTGCGGTAACTCGCTATCGTATCGTGCGCTCGATACAATGTGCGCTCGCGAATAATATATGCAGATCCATGGAAAAAGAAAAATTCATTCGTCTCGATCCGAGCGTACGAACGCGATGCGAGAATGCTAGGAATAAGGGTATTGCTTTTGGCGACGAACGTGAATGTCGGACAGCCGATCGATGGGATAAAGAAGCACGTGATTTGCGCCGCGAGAATTTTCCCGTTGAAGCCCTTTCATTTGCCCACAGCGACACAGTAGCGAGAGGTTTCCGCGCGCAGGCTCGTCACGATATCTATGGGACGGCAGGGATGCCGCCTATCTGCAGTTGTGTTCACGTACGGACGCGAATCGACAGCGCCACTCTTAAGAGGTTGTATTGATATGCTTCGCTCGCTTCGCGCCATATTCCAGCAGCAGATCGCAAGTTTCGCGGAAACCCCTGAATCAGCACACGCACTCGAAATTGCGAGTGCGGCGCTTCTGATGGAAATTAGCCGCGCCGATCACGACGAATCCTCGGTTGAAAAAGAGTCAATTCGGGGCTCAATCAAACAAGTCTTTCACCTATCGGAGGGTGAAATTGAAGACATCATGTCGACTGCGGAACAGGCCGTAGATGAGGCCGTTTCGCTCTACGACTTCACATCAATCGTGAACGAGCGGTTTAGTCGGGAACAGAAAGTAGAATTAATCGCCAAGCTGTGGGCAGTTGCCTACGCTGACAACGAGCTCGATCGATACGAAGAATATTACGTTCGGAAAATCGCCGATTTGCTGCACATATCGCACAGCGACTACATCAAAACGAAACTCCGCGCGATGCCAAGCTAATTAATTTTCAGACGCCGAGTTACTGCTGAAGCGCAGGAATTGGGTATTCAGGACCAAGCATCGCAAGGATTAAGCGATCTTCGAGTTCGATGCGTGTGGTGACTTCTTCGCCGAGCGTCGACAAATCTTCCGTAAGCCGGGATCGCAGACGTCCATCGTCCGCAGCCTCGTAGCGGTCGGTGAAATCAATGGCAATGTCGGTTGTGCGGGAAATGCGCGGATATATTTCTTTCGCGGTTTCGACGACCGGGAAACGACGTTCTTTGCCTTCCGAAATGCGACGGTACAATCCGAAATGGCCGGAGGCAATATAGTCGACAAGGGTTTCGAGAAAGTCGTCCAACACGTCTTTGGTCGTAGAATCGATTTCGGTTGGATCGAGTCTCGACAGCTCCCAGAGCAATACGAGCATGCGTTGGCGCTGGTTAAGCAGGTCGTCGATGCGTTTTCGAGTTCGTGGACGCGGATAGTTGTTTTGGTCGGGATTCATGGTCATTTTTTCATTCGATACTCAAATAAAGGAAGCATTTTCGAGTGCCACCACTGTAACGCGTAGTGGCGTAATTAGCACGTTACGATGCCGAGTCTCATCGTTAACAATCGACACAAAAAGCAACGCTTTCGGGCGCCCGCGCCGCTATAATCCCCACTATGGAAATCCCCGGTTACAAGATTTTACGGCACATCGGACAAGGCGGCATGGCTAGTGCCCATCTTGCCGTCCAAACGTCGTTAAATCGCGAAATCGTCCTAAAGATACTAGACACATCGATTACCGATTCGCCTGTGGCGGTCGAGAGATTTTTGAACGAAGGACGGATCGTCGCTTCGTTACAACATCCTCATATTATTACTACCTACGATATTGGCACGGCTGGCAATAACGTTTACATCTCAATGGAGTTTGTCGATGGCGGCGATCTGAAACAACGCCTGGCCGAAGGTATTTTTTCGCCAACTGAAGCGATCGATCTGATTCGAAAGATCGCGTCTGGATTAGACGCTGCCCACGCGAAAGGCATCGTTCATCGCGATGTCAAACCTGGAAATATTCTGTTTCGCGGTGACGGCACGCCCCTTCTTAGCGACTTCGGGATCGCTAAGCGGTTAACCGACGATGCCGATTTAACGGCCACCGGGATGTTCGTGGGAAGTCCAAATTACATGGCCCCTGAGCAGTCGGATATCGGTCCGATCGACGGGCGTGCCGATATTTACGCGCTTGGCGTCATTTTCTTCGAAATGTTAACGGGGAAAAAAGCGTATTACTCGGATTCGGTGATTGACGTCATCTTGATGCACAAGAAGGATCCGGTGCCGCTGCTACCTGAAGGCCTCGAGGACAATCAAGAATTACTTAACCTGATGATGGCTAAAGATCGTAACTCCCGATTTCGCGATACGACGAGCTTGCTTCACTTTCTCGATCGCAGCAATGAGCAGGGCAAAATGAGGGCACGGCCGGAATCCACGCAAACGGTAGACTTCGATGTCATGGAGCCGGACGCGGCCAGCCGGTCGCCACAAGTGACAAGGGTCGCGTTGTCTGCAAATCGACCGCGCAAATTGCCGTGGATCCTCGCCGGTGCGGCGCTCTTTTGTGCTATCGCGTACGGGGTCTTAATTTACGTCGAGTATCGAATGACACATGAGTCCCCGCCAAACGTCGGGTCAACGATTATCGAACTCAGTGCTCTAGAGCGAACCGAATTGGCAAACGCGCCCAACCCAGCGTCGCTGAACGATGACCAAGCGGAAAAAATCGTTGGTGCCTTGCGCTGGTTGGCGACTCATTCGCTCAATGAGTATCGTCTAACAGCGCCGGCGCAAGATAATGCGTACTATTATTATTCTCGCTTGCGACAAATGAATCCGAGCGACAAGTTCGCGCACGATGGGATCCTAGAAATTGCTAAACGCTACGCGATACTTGCAGAACGTGACATCGCGGACGGAAACTACGAACGAGCACACGGCTACGTCACCTTGGGACTGCAAATTGATCCGGCGAACGAATCGCTACGCGTATTGCGCGAATTCGCTACCCCAGGTGACAGAGGAATTGTCGAGTCCGTATTAAACGTTTTTCGGTAGCAATACAGAATTGAGGATGCGGCTCATGACCGGACTCGATCGCATCAAGGTGCCTCGTCAATGGTGTCCCGTAGCAGCGCTTTTGCTTCGTCAAAATGCCGTCTGTCCCACGCGTCAAGCAGGGCCTTCAGTTCGGCCACAGTTTGCTGGACACCCGCGCCCTCGTTTTCTGCCAAGCGCGTCTGCTCCTCATTGAACGCTTCGGTAACAGCATTGACGTCGATACCTTCGCGAGCCGCGTCATCTAACGCATCGCGCAAGGCATTTTGCGGCGCAGTCCGTTCGGCGTCTAGAACATCGGCTACGCCGAATGCCTGAGCCTGCAATACTTGCCGATATTCCTCTGATACGGGGACTGCGGTATCGTCAATAAGTTGGCCGTCATGGAACACAAACACTCTTGGGCCTGGTTTCGCGCTCCGATACCAGGCCGGTGCGGACCCGGACAACTGCACGGTTCCGCTTGCGTGACTCAACCATTGGTACATTCGCGCTTCGGCCGTGCTGGAATAAATAGGGGCAAATACACTGAGATACAGCGCAATCGATTTTGTGAATTTTGTCCTTGAAAGTGCCACTATGATTCAAATAGATGCCATGCATAACGGGCCGCGCCGGAGGCTCAGTATAGCAGGGCGAAGGGCGTTCAATCATGGAACTTAGTTACTTCGAAAAATTGCACGATGGGCTGAGCCTAGTAACGCCTTCCGGGCGCCTTTCAAGCCTGATTGCAGGTCGCTACAACACCCGTATGCAGGCCGAGGGTCGCCTGTCCTGGGAGGCTCCCCGCGTCATGCCGTTCGGCGCCTGGGTTGACGATTGTTTTGAACGCCTGGCGCTTTCAGGACGATTCGAACCCAAGGCGGGACTATTACTTTCCGTCGATCAAGAACGCGCGGTTTGGGAGCAAGTTGTTCGAGACCATAGCGATATTGAGCCGGAGGATGTGGCCAATCTGGCAGGGTTGGCGATGAATGCATGGGCCTGCAGCGCCCTATGGGGATTATCGCTCAATGACATTAGCCGTGGTGGCGTTCGCCAGGAAGTCAGGATGTTCATCGATTGGGCAGTCAGCTTCCAGGGTCGGTGTAATGAACTTGATGCCATTGATAAACATCGATTCGCCGCAGATCTGGTCGATCATGGTGCTCATTTAGGCGCTGTTGTCCCACCATTCGAATTCTACGGCTATGTTCATCTGCCATCAGCTCTCGTTCGGATCACGACGAGTATTGGCGATTCGGCCGATGCGACCAGTTTGGGGCATCCGAATAGCTCGGCCGCTTTTGGATATCATACTTTTGCAAATCGCGACTTCGAATTGAATGCGGTAATGGATTGGGCGGGTCAGCAGAAAGGTGCACACACCGACCAATTTGTCGTTGTGGCGCTGGCTGATGCAAATCGAATTGATGCAAAACTAGCGCAGCGCTTGGAACGGGCGCTAAAAGAGTCGGCATCGAGACACGGTGTATCCGACGAATTGACGCTTGTGCGTTCTGGTACGACATCCTTGGCGGACATGCCGATTGTCCAAAGCGCGCTGTTGATGTTGGAATGGACTACTACCCGTCCCTGGGACGAGGTGAGCTGTTTAATTTTGACTCCCTATCTTGGAGAAGCATTTAGCGAACGCGACCCTCGTGCCCTGCTCGATATAGAGCTGCGCCGATTCGGAGACATTGAGGTCTCGATTACTTCTGTAATCGAGGCAGCGAAATCGGGCGCGGTTGCGTGCCCATTGCTGTGCGCGCGTCTCGAATCTTTTGTGCAGGCGTTTGAGGCGAAGCCAGCCAGAGCTCGACTGCACGATTGGATCCGCTTCGCGGAAACGCTCCTTAGCGCATTAGGATGGCCTGGGGAAATCGCGCTCAACGACAACGAACGCGCTGTCATGGTTGAGTGGCGCCGTGCAATGGATTCTCTAGCCGAACTCGACGCCGTTCAAACGCCGTGTGATTGGCACCACGCTTTGCGTCAATGGCGCGCGATCCTACGTTCTCGTCTTGCACCGCAACCGAACGATATCGGCGCGGTGCAATTAGTCACACCGGAAGAGGCCGCCTACTTGGATGCGGATCAGTTATGGGTCGCGGCATTCCATGACAGCGCGTGGCCAAATCTGCCGGACGCCAGTCCTTTATTGCCGTACGATTTACAGCGCGAGCATGGCGTTCCTGGAACCAATCCCGAATTGGATTTCGCGGTCGCAGAAAAACTATTAGCGCGCTTGTCAGAGCGCCATAGCGATGCGCAATGGAGCTATTCCCTAGAAGAGGGGGAGACGCCCCGCAGACCTCTAGTAGGGCACGAATGCCGCGCCTGGGAAGCTGATCCACCGCCCGTTTGGTCGCCGCCGATGGAAGCCCAAGAATTCGAGTTGATCGACGATCGGCATGCGACGCGCCTCGATCCTAACGGGTCGGTTTCTGGTGGTGTTGCCCTATTGACCGATCAAGCCGCGTGTCCATTTCGTGCGTTCGCACGCCACCGCTTGCACAGCCAAACCCCTGCCGATGCCACTCCGGGCCTAAATCCAATGCAGCGTGGAAACTTGATTCACGCCGTCCTCGCAATATTCTGGAAGCAGGCGAAGAACTCTGCTTGGCTTCAGCAAGTGCATGCAGACGAACTCGAAGAACGTATTCATGATTGCGTTGCGACGGTGTACGCGAATTTTCATAAACGTTATCGATTCATCGACTCTTTTTGGGAGCTAGAACGCGAGCGTCTGGCTGAACTCACTGAACAATGGTTGCGTGAGGAGCTCAAGCGCGGCGACTTCGAAGTCATTGCATGCGAACAATCGCGTCCCGCCGCCATCGGTAGTTTCATTATTAACACGCGGGTGGATAGGGTCGATCGGCTTGCTACCGGCGAAGTGGTGATTATTGATTACAAGACCGGGGCTGTTCCACGGGTTAGTTGGCAATTACCACGTCCTGATCAACCACAGCTACCACTATACGCAGTGTGCGCTGGTGGTGGTGAAGAAGTCGCCGGTATTGCTTACGCCGGTTTAAAAAAGGGCGAATGTAAATTCGTCGACGAGCCTAAAGGAATGGGTCAAACGGCGACGTCACTCGAAGCGGCCCAACAGTGGTCGATAACAAAGCGCGATTGGCATGGCGCGTTAACTGCATTGGCTGAAGAGCTGGAGCACGGGCTTGCCATTGCCAATCCGAAGCGCGGGCAGACGACCTGTCGTTACTGCGATCTGCAGAGTTTGTGCCGCATTCACGAACGTCCACCTAACGAATCACTAGCTGGGGACGACGATGACTAGTCTGCCTGCCGATTCTGCGGTCCGCGAGGAAGCGCTCGATCCGAGTCGCTCGTTCATTGTCGACGCGCCAGCGGGATCCGGAAAAACTACACTGTTAACGCAGCGCTTCTTGCGGCTGCTGTCGAGGACAGCGCAGCCGGAATCGATTGTTGCGATAACCTTTACGCGTAAAGCGGCTGAAGAAATGCGCGGCCGAATTTTGGGCGCGCTTCGCGGGGCGACGGAGCACCCTGAGCAGCTCGACCCAGTGACGTTGCGCTGGGCAAGTGAGGCGCGAGCGGCGAGCGACGCCCGTGGGTGGCGTTTGCTAGAGAATCCACGGCGACTTCGAGTGCAAACTATTGACTCGCTTTGCGCGACATTGGCAAGGCGTGGCCCATTAATGTCCGGCTATGCGAGTAGTTCAGAAGTTCGCGAAGATACAGCCGCATTTTACCAGCGTGCCGCGCATGCGAGCATCGAAGTACTCGGTACGCGAGGCATCTGGTCGGATGCGGTGCGCACATTATTACGTCATCTTGATAACGACTGGGCGCGACTCGAAGGTCTATTGGTTGAGATGTTGGCGCGTCGCGATCAATGGTTGCGAGTCATTGCCGAGCAACCGCACCGGAACCGTTTCGAGCGCGCATTAGCGCATTGTATACGCGCCGAACTTGAGTTTGTCGCGAAGCAAATCCCACACGAGCTGAAAGTCGAGATTGTGCGGATGTGTGCCTATGCAGCAGGCAACTTACTCGGCGAAGCGTCGAGCAGCCCGGTCACGGAGCTCATCGACCTGTTGGACTTCCCGGCGGCCGAGTGTGCGGAATTATCTAAATGGCGAGCCATCGTAGATCTACTATTCACTAAGGAAGGTCAACCACGCAAAAAAGTTACCAAGACCCAGGGCTTCCCTGCGAAAGGTCCGGGTGCCGCCGAATTTAAGCAAGAATTCGCGGCGTTGTTGGCCGACCTAGGCTCAATTCCGGGGCTGGCGGAAGCATTCAGTCGTTTGCGTTCGACACCCGATCCAAACTACTCAGATCCGCAGTGGACCAGTATCGAAGCGCTCTTCATGGTTTTGAAGCTCGCCGCGGCCGAGTTGCAAATTACCTTTCGCCAAGCTCACGTGGTCGATTTCGCGGAAATTTCTCACGCCGCATTGGCGGCATTAGGGCAGGCGCAGGAACCGAGCGAGTTAGCCCTCCTTCTCGATTATCAAATCCAACATTTATTGATTGATGAATTTCAAGACACCTCGACGACTCAATTCGAGCTGATCGAACGCCTACTCGATGGTTGGAACGTAGGTGACGGTCGGTCACTTTTTTTAGTTGGCGACCCCATGCAATCAATTTACCGCTTTCGACAAGCCGAAGTCGGATTGTTTCATGGCACTCGAGAGGCAGGCCGTTTAGCCGCAGTACCTTTGGATGTCCTGCAGTTGACCACAAATTTTCGTTCACAGGCAGGTGTGATCGCGTGGATCAACGATGCTCTGACAAAGATGCACGACGATCCGGCGTGCCCGTTCGTAGACGTAGCTAGGTTGATCGCCGCGCGCCCGGTAAGCGAACTTGAGCCTGTTGCGGTACGGGGATTTATCGCCGCCGATACGACTGCCGAATCGGATGCGGTCGTTGAGATCGTGCAACGAACGCAGCGTGATAATCCGCGCGCAAGCATCGGAATTCTCGTGCGGGGTCGCCGGCATTTAGGCATGATTAGCGCCGCGCTTAGAGCAGCCAATGTCTCTGTGTCTGCGAATGAAATTGAGCGTCTAGCGGATCAGACGATCGTGCAAGATTTGGTCGCCCTGACGCGTGCCTTGCTTCATCCAGGCGATAGAACCGCATGGCTTGCCTGTCTGCGCGCGCCATGGTGTGGATTATCATTAAAGGCTTTAGCGCAACTTTTCGAAGATGACCGGCGGTCAACTATTTGGCGGCAGCTAGACGACGAGACAAAAGTTTCTCGATTGACCGACCAGGAACAAACCATATTGAAGCGGTTCAAGGCAACTATCGAGTCGGCCGTACGGGCGGTAGGACGACAAGCGCTTGCGCCGTTGTTGGAGCATACTTGGCTTGCATTAGGCGGGCCGACCCTCTATCCATCGATGAATATGAGCCATGCCGATCGATACTTCGAATTACTTCAAGACTGCGCCCGCAATGAAATTCTCGTCAGTGCGACGCGCATCGATGTGCTTTTAGAGCGCCAATTCGTCGCGCCCCCGGCCCAGGGACAATCGATGGTCAAGATCATGACGATACATCGAGCGAAAGGTCTCGAGTTCGATGTCGTCATCCTGCCAGGGCTCGGCCGCGTGCCGCGCGCCGAATCACACCGCCTACTTGCGTGGCGAGAACAGCTTGGAACTAACGGTCGCGAACTGTTGTTTGCGCCTATTCCGCGTAGCGGCGACCCCGGCGACGCAATTCATGCTTACCTCCATCGCGCTGAAAAAAAGGAACTTGAAGACGAAGGGTACCGTTTGCTCTATGTCGCTCTTACACGAGCCAGGGAATCGCTCCATCTCATTGGAACGACCAAGGAGTTAGCGGACGGTCGTGTGTCGACCCCAGCCGCCCGATCGTTTTTGCGAATGCTGTGGGAGAGCGTTGACGAGGGCGCCTCATTCGTGCGGCCGATGGCGGTTCAACAACCAAGCCCGACTGATTTGCGCCTAGGCGCTCAGGTCATTCGGCGCCCTGTGTTAAAACCAGAAAGTCTGAACGTAGTGTCTGCTTTCGCACATGGCCAGAATGCGATGGCACTACCCGTAGACGTCGAATTCGAGTGGGCTAGTCCGATAGCGAAGCACATCGGAACGGTGACTCATACGCTATTACAACTTCTAGGTTTTGTCGATGACGAGCAATTGACGGCATCACGGTTAAGTTCTTTAGCCCCTTATATTGAAGGTCGGCTGCGTGGCTTCGGCATCGCGACAAATGAATTGAGCGCGGCGCGCGAGCAAATAACGGAAGCTGCCGCCGTCGTGGTGCGCTCGCGACGAGGACGTTGGATAATGGACCCCGGTCATGCATCCGCGATGAGTGAGTATGCGTTGACGGCGGTGATGGAGAACCGCACGGTCAATATAATTATCGATCGAACGTTCATCGATGCAGAGGGCGTTCGATGGATCATCGATTTCAAAACAGGCTCGCATTCTGGCGGCGCGAAAGAAGCGTTTTTAGATAACGAAGTAGAACGCTATCGCGCGCAGCTGGAGCGCTACGCGCAAATAATGCAGCTGACAGAACAGAACCCCATCGCTCTGGGGTTATTTTTCCCGTTACTCGATGGGTGGCGCGAATGGCGCTACGTCGCAGCAACGTAGCGCGCTCGCGTCGTTAACGCTTCAATCGAAAACCTAAAAGCGATAATCCGGACCCAAAGAGTAAGAGACTAGGGGCCAACGGTACCGACGACACCGTTCCTGTGAGGACGAAATTGTCGAGCCGATAGGTTCCCGAGTTTGACGATGCGGCTGAGCCAGCCACCGCGATAAAAACGCTACCAGTCAGATCCTCCAGAGACAACGCGCCGTTAACTAAGTCATAGTTGCCCGATAAGCCGCCACCGGAATAAACCGATCCGTCGATCCAGAACTCCCATGCGGAGGGGCCACTCGCCGAGGCAAGATGCTCGAAAGCGTATCCGTCAATCGACGCGCTGAATCCGTGTTCAACAATCAGTTCAAATATCAGGCTGTTCCCGTCGACAAATGAACGCGCACCGATCGCGCGTCCGGAGCTCGGCGAACCGGAAAAATCTGTCAACGTTCCCCGTTGAACTGCCCAGGGTAGGGTTGCCAACCCAAAGTTTAATATTTCAGGAGCATTCTCAAATGAGCCATTGCTATCGTCGAAATCGAAACTGACGATATCGGTGCTGGCGGGACTGCATGTGGGAAATGTTGCGTAGACGACGGCGAGCGTGAGACAGACGAAATAATAACTAGGTGTTTTTGTGTACATCCCTGTACCTCCTCTTCCATGAGTGATATTTAGATTTAATCGTCGGCACATCGAATCATTCGAATTGCGTCCGACCCATCAATTTTTACGCTATCGGAGTAATTATTTCAAGAACAGATTAAACTACCGTGTCGACGTCGAAGTTACGCCGCCCGTTCAGAATCGCAAATTTCGGAGAGTTAGTGGCAGCATAGCCAGTAAGAATTCAATGGCACGACCAGAGCTACGTAATTCCCTCAAAACGAACCACAAACTGCATTGGTACCGCATCGACAGCGTGCTCGGCCAGGGTGGATTCGGTATTACTTACCTCGCCTACGATCCCAATCTCGACCAGCATGTCGCCATTAAAGAATACTTGCCAATGGATCTCGCGGTGCGCGACGGCGACAACTCTGTATACCCTGCGTCCTCTGCAAATGGGGAACGATACCAGTGGGGTTTGGATCGTTTTATTTCGGAAGCGCGTACTCTAGCGAAATTCAAGCATCCGGCAGTCGTGCGGGTGTTGAGCGTATTCGAAGACAATAATACCGCTTACATGGTGATGGAGTACGAACGCGGTAAAAGTCTCCAGCAAATTCTCGATGCTCGAAAGACCCTTAACGAAGACGAACTGATCCCGATTCTCGGGCCGTTGCTGGACGGCTTAGAGCAGATTCACTCAACGGGCTTCATCCATCGAGACATCAAGCCTGCGAACATTTATGTTCGCGAAGACGGGAGTCCAGTATTACTTGATTTTGGCTCGGCTCGACAAGCCCTCGGCGAGCAGACGAAATCTTTAACGAGCATTGTCTCCCCTGGTTACGCACCGTTCGAGCAATACTATTCGAAGAGCGACCGCCAAGGTCCTTGGACAGATATCTACTCGCTTGCGGCCACCATGTATCGCGCGATTTCGGGGATCATGCCGATGGACGCCATCGATCGCAGTGAAGCGATCCTAAAAGCGGAACGAGATATTTTCGTCAGTGCCGGGGAAATTGGCGAAGGACGCTACTCTATCGGTTTTATGCGGGCGCTCGACCACGCTCTGAGCTTCAGTGAAAAGAAGCGCCCGCAAACCGTCGGCGAATGGCGCGCCGAGTTGGGCATAGAATCGAGAAACTCAGGCCCAATATCGCGTCAAGCCAGCATGGAACTGCGCAGCAAAACGCTTTTCGAATCGCCGTCGGTTATCGCCAGCGAAATCGAAACACGACTCGCCGATTCTGAAATCCCTATTCCCAGCGTGCGTAATAGCGATGTTGCCACTGAGCGGTCGGTTTCCGTGCCAACGCAAGCTAGTGCGCCCGCGAGCCAAGCTCAAGCTGCCGGGCCCCGAGCATCGAAATGGTGGTGGGCCATAGCCGCGGGGGTTATTTTGGCAATTGGTGCCACTGGCGTGTGGGTGCAAACGGCCAAGCAAGGTGCTGGGGATCCCGAATCAATTAGAAATTCGCTAGCCGCAATGGTCGCGAGTATTTCAGGGGATCGTCTTGAACGGTTGGTGTCACGAGGTGACCGCGCTCTGTCGGCAGGCCGTGCCTTCGAACCTGTTGAAGGCAGCGCGATCAGCTATTACCGCCAAGCCATCGAGCTCTCGCCTGACCACGAAGGCGCCCTACAAGGCATAGCTCTGGTTGCCGCTCGCATGATACCCGCGCTAGAGTCGGCGATTGCCGAGCGCGACCTCGAGCGAGCAACGGAACTGCTAGAAATCTTACGTTCTTTGCCCGGTCAGCAACGCGCGCTTCGATTAGTCGAGCAAGAATATGCCTTGGTGCAAGCTGAGAATGCCGCTAATGCCGTCCAGTCTGACCGCATCGATGAATTTCTCAACGAGGCAGCGACAGACATTGCCGAAGGTCGGCTTTTGGAACCAAGCGGTAACAACGCATTGGTACGGTACCGCGCGATCCAAGTATTAGATCCGGGCAACAACGAAGCAAAGCGTGGCATAGCCGCAATCGCCGCGATTTTGACCGAGCAATTCGACGCAGCCGTATCTATCGGCAACTACGCCCT
Organism: Gammaproteobacteria bacterium; assembly: GCA_047611905.1. Taxonomy (GTDB): domain Bacteria; phylum Pseudomonadota; class Gammaproteobacteria; genus UBA11873. Next base: position 1,246 of record JBLFWZ010000041.1, on the reverse strand, counting down.
TGCCGGTAAACGCCTGCAAGAAATGAAGCCATTGCATCCCGACGTAGTCGAATTTAACGCGCTTAGCGCTCGGCTGGGAGACGCTCGAAAACAAACGGCTGATACAAATACCCGGCAAGCTGAGATTGAAGAGTTGTTACGTCTTGCAGCTATCGATTTTAAGGCCAACCGCCTCGCTACACCGGCGTCAAAAAACGCGCTGGATCGATATAATCAAGTTCTCAAGCTCGATCCAGACAATAGCGCTGCAACTACGGGGTTAGTCGAGATCGGAGAACGCTATCGGGGACTCGCGACTGCGGCAATCCGGGACCAACGATTTGATGTGGCGAAAAGCTACATTGCCCGAGCCGCGACACTTAATGTTGCCTCAGCCGACATCCAGCGGCTTTCCAGTACGCTAAAGGACCAGCAAGCCAAGCTTAAGGCGGACAATGCCGAACGAACCTTGGCCGACGAACGACGGCGACTGGTGCGAGAAGCTGAAAAATTTCGTGCGCAGGAACGGCTGCGAATCGAGATGGAAGAAGAACAACGAGTGGCGGCACTTGAAAAACGTCGACGCCAGGAACTGGAAGCAAAACGACTATTCGAAATCGAGCAAAATAAGGCAAAAGCGGCGAGCACAGTGCGGGCTGCGGACCAACAGATCGCGAGCAAAGAGGCGGCGGAGCGCTCCACACTGGTCGTCGAGTTCGATGGATTTAGCGACAAGCTTAGTTTGTATGGTCTCGTTGAACGCGAGGTCCGATCCGACATCGAAGGTCAATTGCGCGCGCTGGGATATAACGTTGCTCTCCACCACGAAGCCAATCGTTCAGCGTTTACCAAATTATTTCTGATTCGCTTCCGGGCGAATTTGAATTCGGCTTCAGGTGTTTTTTCGTATGCGGCCTCGCTGGCCCTGTACCCCAACGTTCCGCCCACAGCGAATAGCATTGGCCAGTCCGGCCAGAATCCGCTATGGACAAAGGGTGTAAGTGGGGTGGCGGTACAAATGCAATTGCGCCGTGTGCGCGACGAATACGGGGAGATGATGCGGTTGTTCAAGCAGCAAATTGGTCAGGCGCCTGGACGTTTGTGATTCTCGAGCTCGGCTTTAAAGTTTGCAGCCAATTTAAGACATTAGCGCGCTTAATGTCCGTCGTTAAAACTAACGAGTAGACCCGCGGGGCCCGTCTCAATGCGGTGTACGAGTTCTGCTTGGCGATTAATTCCGGTCTTATGAAACACGTGTTTTAGGTGC
>JBLFWZ010000040.1:0-23296 GCA_047611905.1 Gammaproteobacteria bacterium | reverse complement strand
ATATGAATTCTCCACGATTAAATCGCTTATTTCGGGCAAACGGACGCTGCGTCATACTTTCCTTTGATCATGGACTTTTCGGCGAACCCAGTTGGTTGAAAGGTCTTGAAAACATCGCCGACGTCGTCAACGCGATTGCTAGCAGTGAGGCGCACGACGGAATGACCTTGCCAAATGGCTCCGCACGCGTGTTGCAGGCAAGAATGGGCCGCGATAAACCGTCCTTATTACTACGAGTGGACGTTACCGACGCCTATTTGAATGAACGCCCAGCGCAATTAACCGCCTATCGATTGGACAGTGCCGTCGCACGCGCCGTTGCGCTTGATGCGGTGTGCGTCGTTGCTGCGTTACTAACCTATCCCGATCAGCCGGGACTTAGTCGCGATTGTTTCGCGAATCTAGATGCGCTGCGCCGCGATTGCGATATTGCGGGCATGCCGTTAATGGTCGAGATTCTAGCCATGACCGACAATCGCGGCGTGCCCTTAGTGCAAACGAACTCTAAGCATATTGCGCCGTTAGTCCGCCAAGCCATGGAGCTAGGCGCGGACCTCATCAAAGCCGATCCCACCGAACCGGTCGAAGATTTCTCCATTCTCTTAGACGCAGCGGCCGGCGTTCCGATTATCGCAAGCGGTGGCATTAAAGCGGACGACGAAGATATTCTGACGCGCAGCGCCGCCTTAATGGATGCTGGAGCGAGCGGTCTGGCCTATGGGCGCAATATTATGTGGGCGAAGGACCCCGCGTTAATGACTCGGGTCCTACTCCAAGTCGTGCACGAAGGCGTTAGTGCTGAAGAAGCGATTGAGCGCTACCGTGAGCAACAAACCTCGGGTTAGTACCCGCAACGCCGCCGCGCGCGAACGCTGCGCCGGTGCTGAGTCGTAGATGCTCTCGAAGGTCGCTGCTCGCGATATTTGGTCCTGGATGAATAAGGCGGTCGGCTACACACGAAATTGACCTACGTTGAAAGCTGCCCGAATTCGTCAGAATGTCTCCTCTAGACGAACTCCATCGGGTTGCACGATCGGTCACTGGAACCGGCAATCGGAATTGCTCATGCAAGGAATTATCATCAAGCATCTAATCTTTCTATTGTTTGTTGTGATATGGGCCAGTGGGACGCTAAGCGCCGCCGCACCCGACACTGACAATACCCAAGCAGCGTTCGATTCGGCGCAACCGCCCATTTCGGCAAACTTAAAAATACTTCGCATCACGCCGGCAGGAGACGACGTGACGGCGGGTCAACAAATCGTGTTGCAGTTCAATCAAGCCGTCGTCCCTGTGGGTCAGATGGAACGATCGAGTGCGGACATTCCCGTTACCATCCGCCCGCCACTCAATTGCAAATGGCGTTGGTTAAATACCAGTGCCTTGGCCTGCCAGTTGAGGAACGAAGATCGAATGCGTTTGGCAACACGTTACACAATCGTGGTCGAACCACCCATCACCGCAGACGATGGCGCACAACTCACCGAGGTGATCGAACATTCCTTCACAACCGCACGCCCGAAAGTAACCTATGTTCGATTCGTGACCTGGCTGAACCCTGGGACGCCATCGTTACAGATCACCTTTGATCAGGCTGTGACCCGCCGCTCTGTCGAGAACTCGATCGAGATGATGAGCGAAGCTAGCGCTACCTCTGTGATTGCGTTTCCAGACGAACAAACACGTCGTTCGAGAATGAATGTTGTCGTGGAACATGACGACGATTCAGTAACGGTTGACGATCGAGTGGCGAAACTCGCGAATGAGGAGGCGCGACGGATCTGGATAATTGAGCCGCGCGAAGCCTTACCGCTAAACACGAATGTCGCGTTGCAAGTGAAGCCCGGCTTAGCATCGTTCGACGGTTCCGCGAAAGGCATAGAGAACCGAACGATCGTCAGTTTTGACACCTATCCGGAGTTCCAGTTTCTCGGCATTCGATGTACCGTCAAGGGCCGAAAATACCCCGAGAATATTCTTCTCGATGCGCTAAAACCGGCGAGCGGAACGCCCCCATCGAACACGAATTGCGTGCCTTTGCGTCCGATCGGATTGCTATTTTCCGCGCCCGTATTGAGTTCCACGATAAAACAAAGCCTAAGCCTGGTACCGGCACTGACCGGCGATCGGAAAGACTATGACCCGTGGGCCAACATCCACGATTGGTCTGAGCTTTCGTCGCCACATCGCAAGCAGCGGATCTATCAACAATGGCTGCCAGAACTACTCAAAGCCGATCAGCAATATTCAATGGAACTCGATCCGAATCAGTTTGCCGACGAGTTCGGTCGCAAACTCGAGCAGAACATAGCGTTTAACTTTACTACCAGCCATCGAGAACCAAACCTGAAGTTGAGTCATCGCTTCGCTGTACTCGAACAAGGTGTAGCAAGCGATGTCCCCCTGTACGTCACCAACCTTAAAAACGTGGACATCACTTACGCCACGTTGGGCGCGGATAAAAAACCCCAAATCGGCTTATCCAAACAACTCGATGTGCGGTTAGTTGAAGATATTTCTTTTGCCATGCCAATGGGCGTCAGAGAACTTCTACGGCAGCACTCTGGTGTGGTGTTCGCGACCTTGAAACCCGATCCCAAGCCGCCCTACTGGAACAATGACCCGACTATTTTTGCGCAAGTTACGCCGTATCAATTGCACTTTAAGGTTGGACATTTCAATTCCCTGGCGTGGGTGACCGATCTCGCAACAGGACTGCCGGTTGAATTCGCCGAGATCACCTTGCTCAAAGGCTCGCTCAACGATATCGCGGCTTTAGAGCCCATCGGGCTTAGCGCCGTCACGGACGCAAAGGGTGTTGCAATGTTAGCGGGGCTCGAGGATTTCGATCCGGAATTGCAGTTGCTCTACGGTCGCAACGAAATTGGCTTGTTCGCCAAGGTAAGCAAGGCCGATGCGATTGCGCTATTGCCCGTGAACTACAACTTCGCCGTCCATGGTGAGGGCGTCTATCCGAGCTTGCGCCGCAAAGGTGGGCATACGCGCGCCTGGGGAACGACGGCACAAGGGATCTACAAACTCGGCGATCGGGTTGAATTTAAACTCTATCTCCGCGATCAGAGCAACCGACATTGGGTTGCGCCATCGGCTTCGAGCTATGAACTCAGCGTTCGCGATCCACAGGGCAAGACGGTATATGAGAAGAAAAATATTCAGCTCAATGAGTTTGGCGCGACCGACGGGGAGTTCGGTATCCCGACCCGAGCCGCCGTCGGTTGGTATCGCTTTACCCTGAGCCCAAGTGCGACACCAGGGCACGATTCGCAATTTTCCTGGGCGCCGCTGTCAGTGCTCGTCAGCGATTTCACACCCGCGCCGTTCAAAGTTCACGCGCAATTGAACGGTGAAGCGTTCAATACGAAAGATCTCGTCACAGTAAATTCCGCAGCGAGCTTACATGCCGGTGGGCCATTTACCGATGCAAACATTCGCGTCTCCGCGCGCTTGAACGTTAAATCGTTTACTACCGACAATCCAATCGCGAACGGCTTTACGTTCGGGAGTCACAACGGAACGAACTTAAGGGCTGATCAAGTTAACCTTCTGGATCTGCGTGGCGAACTGAACGAGCGCGGCGAATACGAGACTCAATTCAACTTGCCTGAGACCGACATTTACTACGGATCTTTGATGGTTGAAACGGCCGTTACCGACGACCGCGGTAAGTTCGTCGCCGCCTCAGTTCGCGCGAACTATGCCGGCCGGGATCGATTTGTCGGATTAAGAAATACTCGCTGGCTATACAAAAAAGGCCAAACCTCAGAACTCGAAACCTTAGTCGTCGACCAGGCGGGGCGCACCGTGTCTGGGGCGGAAGTGGTGATCGCAATCAATCGACGCGAATATCGAGCGGCTCGCGTTAAAGGACCGGGCAATGCCTACTTAACCCAAAACATTTTGTCGTGGGAACAGGAATCAAGCTGCCAAGTCACGAGCCTAGATGGGATTGCGACCTGCGCCTTCCAGCCCGAACAGCCCGGCTACTATCAATTCGTCGCGACGATCGTCGATACCCAACAGCGACCGCACAAAACACGCATTGGCGCATGGGTAACGGGTTCCGGTAATGTCGTTTGGGATCAAACGAATGATGCGACCTTGCAAATCGTCGCCGAACAAAATGATTACAAGATTGGCGATACGGCGCGATATTTGATCAAAAATCCGTACCCCGGGGCGAAAGCACTGGTAAGCGTTGAGCGATACGGGGTTATTGATAGCTGGATCGAGACGTTGGAATCTAGTACGCCGGTTATTGAGTTTCCGGTGAAGCCAGACTACCTGCCCGGTTTTTATGTGTCCGTCGTCGTCGTATCGCCACGCGTGGAAAAGCCGCTTGGCCCCGGACAGGTCGATTTAGGAAAACCTGGATTTCGTCTCGGCTATGTTTTGGCACGCGTCTCCGATCCTTACAAGCAGCTGTTGCTCGACGTGAAGACCGATCGCAAAACCTATAAACCGCGCGAACGAGTGCTGGCTTCAATCCATGTGCAGCCGATGGTCGGTCGATCGGATGAGCCAATTGAAATAGCCGTGGCGGTTGTTGATGAGTCCGTGTTGGCAATGAATCGCGGCGGCGACGCTTATTACGATCCTTACCAAGGATTTAACCACCTCGATAACTTAGACGTCGGAAACTATAGTTTGTTAAGTCGTTTGGTGGGCCGACAGAAGTTCGAGAAGAAAGGCGCAAATCCGGGCGGCGATGGCGGTGGTGACGTCACTCAACTGCGCAATCAATTTAAATTCGTGAGTTATTGGAATCCGTCACTAATTCCCGATGCGCAAGGCAACGCGACGATCGAATTCGACGTTCCGGATAATTTGACGGGTTGGCGCATATTCGCTCTGGCCGTCACACCAAACGACCGCATGGGTATGGGCAGCACAAACATCAAGGTCAATCGGCCTACTGAAATTCGTCCAGTAATGCCGAATCAACTCACTGAGGGCGATCAGTTCAACGCCGGTTTTACTGTGATGAACAGAACAGCCGAGACACGTAATGTTGAAGTGTTACTCTCTGCTGAAGGTCCGCTGTCTGAAGGCCAATCACGTACTCGTACGATCCATGTGCAGCTCCCACCGTTCAAGCGTGAAAGCGTCTGGCTGCCGCTAGTCACCGAGGGTTCCGGCGAATTGCGCTTTAGTGCGCAAGCGCGCGACACCATAGACGGTGACCGAGTGACACATAGTCTGCTGGTACACAAACGTAGAAGCTTGGAAACTGCGGCCACGTATGGGACGACGACTGCGGCACAAGTAAGCGAGTCATTGCGAATTCCGGCTGGGATCCACGACGACGTTGGAGAACTCGGGGTCGTCCTATCAGCCAGTGTCATCGGCAATTTGGACGGCGCTTTTGACTACATTCGAGATTATCCGCATCAGTGTTGGGAACAGCGTTTGACCAAGGCCGTAGTCGCATCCGCCTACCGACGTTTGAATGACTACATTGGGACACGAGTGCAGTGGCCGAAAGCTCAAGCGGATATCGCCGCAGCGATTGATTCGGCGGCGAACTTTCAGGCCCCTAACGGTGGCATGACATATTGGACGGCCAGTAATTCCCACGTCAGCCCTTACCTGTCTGCTTACACCGCACTGGGATTCAATTGGCTACGCGCGGCGGGCCAGGAGATCCCGTCGGATGTTGAGTCCCGATTACACGATTACTTGCTTGTGTTATTGAAAAAGGACGAGCTGCCGTCGTTTTATACGAAAGGCATGGCATCGAGCGTACGCGCAGTCGCGCTGGCGGCCTTATCCGCGAGCGGCAAAATCGACGCAAACGACATCCAACGTTACGACCGGCAAGTAGCAGAAATGGATCTCTTCGGTCGAGCGCATTTCCTACGCGCAGCGTTACAAACCGAGCACACCGATCCCGCCATTATTAGTAAATCGATCGATGCCATCCTAAGCCACGCGAGCCAAAGCGGCGGTAAGTTCCAGTTCAACGAACCCTGGGACGACAGCTACAAATATTTCTTGGCGACGCCGTTACGTTCGAACTGTGCGGTTCTATCGGGTTTATTAGAAGCCGATCTATCGCCGCGGGCAAAATCTTCGATCGACGACATTCCGCTTAAGATCGTGCGGGCAGTGACTCAAACCCGCGGCAATCGAAATCATTGGGAAAACACACAGGAAAACGTGTTTTGTCTCAATGCACTCATTGAGTATGCACAGCGCTACGAGGCCGCCGACCCGGTGATGAAGGTTGCAGTGAGTTTCGACAACTCGCTGTTAGGTAAAACCTCTTTTGAAGAAAAATCGGCAGCCAGCGTCAGCATATTTCGGCCACTAGAGAAAAGCGATATTGGCAAATCTGCGCAGTTGACGATCAACAAAGAGGGCGCCGGCCGTTTGTATTATTCCGCCCGCCTTGCCTACGATCTTATTGAAGACGATCGTGAACGAATTAATTCCGGTTTGGAAATACGCCGCGAATACGCTCAAGAAAAAGACGGGAAATTTGTCCGTCTTGACAATAAAATGGTCGTTCAACGAGGCGATCTCGTACGGGTCGATCTTTTTGTGTCGGTGCCAACAGCACGGCATTTTGTCGTTATCAACGATCCCGTTCCGGGCGGGTTAGAAATCGTCAATTCTGATTTTGCCACGACCTCGCAAATCGATGCGGACAAGGGCGCGTTCATCCCCTCCAAAGATTCATGGTTCTTCAATTTTTCCGATTGGTCGTACTACGGACGTTTTTTCTGGAGTTTCTATCACAAAGAACTGCGCCACGACTCAGCGCGTTTCTACGCCGACTACTTGCCGGCAGGAAATTATGTGTTGTCCTATACGACGCAGGCAATCGCGGTTGGTGACTTCACGGTTATGCCTGTTCGAGGCGAAGAAATGTACGACCCTGTCGTCTATGGAATGGGTCTACCCGCAAGCTTGAGCGTGCTCGAGTAGCCGATGATCTTCAAAAGCCGCTGGCGGCGTTGGGCGCTCGGTATGATGCTCGCTGCAGTAGTCAGTGTTACGGCGTTAACGCTCAGTACACACCAGTCGATATCTGCGGCACCGGATGACTTGGAAAGCTTAGTCGCGCCGATCGAGCGAAACATTTTTCTCGACCGCAACAGTGCGCGCCTAAACCTGAGTTACGAGAACATCTGGAACGTTCAAGATCGAATTGCACTGCACGACCTGTCGCCGCTATTAGTGCAGGCTTTCATCGTCGCTGAAGATCAACGGTTTCTAAATCATCGTGGCGTTGATTGGATTGCGCGCTTCAATGCCCTGTGGAGCAATTTGCGCGCCGCCAAAATTGTACGCGGTGCGAGCACTATCACTGAACAAGTCGCGCGCATCATTCATCCGCGTCAACGTACTGTTTGGTCGCGATGGTTAGAAGGCTTCGAAGCCATGGCGCTTGAAGAACGGTTCAACAAGCACGAAGTTCTCGAGTTTTACCTCAATCAGATCCCATATGGCGCACGCAAGCGAGGTATCGTGCAAGCTGCTCGATACTATTTCGATCGCGACCTCGCGACACTTAATGAGAAGGAAATGCTGGCGTTAGCAGTGTTAATTCGCTCGCCGCGCTGGCTAGATCCGGTGGGTCAACCGAACAATCTCAACCGCGCCATCCTCACGTTGGCAGAACGCCTGCAGCAACTGACGTTTCTCGAACTGGAACCACGTGTGGTGCTTGCAGAATCACTCTCGAAACCAAACGATAGCCGCCGATTTAACACCCAACATTTCGTTAGATTTGCCGACCAGCGTGCACGCAGTCGGTTACCGCAGGCGCAAATATTACCAACGACACTCGATGGAGATTTGCAACACGCGGCCCAACGGCTACTGGATACACGACTAGCGAGCCTGGCTGCCCGCAATGTAAGCAACGGCGCGGTGTTAATCGTAGACCACGAAACGAACGAGATCCGCTCTTGGGTTGTCGGCTTCGCTGGTCGACCCGACCACGGTTCGAATCAGATAGACACCGTGTTAGCCAAGAGACAGCCCGGTTCAGCCCTAAAGCCGTTTCTTTATACCCAGGCGCTAATGACGGGATGGAGTGCGGCAATGATGTTAGACGATTCACCACTCGAACAAGCGGTGGGTTTTGGTTTGCACGCTTACCACAACTACAGCCGCAATCACTACGGTCTCATTTCGCTTCGCGAAGCGCTCGGCAACTCACTGAACATTCCTGCTGTAAAAACTTTGCAATCCGTTGGCACCAAAAACTTTCTAGGTTTTCTTGGTCGGCTCGGCATTAAAAGCCTTGCCGCACATCCGAATCAATACGGCGATGGATTAGCGCTAGGTAACGGCGAACTCAGCTTGTATGAACTCGTTCAAGCCTACACGGTGATCGCACGCATGGGCGATTTCAAACCATTGTCCATATTCGAAAACGAGTATCTCGAGAATCACTCGCGAAGAATATTTTCTGAAGACGTCGCGAGCGTGATTGCGCATATTTTAGCTGATCCTGGCGCGCGCGAGAAAGAATTCGGGCGCAATTCCGTGTTAAATTTTTCAACGCCCACGGCAGTAAAAACGGGCACGTCGAGTGATTACCGCGACGCATGGGCGCTCGGTTTCAACGACAAGTTTACGGTCGGCGTGTGGATGGGAAACTTGGACTACACGAAAATGCGCGAAGTCACCGGGTCGCGCGGTCCGGCTTTAGTGTTGCGATCGGTTTTCACAGAATTGAATCGCAACCGAGATGTGCGCCCTTTGTTTCTTAGCCCACAACTTATAGCACAAACGGTTTGTATCAACTCCGGCGTCCGCGCGCACAGCAACTGCGAAACACGCCATGAGTGGTTTGTGCCAGGGACGGGACCATCACGAATTTCCTCGATCCAAAAAAACGTCCGCTTAAGACGGCCAAGTCGCGGCCTTGCGTTGGCGTTGGACCCGCGCATTCCGGACGACAAAGAATTCTTCGAATTTTGCGTTAGCGAAATCGATGATCTCTCGCGCGTCGAGTGGTTCGTCAACGATCGGCGAGTTGGAAGTTCTACAACGCGATCGTTCGCTTGGAAATTGGCGAGAGGTGAATTTAAGGTTCGAGCCCACGTCTACCTCGCAAGCTTGGCAAAACCAGTCGTAACAGAGACCGTGCCTTACCGGGTCAATTAGGTGCTGCGATCTGCAATGCGGCACACTCTTTGGGTAACACGCTCGCCGGCGCAGCTGTGCGGATGATCTTGTTGTTCGGCGCGACAATCACTTTGTTCGCCAGTGACGCGGCCAAGCGCTAAAAGACTACAGTGTCACCGGATGCGTTAAAAATAAGCTATGCGATTAAATTTCGACCGATTTCCGCGCCCCAGGCATAGGAACGCCAGTGGCTGCGGCGGTGGCGAGGGTGATTGAACGAAGGTCTTCGGGTTCGAGATTATGCAACTGCGTCTTTCCAGTGCAGCGCGCCATCATCGAGGCCTCAGCGGCGTGTGCCTTAATTAAATTCGCGGCCGCATCGGCGCGTTCTACGACGCTTAAGTTCGCGTCAAATTCGACTCCGGTCTCTGTAATCGATCCACCGAGGGCTAAGGCGAATGGCACGGCGTAGGCCACCGCTTTGCAACCCATCGCAATAAGCTTCGCTGCGTCCGTGCCAGAGCGTGCGCCGCCGTACCAGATAAGGTCTACCGCTTCTTCTTTTTTCAGTTTGCGCAATATGACGATCGCTTCGCGGATGAGACCCAAATCGGGTGGGCTCATCAGTTCCGTCCATTGTTCCAGGGGACTGCCATTGCCACACAATAGTAGAAAATCGAAATTGCTCTCTAGCGCATAAATTATCGACTCTTCGAGAACGCTAGCGACGTGGATCGATAGCCCGCGTAGGCCGCTACCTGATCGCGAAACAGGAACCGGTTCGAATTGTTCACCTTGCACATAAATGTGTGCGCTTGCCGCAGGATCGACAACCGCGTCCGAAGCCAGGAGTTGCCACCACGGGACATCCGGGGCAAGCGAAGATTCTCCTATGTATCCGCAGCCTGAGCGGCGCAGCCCCTCGGCGAGACCATCTTTCACTGCACTCGCTTGGCCATCGAAGCCGGCCGCAAAAAACGGCAATTGCAAATCGATTCGTCCACCAATATCAGTCGAAACTTTGCACGCTTCGCGATAAGGATCGATGACTAACCGCGATAGATTTGCTGGCAGGAACGTAATGTCATCTAAAGTTGCTAAGCGCTGTGCAGGAAAAGGATCTGGACGTTGACGCAATCGCTTGTCGAACATAGCCTTCAGTTTTGCTTGATCCTGAGGGTTGGTGCGCGCCATCGAAAACAGATCTTCGCGATGGCTCACAGAATAATCGGCCGAGCCGGTCTCCGCGTCACATCGATAACAACGCGCGGCCTCAGCTCTCGCCGCGGCGAGGTCATAGGTTGCTTCTATTTCAGGAAAATCGATCGGATTCGCGCCCACACCGAAAAACTGCGGCGCTTGCAGCGGATTTTTTTCCCATTCGATGTCCTGCGCCACCTCAACTCTACGCGTGCGATATGGCGTCCGGTAAGGCAGTGGATCGTCACGGCTTTCAAGGAAAGCCGCAATATAGTAGGCGGCTCTCTGTCCATGACTCATTGCCATGACGATGGTAGAACCACCAAACGCACCGTCGCCTGCTGCAAACACTTGCGGGTCGGCGGTACGCATTGATGTCCAGTCCGTGTCCACTCTATCGGCAGCCATTAAGCCGAGATCACCCAGATGATCACATTTGCTGCGTTGCCCAACCGCCGCGATCACGAGACCACACTCGATTGCGTGTTCGCTACCGGCAACGATCGCCGGACTATCACGACCATCGCCATCCGCAGAACCGGCTTCGGTGTGGGCACATTTCAGGCTCAAGCCGTCGGCCGTTGCCTCAACGCTGAGTTGTTGGGTGTTATAAATAAATTCGATGCCTTCTTTAAGGGCATGATGGCGTTCGATTTCGCGCGCCGGAATTTCGTCTGGCCCGCGACGATAGATAACTTTCACCTCGCGGCAACCCGGCAGACGTAACGCCGCGCGGCAAGCGTCCATCGCCACATCACCGCCCCCAACGACGACCACCGTCGCCGGCATTTGCGGCCGCTCCCCAGCATTAATCGAACGCAGGAATCCGACACCATCGATCACGAGTGGACTGTCTTCGCCGGGAATGTTCATGTTTTTTCCCCACCAGGAACCGATCGTCATGAGCACGGCATCGTGGCGGGATTTCAATTCAGTGAGCGACACGTCTTTACCGAGTTCCGCGTTTAGGTGGATCTTGATGCCCTGACAACGTTTGGTGAGTCGATAGATATCTTCTTGAATAATAGACGGGGGCAGTCGAAATGCCGGGATCCCCCAAATCATCATCCCCCCAAGTCGATCGGTCATTTCGTAGACGTGAACTTCGTAACCCGCGATGGCCAGATCGTGAGCTGCCACTAGCCCGGCCGGCCCCGATCCGACGACAGCCACGGTTTGCGATTTCGAAACTTCAATTGCCGGCGGATCGTAACGGTCGCCTACCGCGTCCATGACGTAACGTTTGAGATTTCGGATCTGCACCGCGCCGTCGCTTGACGTGCGGCGGCAAGCTGGTTCGCAAGGCGCGTCACAGACCCGACCGCAGATCGAGCTAAACGGGTTAGTCGAGGTGATCGCTTCAAATGCTTGCTCGAGTTTACCTTCCCAAATGTACCCGATGTATGAAGGGGCATCGGTGCCAACAGGACACGCCACTTGGCACGGCGCCGGCACGAAATGAGACTGCCCACTGTGGTCTTCGCTACCCTGCGCAGCTCGCGGGATCGTGATCCGATTAATGTCGTAGACGCTCACTGTCCTGCGACCCGCATTTGTAATTCGGTATTGATGTCGCGCTGCTCGGGGGCGTACGGCAGTCCGGTCATGTGCGCCGCTTCGGGTGTCAGCGCGACAAGATCCTCACGTGACAATTGACGTACATCGGTATAGCCCAGACCGTCCGTGATAGCCGCGATTTGGAAACGCACGCTTTCGAAAAAACGATGAATGTTGTGCGCTTCCACCTCGGGTTTGTAGCGCGCTTCGTGTGCTGGATCTTGGGTGGCAATGCCAGTAACGCACTGTCCAACATGACATTGCATGCACGCTATACATCCGCCGGCGACAATGGCGGAGGTTCCAAACGCCGCCGCATCCGCGCCAAGACATAAGGCCTTTACCGCGTCGACACCATCCCTTAAGCCGCCCATTAAAACGATCTGGATACGCTCGCGCGCGTTAATCTCCTCCAGCGCTTCAATTGCTTCAACGATCGCGGGCAACGTTGGAATGCCGACATACTCTAAAACTTCGGAGCTACCGGCGCCGGTCGATCCCTGCATGCCGTCCAATTCGACAAAGTCGAATCCGTCCTTGGCGGCGATCTTAATATCGTCGCGGACTCTTCCAGCCCCGAGTTTGACGCTCACGGGTAATCGATAGCCGGTTGCTTCGCGCAGCTCCTCAACTTTAATGACCAGATCGTCCGCGCCGAGAATATCCGGATGGCGTGACGGAGAACGTAAATCAATGCCTGCGGGTATACCGCGAATGTGGGCCAATTCCGCGGTAACTTTTTTCGCCATCAGCTGCCCGCCGAGGCCCGGCTTGGCGCCTTGAGAAATGTAAATCTCTAGCCCATCGGCCCTTTGCATATCATGGATATTCCAGCCTAAGCGACCACCCAACATCTGAAATATCAATTGTTTCGCGGCGCCGCGTTGGGCGTTGCTCATCCCGCCTTCGCCGGTGTTCTCGGCAATCCCGGATAATGTCGATGCCATACCAATGGCGCGCTTCGTCGATGCGCTTAGGGCACCGTAGCTCATGGGCGCGACCATTACTGGCATGCTCAGTTTCAGTGGTTGGGCACCATTAACCCCGCCGATTTCGGTTGCCAAACGAACGCGCGAAACGACGCTCAAATCTTTGCCGGCATTAGATAGATCTTTGCGGAATGCGAGATCCGATAAATGCGGTAACTCGCGCGCACCACCATAACCACGGATCCGATAACGGCCAATTTGCGCTTTGATGAAAATGTCTTCTTGCACCTTCGCATTCCAGTAATCCGAAGCGCCGGAGAAGCTGAAAAATGGGATGCTGCGCATTTGTTGTTCGTTAGTCGCGTAATTTAACTTGGTGCCCGCGTTGACTACTTTTTGGAACTGCCCTTTGAAGTCGATCTCGTAGCGATCGAGAAATTCCAAAATGCTATCGCGTTCGTCCGCAGGCATATCGATTTGCGTGGCGTCCGATCCTAGTGATTCGATTTTGCCGGCGACATAAATATCGCCGCTCGCCATGTCCTCACCGACCTTTTCGCCTGAGCTACCGAGAATGATGATGCGCCCGCCGTACATTAAATAACCGGCCATAAAATTCGCATTCCCGGCGCATAACAAGGTGCCCGCCTTCATTACTTGGCCCGAACGCGATCCCATGTTGCCGTGAATCACAACTTCGCCACCACGTATCGCGACCCCGGCGATGGCACCCGCGTTGCCTTTAACAACGACCGAGCCTTTGTAGATGTTGTCGCCAACGCCCCAGCCGGCGTTTCGTTCGACGACGAAATTGGCCGAATCCGATAAACCGGCGCAGAAGTAACCGGCCGATCCTCGGATCGTTACGTTAATCGGTGCGGTAAGACCAACGCCAAGGTGGTGGCGGGCGTCCGGGTTGATGAGTTCGACATCGTCGCCGGCGGCGCCGCACCGGCGCAGTTGTTCGTTCGCTGCGCGAACCGGTTGTGTTGCTAAATCGATCGTGACCATGTGTTGAATGTTCCGGGTGGCGGTTCGTAAGTATTCAAAGCCTGACCAGGGAAGAGTCGATTCAGCGACACTTCTTCGGAGGCCAGCGCAACGAGATCCTCGTTTTCATACATGATCATGGGTTTCACGGCCAAGCGATCTTTGGCGTAGCCAATCTCCGTTTTCGTCGACACTAGAAACGAGAACGTTCCATCAAGATCATCAATCGAGGTCTGCAAGGCGTCGCGCAGCTCGATACCTTGTGACAGTTTATCGGCGAGATAGACGGCGATAAGCTCGCTGTCGTTGTCGGTGGTGAATTCGAAATTGCGTTGTTCGAGTCGCCGGCGCATTTTCCAATAATTTGTGATCTGTCCGTTATGAACGATCGCGATGTCGCCGAAACCCGTCGCCCAAAACGGATGCGCCGATTCCGGTTTAACCTCTGATTCGGTCGCTAAGCGAACATGACCAAGGCCGTGACTGCCGAGGTAGTCGTGCACTTGATAGCTGTCGTCAACCTCATGCGCACTACCAACGTCTTTTATGATTTCTAAACTCGCACCGATCGAGACAACTTTTGCCGCGTGTTCCATGGCGTAGGCAAACGGCTTGATGTCGCCGTCGTAGGCGACGCTTAAGCGGTAATTCGAGCCGACTAATTCTTCGCTAATGACGCCTGCGCCATAATCTGAAAGCGCTTGTTTAACCCGCGCGATAGCCGCGCTCGCTTGCGGATCGCTGCCGACTATGAATCGCAAACGTAGTTGCCCCAGCACGCTCCGGCCGTATAAGGCGAAGCCGGTAGAATCCGGTCCGCGATGTTGGCAGCCATCGAGCATCGCAATAAGCGCCTCACCCGTGCGACGTTCGGCACCTTCGGTCTTGTATAAAATCCCGGCAATCCCGCACATTTTTCACCTCTACCTGTCAGGTCGATGTTCCAGCACCTTGTCGGCACAGTTTAACGCGGGCCGGCACGTGAATAAGTTGCATGTGATGCATCTTTATTTACCACCATAAAACTCCTCCCAGCACTGGTCAAGCTTGCTAGACGGTATCGAGCGGCACTTTGATTGCTAGAGCGCCGGACCCAATTCAAGTGCCCCCTCGCGAAAACGAGACAAGCGGAAACGGGTGAGATCATGGCCAACGGCATTGCCCAACATAAGATCCGCCATTACCCGGCCTGCTCCGGGGCCAATGCCGAAACCGTGACCACTAAATCCGGCGGCGATAAAGAAGCCCGGCACGCCTTCGACCTTATCCATCACGGGGACAATGTCGGGGGTAGTGTCGATCATGCCGGCCCACGATTCGGCGAACGCGACATCGGCAAGGCTAGGTAGTTGTCGTCGGAGTTGTTTGCGGATCTCGTCAAGCGCCGCTGGTGAGGGATCGGGATTCAGTACGCGCGCTTTTTCAAACGGCGAGACGTCGTCTGCGGACCAGCGCGCAGTCGCGCGTAAGCGGTTGAATAAGCCCGGTTCGAAACGCAGTGAGAAATCGTTGTAAGAACGCAGAATATTCGGCGCAAAGGGCCGCAAGTAGCGCAAGCTGTCACGACCAACGAAATGTTCGAAGTGACCGCTCGCCGCCAAGGTGTAGCCGCCATCTTGGCGGCGCCGAAAAGCGATGGTTGCGCTCGCCGCGTTGCCGCGAAATATTTCCGGCGCGGGGGCGGTCCTGGTGACTGTGGCTCGGACAGTTAATTGAGGAAAATCGTAACCTGCCTGGCGCGCGAACAACGACGCCCACGCACCACCCGCGCAAACCACCGTGCTACATTTGATCATGCCTTGCTCGGTTACCACGCCAGCCACACGTCCTGCGGCAATGTCTAAGGTCCGAACCGCACAATTCTCGACTATTGTGACCCCTTTTTTGCCTAGCGCTCGAGCAATGGCGGGTACAGCGAGAAAGGGTTCCGCGCGCGCGTCGCTCGCCGTGTATGCGCCACCGACCCAGTTTCCGCCATTTGCTTTAATGAGCTCCGCGACTTCGAAGCTACCGAGCATACGAGTGTCGAGGCCATGCTCAGCCGCAACTTCTAACCACTGTGCGCGACGCTCTAGTTCCTGATCGTTCTGGGCTAAATAAACCACCCCGTGGCGTGCGAATCCGATGTCTTGGTCCAATTCTCGGGAAATGGATTCCCAATGCTCTATGCTCTCCATCACGATCGGCAACTCCGCCCGATCTCTGCCGTGCTTGCGGATCCAACCCCAATTGCGACTAGACTGTTCTCCGGCCACTCGGCCCTTTTCACACACCGCGACCGTAATGCCACGGGCGGCCAGAAACCACGCAATGGATATACCAATCACACCCGCGCCGATCACGACGACATCAACGGCCGCGGGTAGCGGTGCGGAAAAATTTATTGGTGAGTGCTCGTTCAGCATCGCGCTAGTTCGACTTCAAGTTTATAGTTTGGACGGATCCCTATCGCCGGACTAGCTAGGCGCGGCGTAATGGTATTCGCGGAGGCCCCATGTTGGTAGCATTCTGTCCTCAGATCAATTTCCTTTTACACTCCGTCGGATTCGGGTTTGGCGACCGCTTGAGGTCGGTCCATACTAGGGGCACCTTGATCGCTACAGAACGTTCGCCTTAGACAGCACGCGGTTTTTCGAAATAGGTGGCGGCGTTACCTTCGCCTTCGGTCGCGAGAGCTTAGTCGTTACGACAACTAAACAAATGAAGATGAAGACAATGACGCCACGTCGTCCCCGGATATTTAACAAAAATAAGCTCAAACTCGGATTCTTTTCCCCGAACTGTTCCGGTGGGATGTCGGTGACAAAAGTTCCAGAACGGTGGATCAATTCTTGGGACAATAATCTCGAACTCGCACGTCTGTCAGACGAAGCTGGTATCGAATTTCTGTTACCGATTGCGCGTTGGGTTGGCTACGGCGGCGAAACGGATTTTCACGGTGACGTGTTGGAAACGGTAACATGGGCAAGCGGTTGCCTAGCGCGCACAAGCGATCTCACCGTATTCGCGACCGTCCACACCGCATTCATTCACCCTATCGTGGCTGCTAAACAATTGGCGACAATCGATCAAATGAGCCATGGTCGATTGGGGCTCAATATCGTTTGTGGTTGGAATAAACCGGAATACGAGGCGTTTGGCATCGACTTACCGGAGAAGCACAGCGATCGTTATCGGTTGGGTCAGGAATGGTTCGATGTGGTTAAAAAATTATGGTCGCATCCAGAGCGCTTCGATTGGAACGGCGATTTCTTTCGCTTAAAAGGTGTACACGGCGCGCCGCCACCCTACGACGGAACACCGCCGCTAATGAACGCAGCAGGGTCGATCGAAGGTCGACAATTCGCGACGCAAAACGTCGACTTCCTGTTCATGGTGTCGCTCGATCCCGCATCCTCGAAAGACGAAGTGTCAGCGATCAAAGCGCAAGCCGCCAGCCGCGGCAGGGACGTTGGCGTGTTCACTTTGTGTCATGTGGTTTGTCGATCGACTATGCAAGAGGCGCAAGATTATTACCACTACTACTCACAAGAACAAGCGGATTGGGAGGCCGTAGACAATCTCATGGAATTACAGGGCCTGCATTCCCAATCATTCCCGCCCGAAGCGCTGCAGACAATGCGCGATCGCTTCGCCGCCGGGCACGGCAGCTATCCGTTGATCGGTGATCCGGATTCTATTACACGTGAGTTAGCTAAGATCCCAGCTGCTGGGTTCGCTGGCTGCACCTTATCGTTCGTTGACTACGCGAAAGAATTTCCGTATTTCCGCGACGAAGTCATACCGCGACTCGAGGCAATGGGGCTAAGAGAACGGTATTCGCATGGTCAAATAGAACCCGCTTAAGTGGGTTGTGCACCAAGGGTTGCGATTCGCATTCGTAGAAGCGATTGATGCTGCGAAGGCCTACTCGATACCTTCTAAGAAGGTGCGGTTTATCGAGCTCGGCTAACGTGTGCCGTCACTTTATTTTGCGGCCGTCGATGTACACAGCTATCGGTCGCGAAAGGTTAGCGGGTTCGATAAGCGGATCGTTCTCGAGTATCAAGAAACTTGCGGCGCCTCCAATCGAAAGCGATCCGAGACCACTGCCGAAACCCCAATATTTTGCCGGTATCGTAGTTCCGGCGGCAAGAATGTCTTGATTGCTAAGGCCCGCTTTGGCGAGCAGTTCGAGCTCGACGGGATTAATTCCAGGGAAGACCGTATAGCCCATGTCGGTCCCATAAAGCACGGTAGCACCAGCCTTGCTTAAACGACGCAAATTGCGTGCAGGCGTCGATAGTTTGTCGAACGCCGCCAAGGTTGATATCACTGCTCGATCGGACCATAGCGCAATTGTCTCATCGCTAAGCGCCTCAGTCGGTGTATGCGCAAGCACGTCAACCCCCGCTGCTGCCGCTCTTCGTACGTCGGCATCGTTCAAGGCGTGCGCCGCAACCTTCATCCCGTGCGAGTGCGCTCTATCCACAATAACTTTCATTTCTTGATCGGTTAGATGCGCCGGATTGCGTGCCATTGTTAAAGCGCCTACGCCAGTCGCATCGCCGACCGGCATCTTAATAACTCGTGCGCCGGCGGCGTATAAGACATCAACTGCATGGCTGGCAGCATGAATGCCGCTAATTTGTAATCCGTAGCCCTTGCTACCCCAGCTCTTCGTCGGATAACCACTAATCGCCGTGATCATTGGGCCCGCCAGCATCACCGTCATCGGCTTTAAGTTAGATT
The DNA here is from genome assembly GCA_047611905.1 of Gammaproteobacteria bacterium. Lineage (GTDB taxonomy): Bacteria > Pseudomonadota > Gammaproteobacteria > UBA11873. The sequence goes on along the minus strand of JBLFWZ010000040.1, from coordinate 4,787 downwards.
CGAGAAATGAAACCGGCGCCGATAAGTCGACGGCGGCCGCTATGCCGCCGTGAGCAAGTTCTTGTGCGCTAAAGGCGTAGGCCAAATGAACGTGGCTGTCGATAAAAGCCGGCACAATAGTTCGGCCGGCAGCGTTCACGGTCGGGAAAGAACTGTCTGGCTCCGCAGTCGAGATATCTTCGATGCGACCGTCGCGTATCTTAAGGTTGGCGACGCCTAATCCTAGTATATTCGCACCAACGACGGTAAATTTTGGCGGACTGTCGGCTGACATCTGCCGCGCTTCCGCCGCCGGCGCAATCGATGACCACGCGAATAGAGTCACTATTGTTGTCATCAACATTCTTAACATGTCCGACCCACATCTTAAGCTGAAAGGAAACTGTGCAGGTATAAGCCTCGTCTTTTTGTATAACCGACGCAACTTCGCCGTTCAGACCTAGTTTGAGTGTGCTATACCAGTGCAAGAGCAGGGCCGACGATCTCGCAACCCGAGGTAATTGACGATGAAACAACAGGATGAAGGTTATTCGATGCCACTATCGGCACCGACATTTACGGCGCCACCGTTTGCAGCAACACAAAACAGCCGCATTCTATACATGATATTTACCGCCGATCCGGACGCGCTGAGCTTCGAGGTTCCGGAGCCGCTTGAAGTGGACCCTAGCGGTCACGTGCTGGCCTGGATCGGTGATATGGGACAGCCGAGTCACACCATCGATCTCTATCACGAAGCCTTAACCGCCATCCGTGTGTGCTATGGACAGTGGAGCGGCTGGTACATCAATTATATTTGGGTCGATCACGACATGGCGCTGACCATGGCACGTGAAATCTATGGATGGCCGGCTAACTTATGCGAGCCGACAACGGTACGCTTTCACGGCAGTCAGATTTTTGGTGAATGCATACGTTACGGCGAACCGTTAATGCGCATGAGCCTTAACGTTACGAGTCCACCGCCGGCGGGTCGCAGCAGCCCGCTTGAAGAACGATTCGCGGAACTGGCTGGCGGCGATTTTCTGCAGATCCGAAAATTTCCTCCTGTCCAAGGTGGCAAGGCGATCAAGCAACTCCTCCTAATTCCGTCACAAGATTTTCAAATTCACGAGATCTACTCTGGCAACGGTGTTCTCGAATTCGGCAAATCCGGCCTATATCCCGAGCTTCACAAGCTCGCTCCGCAGACCATGCTCGGCGCCTGGTATCTCAAGGCATCGTGGGTGGTGCCCGAGCCGCAATTATTATGGGAGGCGTAGACGATTAGGCGACAGCCGCATCCGCTTAGGCATCGCGTTTAAGCTAGAGTTTGGGTCGCGCTAGGGATCATGCGGTCGTCGTCCGTTTATCTACATCGCTACCACCCAGTTCGCGAGGGCCTAATTTGCGCCGGTGCTTATAGGTGACTGCTTATCGATGATAAGTTTATTTCATTCACACTGAGTCCGTCGCCTGCGACTCACGTCGAATAAAATATACTGTCACCGAAATTCCAACGCCAAACTTTCGCGAGTGCGCTTTATTGCTTTCAGCGCGCTCTGGATGAGATCAATATCCTCGACGGCGCTGGCCGCAACCGCTTCGACCAAACGATGGCCGATGCGGGCGGGACCGACATCGTGAACGCTCGATTACGCCGCCGTATTCGTTTTGAGAACGAGCAATACACGATCGAGTGACCGGAACTTCTGCGCCTGTTAACGGGGCTCGCGTGGCCACTACTACTGCACGCGGGTACACTGCCGCTGCGAGCGTTTGCTCGAAGGAGAAAATTTGATGAGCGGGTTGGGACAAACAATAGTGGGTGTGATCGTGGGCGCCGCGCTTGGCGCTGGAGTGTTGTACACAATTTGGGAAGACAAACCTAGTAGCGATCCCGTTCCGGTCGCGGTTCATGCCGCGGCTCCGGTACCAGCAGCGCCTATAGATACCGAGGAACTAGGTGCAGAAATATCACTTGGGTCCGTAGGCAACCACTGGCCCGCAAAAGAGCCGATCGACAATGGTGCCGGACCCGTCACCGCCGAGATGCTGAATTCGGCGGCATCCACCGATACTCAATGGCTGCATTATGGCGGTGACTATCGCGGCTTCCGGCATAGTGGGCTCAATTCACTGAATCCCGACAGCGTCAAAAATTTGAAAGTCGCCTGGGCGTTCCCGACCGGAACGACAGGCCAGTTCGAGGTTTCGCCGGTAGTCCACGATGGCGTCATGTTCGTGACCACCTCATACAATCGATTGTTCGCGCTGGATGCAAAAAATGGCGCCTTGTTGTGGCGCTACGATCACCAACAGCCCAAAAACCTACGCCTGTGCTGCGGCCCAGCTAACCGCGGGGTTGCGATCACGGGCGATCTGGTCTTGATGGGTACCTTGGACGCACGTCTCATTGCATTTGATCGTCGCACCGGCGAGATCCGATGGGATACCGAAGTGGCACCTTACATCGACGGCTTTAGTTTGACCTCCGCGCCGCTTATTGTCGGCGACCTCGCCGTTACCGGGATCGCCGGCGGTGAATACGGAACCCGCGGTTTTTTTGACGCTTACAACATCAACACTGGCGAGCGCGTATGGCGGCATTACACGGTTCCGGATGACGGCGAGCCGGGCGTCGAGACATGGGCCGGCGATAGCTACAAACGCGGGGGCGCACCCGCCTGGACCACTGGCGCATACGATGCCGAGACCGACACCTTGTTCTGGACCACCGGCAATCCGTCCCCCGACTGGAACGGTTCGGAACGCGCTGGCGATAACTTGTATTCCAACTCTCTACTCGCGCTCGATCCAAAAACCGGCGAGCGCAAATGGCACTTCCAGTTTACCCCTCATGACGTTTGGGATTACGACGGCAACACGCACATCTTTCTAGTTGACGTCGAGATCGATGGTGAACCGGTCAAGGCGGTCGCCCAGGCCAATCGCAATGGCTACTTTTATCTGATCGAACGGTCGACCGGAAAATTTCTGCGCGCGAACGCGTATGTCGAACAGGTTAACTGGGCCACAATTGACAGCGACGGCCGACCGATTGTAGACGCCACAAAGAAACCCACAGATGAACCCACCGAGCGGGTGTGCCCGAGCAACATGGGCGGCATAAACGGCGCGTGGACTGGCGCTTATAATCCCGATCTCGGCTTAGTCTATGTAGGCGCAGTTGAAGCATGCCAACACTATCAATCGGGTATTTCCGGATTCGTCAAAGGCATGCCCTATCTGGGTGGCATGCCGGTACCCGTGGACGTAACAGCCGGAAAAGCTTACGGCCATATGACGGCTATCGATGCCGCGACTGGCGAAATCAAATGGCGTTATCTCGATCGCAATCCGATGATGGCGGGCGCGCTCAGTACCGCCGGTGGAGTCGTGTTAACTGGCAACCAGGAAGGGTTCGCGCTCGCGCTCGACGCTGAAAGCGGCGATCTGTTGTGGAATTTTCGGATGGGTGGCGTAGTTCGCAGCCAACCGATCGCCTACGAGTTGAACGGTGAGAGTTACGTTGCGATCGGCTCAGGTGGTTGGGCGAACATGGCACTACTTACCGGCGGCCCCACGAACATTCCAGACGGTGGACATTTGTTCGTCTTCAAGGTCCCTCAATAGAGGTGGAAAGTTTATTTCGTTTCTTGCTACTCGTCGCGGTAGCCACTGTGCTGTGCGCCTGCGACAAAAGTAGACAACAGTCTCCGGCGGCGGTCTACAAAAACGATCCAGCAGCGATTAAGCGCGGCAAGCTCGTGTTTGCCGGCACTTGCGGCGCCTATTGCCACAAGTTAGACCCCGGTCAGGGTGGAATTCCGTACCTTTTCGATTGCGCGTGGCAACATGGCGGCTCGGACGATGAAATCTTCGAAACGATACGTGATGGCGTTCCCGATACCCAAATGGTTGGATTTGGTGGCGCTCTGCCGGACGGTGACGACGACATTTGGAAGATCATCGCCTACATACGCGATACGGCACAATGCGACGGAAAATAGTCGGCGGTTGGGAGAAAAGGGGACAAGGGGACGGAGGGATTATTTTTTGACTAATTAATTTCACTGGCGAATTTTTAATCCCTCCGTCACCTTTGCCTAAGTTTGGACCGTATCTGACAACCGTCGAATGCCGCCTACGCTCCATAGCGGACGTTCGCGAGGGGTGCCGCTACTTCCGCTTTGTGCCCTAAGGGGTCGCTCGTCGACCTCGTATTGACCTAGTAATATTCACCTTTCAAAATAGCGAGTAGAAGCGGCGTCTCTGCTCAACCAATTTTTCACGCACGACACTGCCCTTTGCTTCAAAAGAACATCGTCTAGGGTGCCAGTCTAAATGTGCGCCCGACGAATCCGATAATCGAAGTAGGCTTTCCGGAAAACTTGATACAATTTCGAGAAAATTGTAGGAACATCCGTTCGCGTGGGGCGGCGAAACTACCTTCATGTACTCAAAATCCAGCTTAGATTTTATTGGTTGAAAAACCGGTGAAAATCAACGAGAAGATCGTCTACCTTCTCACACGCGAAAGCCGGTATGTCACATGAAATCGCGAAGTAAATTCTGCTGTAACCACTCAAGTTGATCCGCCCATCCCGAGCCCGGTAGCAAAGTGTAAGGCGCGATGATTGGCTTGGTGATTCCTGCGTCAATCAGCCCAGCCAGCTTTTCGCGGCACCGCTCTGGACTACCCGATATCGATAGCCCATCAATCACGGCTTCGCTCACCATGTCCAAACGTATCTCGCCGGCCGCATAGGATTTTCGTATCACTTCGACATCGTCCGGCGAGAGAC
>JBLFWZ010000039.1:0-23724 GCA_047611905.1 Gammaproteobacteria bacterium | reverse complement strand
ATCGGGTGCGCCTAGGTTGGACGTTTAACGATCGCATCCACTCGGCATTGCAAAAAGACCCAGACTGGAACTACAAGGATCGCTCGTTGAATGCAACGAACGATGCGCACCGTGCCTACTTTACCGAGCATGTTAAACGCGAACTTGGCGAGCGAGTCGACCTACTCGATAAAGTACTGCCGACCTATCCACCGTTCGGTAAACGGATGCTGATGGATAACGGCTGGTACAAAATGTTGCGTAATGAGAAGGTGGAGCTCGTCGACAATCCGGTGACGAAGATCGAGGCGAATCGGTTAATGACGCAAGATGGATCGGCTTATGATGCCGATGTACTTTTGCTCGCAACCGGTTTTGATGTGCTGCGCTTTATCACGACGTTCAACGTGACAGGCCGATCCGGTCGGACCTTGCGCGAAGCGTGGGATGATGACAACGCGAGCGCCTATCTCGGCACGGTGGTGCCGGACTTTCCAAATTTCTTCACGCTTTATGGTCCAAACCTGCAACCTGGTCACGGTGGCAGCTTAATTTTCGTCGTGGAAATGCAAGTCCACTTTATTATGGATTTAATTAAGAAGATGAGCACCGAAGGACTTGGCGCGGTGGAGTGTCGGCAAGAAGTGCACGACGCCTACAACGCAAAAGTCGACGCGGCGCATGAGGACATGGTTTGGACGCATGAAGGTATGACCACCTATTACCGTAATGCGCGCGGTCGGATTGTCGTGAACTCGCCGTTTCGTAATGTCGACTACTACGAGATGACCCGCGAAGCAAAGCTCTCAGAATTTGTCGTTGAACCGCGCCAGGCTTAAGAAGTGGTAGGCGGCAATCGATAATCTAGAAGATAACAAAACGAAATATGACAGTTCAAAACTTGCTCCTAAATGACGAGCCTCACCTAAAAGTACGTGCGAGTACACCGGAATGGTTCGATTGGGCGATCGAACAGCCATGCGCATCCCGAACGGTTGCCGTCGAAGGCTGCGACATTCATTACCTGCGGTGGCGCTCGCCACCAGGGCGCAATCCAAAACGCGGGATCTTATTTATCCATGGTGGCGGAGCGCACGCGAATTGGTGGCGTTTCGTCGCGCCGTTTTTTGCAGAGGACTATCGGGTCGCGGCGATCGACTTAAGCGGCATGGGTGATAGCGGCAGGCGCGAAAAGTACAGCTCGTCGCAACGCGCGAGGGAAATTCGTGAGGTACTCAACGACGCAGATCTCGGCCAGCAACCGTTTATCGTCGGCCACTCGTTCGGCGGCTTTATGACGCTTCAGTTCGGCGTTGATTTCGGCGACCAAATCGCAGGCGCAATCATCGCCGACACACCTATTCGCCGTCCGGACGATCCGCCGCCCGGGCGCGCGCAACGGATCTTCAATCACACGCGTACCTATCCCACATTTGAAGAAGCGGTGGCACGGTTTCGTCTCATGCCAGCACAAACATGCGATAACGATTTCCTCGTCGAATTTATTGCGCGACATTCTCTCAAAGCAGAAGGCGACGGTTGGAACTGGAAGTTTGATCCCCATGCCATGGGTGCGGACCGCTGGAAGGAACCGTTTCACGAGCACACGCAAAACATGCGTTGTCGGCGTGCGTACATCCGTGGAGAACTCAGCGCATTAGTGAGTCGCGAAGGTGCGGACTATATCTCCGGACTAATGGGCCCAGATGCCCCGATCATTGAAATTCCTCGAGCGCATCATCACATGATGCTAGACCAGCCTTTGGCGTTTGTGTCGGCGGTTCGAGCCTTGCTAGAGACCTGGCAACGTTCCGGTTAGAATTTCTTAGAACTTCGCGTTAGTTTCCACTTAGCGACGCTCTTCTCTCCGATCACTATCCATTTAAGCGGTAGTGATGTTGCAGGCTACCTCTTTGAGTACGACTTCGAGCGTAGATTTCTCTACTCAATAGGTGTTGTGGGCGAACTATGGTGTACTTAATACTGTCATCATCAGATCGTGACTCATCGTAATGAAGCTCGCCAAACGTATGCTCTATGTGCTTATTTTGTTTTTGATTGGTCCGGTGCTCGTCGTTGCTTGCGCAAAGGTAAATCTTAGTCAGGATTGGCGCAACGCCGATCGCTCATCACAAAACATTGCGCCGAGTCCTGCTGCAGAGGCACAAGCTGTCGTACAAGTTTATGCGGCACGTGCATTCAGTTGGCGCGGAATCTTCGCTGTTCACGCTTGGATTTCAACGAAACCCGAAGGCGCTACCGAATACACCGTGCATCAAGTAATCGGTTGGAACGAATGGCGCGAGAAAAGAGTGGTTGTGGCGGATATAGATTTCCCTGATCGTTCTTGGTACGGCAATTCTCCAGAGTTGTTGGCCGATATTCGAGGGCAAGATGCCAGTCGGTTGATCCCGAAAATTTTCGCGGCGGCCGAAAGTTATCCCCATCAATACGACTACACTTTGTGGCCGGGGCCGAACAGTAATTCGTTTGTGGCGCATGTCGCCCGCGAAGTCCCCGAGTTGCGGTTAAAATTGCCAACAACAGCCATTGGCAAGGACTATTTAGTCAACGGCGGGTTTTTCGATTCGGCTCCGAGCGGCACTGGCTGGCAAGTCTCGCTAATTGGGGTGGTGGGTCTAACGCTCGCAATTGAAGAAGGTTTAGAAATTAATCTCCTCAGCGCGAACTTCGGCATCGAACCGTTCGGCCCCGCGATCAAGCTTCCCGGCTATGGGCGGATTGGATTTTAGGTAATTCGGCTAAGCTTGTGTCGATTGAAAAGCGAGTCGGCCGGCGGAAATTGGCACCAGTCTAGAATCACGTAGCGCGGCGCTTCGGTGGTGAGAGAGTGCACGGTACGCCTCGGAAGTTGCCATCGCGACAAAGGCCTTAGGCGTTGGATACTCGACCAACAAAACGTCGTCCCATTGTTCACTATCGGGTCCAATGATCGTTGGGCTTGCAGTACCCATAAATACTATTTTGGCGCCGTGCACTTCGAGCAACGGTGATACGGCATTGCTGTAGCGCTCGTAGGCTTGCTTGCCCGAGCATGCGACTTCGTTTGGATGATCGGAATAGTCAGCTGTGTCTCGATAAGCCAACAAATTCAGCATCGTGATCGGCTGATTTTCGTCGAAATTGCCGAGCGTTTTCAGTTGCTCTTCGGTAGGCCAGATAGATGCCATGTGCGGCTCCCTAAAGTATAAGTTAATTTTGGTTCCGTAATGGTGCCGGACAGAAACGATAAAAAAATTCGATGAGGCCTTTACTGCTGCGTTAGCGCGACGATAAATTCTATGATTCGGCCAACGTCGGCTGCGTTCCCGCAACCCTTGTTTGGCGCATGAGTCGTCGCCAGCGATCGGCGTCGTAACCCGTGCCGCGATGCATGACGCAGCGGTTATCCCAGATTACGGTATCGCCAACTTGCCACTGCAGCGCATAAACGTGCTCATGTTCGACCGCCATCTCCAGTAGTTCGTCAATTAGTTGCCGGCCGTCAATGCCTGAGTAGCCCGGAATCGAGCGTGCGTGCGATCCAACGTAGTAGCTTTTTCGACCGTTGCTTGGATTCGTACGCACGAGTTTATGTTCGATCGGCGGCAGCGATGCTGCGTGGTTCGGATCGACTGGTGCGACCTGGCTTCGCGAAAAAACGTAATCGTGCAGCACGCGTAAGCTATCGATCTTCTCTTGCGTCGCCGAAGGTAGACGAGCATAGGCTGCTCTCGCGCTCACAAATTCCGTAATGCCGCCTTCGTCTGGTGCCTCGTATGAGTGATTTATCGAAAATTTCGAAGGAATGAGTCGAAAAGATGAGTCGGAGTGCCAGAGGTTGTTGCCTGATTGGTAACGTGTGTGGGTATCGTCGTTGCCTTTCTTGTTGTGTGCATCGATGACATTGCCAATCGTGCCGAAGAAGTCGATTTTGCCGGTTGCGCCGAATAGCACATGATTAGGCTCTGGTTCGCCCAAATGCTGCGTTAACGCTAGTTGCGCTGCATCAGTCATATCTTGGTTCGGAAACAATAGGACAGAGAACTCGTCCATTCCTTCGTCGATCGCTTGGACGCTTGCTGCATCTAGCGGCGCGGATAGATCGATGCCCGACACGCGCGCGCCGAATTCCTCATGCAACGGCTCGAATTTAATTTGACTCAAAATGTCTTCCTTCTGAAGTTCGCACAACGCTGCAGGACCCATCCAGCCCACAATTCTTGATCCTCACGAGCGACAGGCGAATCAGATACTAAGGTCCAATAGATTGTAGTCTTTTAAACTCGCGCGCGCGGCGTCGTTCCATCGGTATTCGCCTTCTTGCCCTACATACGGTTGATAGACGAAACGATCCTCATGTGGGAAGCGTTGCCCTCGCGCATCGATCGCGTAGGCAATGAGTCGAGCGCGTTCGTGGATGCGCGCTTCGTCATATGTCGCAACCGCGTTATGAACCCCGCCTGCCGTAATGCCCAGCACGGAGGAGCGACGATGAAATCCAAAGTTTACGGTCACGCGCGTGTCGCTACTCGTGTTGGCGAACGAACCGTGCAAGGTTTGTCGATTTGAGATGCCGACGTCGCCGGGCGCACAGAGCATTGGCACTGCATCGGGGAGTCGATCGCTACCGGCTTCAGCCACCATGGCTTTGATATCTTGTTTACCGAGCTTATGCGTACCCGGCACTAGCCATAGGCCATTCGCCGATGTCGAACCATACAGCTGCGCCATAAAATTAAAACCATGTGAGCCTTGGTCGAAATCCGGACTATCCCAGTGCGTTACCCCATCTTGGTGCCAGGCGACAGACGAACCAAGACCTGGCTGCTTGATGAACAAGGCTTCGTTAAACGGCGTGAAGTCTGGTCCGTGGATCGCGGCCGCGACACCAAGCAATCCCGGGTGGCCGTACACTCGCAAACACGCGTCGGAAAATTGTAGAGAACCGAGGATCAAGTAGATGATTTTTTCCGGCGCATCGGACGCAGCTTGTGGCTCGAACATGCGTGCTGGATGGCGGCCGTTCGCGATATCTGTACCGCCGAATGGATCACTTAGTGGTCGCGCCCAAAATAGTGTCGGTGCTGCGCAATCATTGGTAATCGCAGGACGTCCGTGCAGGTCGACTCTAGCGCCTTCCGTCACGGGAGATCGCTCGAGGATATTTGCGATATCGGTTTCGATATCGGCGAGTTCCTCTTCGCCGAGCACGCCGGTGAAGACGTAGAATCCGCAACGCCAGTAGGCCTCGACGATATCTTCGGCCAGGCTTCCGTCTGCGTTGAAACGAATTGGGCCGCGATTGCCGAGTGCCATCGCGCGTTCTTCGCCAGCGCGCCGATACTCGGCCATCGCGTCTTGTTCGTCACCATAATCGGTGGCGACCTCGGATTTGTGCGCTTGTAGTGCCATCACGGCCTCCTCGAACGACTTAGATGGTGTAATGTTGGCGTCTACAAGCGACGCTTGCAAGGTGGAACGTCGGTTTTTCGGGCTAATTTGTGTCGTGAAAGTATGGACGACACGCTATTTGTTTCCATTTGCAAGGTAACCGAACCGCGTTATGCTTTTTTGAAACCAATTGATGAGGATCGACCGTGAGCAACAACAGCGAATTATGTGTGAGGCTCGAAAGTGCCCTCGATTTGAGCGCCACCCCCGTCGCAGTTCGGTTTCAGGCAAACCCATCAGAACAAACGGCATCTTCGACGACACCAGTTGCGGCAGGTTGTAAATTTTGGGAGATGGGAACCAAGCAACACGTCGCCACTGTCACCGCCGATCATCGGCATTGTTCGATCGGTATCCACACCCACAACCTACAAGACGCGCCGCCGAGCCAGGGCACAGAACTATCGAACACTTTGGCTGCGATGCAAGGTCTTGATTATGTCCGTGCCGAAGAAGTTGCGAATTTGCCGGTCATGAAGATCGCGAACCGGGGTGTGACGTACGCACCGTTGAAAGACATCGAGGAAACCCCGGACGTCGTGTTGATTTTTGCGAATGCGGCGCAAGGCCTAATTCTTTCGGAAGCGGTGAGCCGGGTCGACGGTGCCGTGCCAGCCGCAATGGGGCGGCCGGCCTGCGCACTGATACCGCAGGTCATCAATACTTCTCGCTCAACCAGCAGCTTAGGGTGCTGCGGTGCACGCGCTTATCTCGACGTCTTTAGTGACGACATCAGCATTTGGGGATTGCTGGGTTCCAAGCTTGATGCGTATGTGGCGGAGATTGAAACCTTGGCGAAAGCCAATTCCGTGTTGCGGCAGTTCCATGAAATGCGCGGCGCAGACATCTTGTCTGGTGGCGAGCCTACGGTGCAGCAATCTTTAGAACGGCTGGCTTAGTCCAAAACCTGCGTTTGTTGAGCAACGTTCAATGGACCGCGATAAACAGGAGGATCGTTTTTTGCTCTCACTCATGACACCGGTAAGACCATGACATCGCCGACGCGCTTGCTGTTCAACGCGTTCTCCATGAACTGCGTGTCCCATATTCATCACGGTCTGTGGCGCAGAGCAGATACACAACAACTCAATTACACGTCGCTAGATACTTGGGTCGAACTAGCAAAGATCTTAGAGAAAGCGAAATTCGACTCGTTGTTCTTAGCCGACGTGAGCGGTGTGTACGATACTTACAAAGGCGGCCCGGAAACCTCGATTCGAGAAGCGATGCAGATCCCGATCAATGATCCGACCTTGCTAATCCCTGCGATGGCGCACGCGACAAAGGATTTAGGTTTTGCCTACACGGGATCGATACTGGCCGAGCAGCCGTTTAACTTCGCGCGCCGTGCATCGACATTAGATCATCTAACCGACGGTCGGGTGGCGTGGAACGTAGTGACGTCTTATCTACCGAGTGCAGCGCAAAATTTAGGGTTCAATGATTTGCCGCGCCACGACGACCGTTACGAACGTGGCGACGATTATCTCGAAGTCTTGTACAAACTGTGGGAGGGGAGTTGGGAACAGGATGCGGTAGTTCGCGATGTCGAACGTGGGATTTACGCCGATCCGAGTAAAGTGCATCGAATTAATCACGAAGGACCGTACTACCAGGTTCCGGGCCCCCATTTATGCGAACCGTCGCCACAACGCACGCCGTTGTTGTTTCAAGCAGGTTCATCCGATCGCGGTCGTGAGTTCGCTGCGCGCCACGCCGAATGCGCGTTTATTCTTGGCGGGGGTCGCCAGGAAGTGATCGCAGACATCCGCAAACGCGCCGCGAAATACGGACGTCGCCCTGAAGACATCAAATTTTGTCTCCCAATATCACTCGTGATCGGAGGGACGGAAGAGGAAGCTCAAGCGAAGGCGGCCGAGCTTAACGAAACCTTGTCCATTGAAGGCGGCTTGGCCCATATGAGCGGACAACTAGGCGCCGATCTCGGCGCGGTTGATCCGAATCGACCCATCGGGGATTTCGATTTCAATGGCATCTTGGGGTTTTTGAAGAGCTTCGCTTCTCGGGCACCAGATAAGAGCACGACATTTGGCGATCTGGCACGGAGTCAGATGAGTGGCCATTGGATTGTCGGCAGCGCCGAGCAAATTGCCGACCGTTTGCAATACTTTGGCGAGACAGGCGCTGACGGCTTTAATTTTGTCTATGCAACCACACCGGGGACGTTCGTTGATTTCATCGATGGGGTCGCGCCGATTTTAAAATCACGCGGCCTCATGCAAACAGAGTACGAAGAGGGGACCTTGCGGGAAAAAATATTTGGTCACGCTCATCTTGCGGAAAGTCATCCAGGTGCTGCCCACCGGATCGGTTGAGAAATTTCACCAATGACGCGTGGCGATTGAATTATTAAAGTAGTATCGCGATCGGTTTTGTGAAATTCTCTCGGTTTCAGAGCCGTCTTCGTTAGACGATTTTAAAAATAGAGTTTCGAACCTGCCTTTACGAACAAGGGCGGGACTCAATAGTTGAAGAATGTTGGAGAATTCGAGCATGTGCTCAGACGCAACGAATGACGCGGCACCAGAAGGTTATGATGTTAAAGCCGTAGAAGCTTGGATCAAAGAAAACATCGAATCGCTCGCGCCACCATTTAACTGGAAGCGTCTCGAAGGTGGGCATTCGAACTTGACATACCTGATCACGGATCAAAACGGAGTCAAAGCCGTGATCCGCCGGCCGCCACAAGGACAGCTACTGCCAAAGGCGCACGATATGGGCCGTGAGTGGGCGATCATTTCGGCGCTCGGCCCCACCTCGGTGCCTGTTGCTGCGGCGCTGGGGTTTTGCGAATCACCCGATGTAACGGGTGCGCACTTCTATGTGATGGGGCATGTGAGCGGTGCCGCTCTGCATACGGCTCAAGATACCGCGCGGTTGATCCCGATTGAAAAGCGCGAAGCTGTCGCCTGGAATTTTTTCGATGTGTTAGCAGACCTTCATGCGATCGATCCGGATGCCGTCGGTCTTGGTGACCTCGGTAAAAAAGAAAACTATGTCGCCCGGCAGTTAAATACCTGGTATCGGTCGTGGACCTCGTCTTATGAGGCAGCAGACTACGACGATCCGCGTGCTCACGAATTACAGCAATTCCTCGAGGCGAATATTCCAGAGCAAGGGCCCGCCCGCGTCGTGCACGGCGACTATGGACTGCACAATTGTTTAATCGGCCCGGATTTCAAAATGGCCGCGATGTTGGATTGGGAAATCTCAACATTGGGGGACCCATTAGCTGATCTGGCCTACGCCCTCAACCAATGGATTTTGCCTGACGATCCAAACCCGGTAAAACCGGATGCGGCGAGCGTGGTACCTGGTATGCCGAGTCGTGAAAGTTTGGCAGCGCGCTACGCGGCGCGGACGGGCTGCGACCTCTCGCATCTCGATTTCTACATTGGTTTCAACTGGTGGAAAAGCGCGATGATCATCCACGGCGTATACGCACGCTACATGACGGGCAAGAAAAGCACCGCCGGTATCGATCTAAACGACTTACGTTCGCGGGTCGAGCGATCGCTCGATCAAGCAGCAGCGGCCGTCAATCGTATTCGCTGAATCTAGGAGCCTGTCAGACTTAAGAACAGTCGGCTACGCTAATGGATACAGCGGCCAAAAATTGCGCGATTCATCGTCACATAGAACGACTACGCTGCTCAAACTCCCAGATTCTTAGATTCGCGCTGCCAGCTTGTTCGCGACGAATGCCTAAGTCCGAAAGGCGCCCAGGAGTTCAGATTTTATATAACTCGGCGTTCCGTCGAGTCGCGTCAGCCAGATCTTCTTCGGAATAATAAACGCGCGGCTTACCAGTCGGCACGGCTAAACCCCGTTGCACTGCGTCGCGGTCTTCCATTCTGTCGAACCAAGATTGTAGATGCGTGAGTGCTGAGATATCGAGATTCGCCCAGCGATACGCTCGTGCCCATGGGAAAGTCGCAATATCGACGATCGAATACTCGCCACACAAGTATTCTCGATCTGCCAGGCGTTCGTTCAGCACGCCCAATAGACGCAGCGATTCTTTCACATAGCGATTAATCGCGAATTCATCGACGAACCCTTTCGGTGCGGCGATGCGTTGAAAGAACATGGCTTGTCCCAACATCGGCCCAACCGCGCTCATTTGAAACATCAACCACTGCATGGCTTCAAAACGATCGTTTTTCGACGTCGGAAAAAGCTGCCCGGTGCGCTCTGCGAGGTAGAGCAAGATCGCGCCCGATTCGGCTAGTACAAAATCATTGTTTTCATGGTCCACGAGCACTGGAATGCGTCCATTCGGATTGAGCATCAAAAACTCGGGTTGCTTTTGTTCGTCCTGGTCGAAATGAAGGTATTTCGTCTCGTATTCAAGCTCAAGTTCTTCGAGAGCGATAGAAATTTTCCAACCGTTTGCGGTCGGCGCAGCGTAGAACGTGATTGCAGACATCAGCTTGGCATTCCAAAGCGAGGAGAATAATTGAATGACCATGAGGCTACCACCAAGAGGCTTTGTCGCGCATATGGACTACGACGGATTTATCCAATCTAGTGATCGCGTCAGACAGTATTTTTCAGCTACCGAACCTTCGGCATCACACGGTATTGGAAAAACTGTGCGCTTGTCGTGACGACGGTGGCGGCCCCTCTTGTTCAGTGCGGGCGCCATCCAGTCGAGGATCGAGGCTGCGACGTTCGGCTACAGTCGTCGCTATCGCACACGGCTCTCATTGAGATCGTCAAACGCGGCGGTTGCCTAACTGTCGTGATGGGGCCGGAACGATCAGTAGTCGCTCCATCATTTCGTGTGCTTAGCCGTCATAGCGGAACGAGATTCGCCCTAAGAAGACGTGAATGCGCGGATCAAATGGATTCGCTAGATCGGATCACACGCCCCAATTCTCAAGGAATCTCCAAGACGGGTTCTTCATCAATGAACCAAGCACTTCCATGTCGCCGCGATCCGTTCGCCACTGTAGATATTGGTCGTAATGCTCTCTGCTTTCCCACAGTTCGACGATAATAATTTTGCTCGGGTCGTCTAGATCTTGATTGAGGTAAATGTAAATGCATCCCTTGAAACTTCGTGTGTCGGGCAATAACTCAACAAATTTCGCTTTGAGCTGGTCCTCACAACCGTCCACAATTTCGACTTCTAATAGCACTTGGCAAGCCATGGCGTTCTCCCAGTAGTTTGAAAATGGATTACTTGGACACGATTCTAGCGTTACTCTACTCAACAAGGAGTCACTACCGCAATGTGTCGACCAAGGCAGCGCGAATTGACATGGGAAAGTTGAGATACGGTTGTTAATAATTCAGAGACCGCGACTCGAAAAGCAGACGAGGCGAACAAGATGACGGCAGCGCAGAATGCCGACGTTGCCTTTTTCAGAGAGTCGCGGCGTCCGATTTGGAGTTTACTTACTGTTGTGTCACCAACGTAATCATTCCCCAGTGGAGGTCGATTGAAGTGCGCTATCCTTAAGCGTCAATCCCTTGTATCGGAGCTAGCTAATGGAAAGTTTACCGTATCTCGAACGGGTCAAGATCCAAAGCGAAATACTTCTACCGTTGTATCGTCGACTGCGAGACGAACTGGGCGGCGAACGAGCCGCCGAACTGTTGCGCGCCTCGGTCCGAGAATATGCGAGCGCTTTGGGTAAGTCGGTAGCGGACAACGAGCAGGGCACGTCGCTCGATAAGATGCGCAGTCTCATGCCATCGTTCGCAGCCGGTGGAGCATTGGAAATTGAGCCGATCGCTGATAATGCGACTGAGTTGCTAATCAACGTTCGTCGGTGTGGCTATGCCGAGTATTTTCGATCGCTCGGCGAGCCGGAATTTGGCGCGATGCTCACCTGCGAAATTGATCCACCGATTACGCAAGCGATTGGTGACGACTTAAGCCTGCAACGAACGCAAACGATAATGAGCGGAGGAGACCATTGTGATTTCCGTTGGAAACTAAGTGATTAGGCGCGTTCGATAGAATGCCGAGACCGACGAGCGTCAATTCGCGTTGTCTCGCGCGCGAGGCGTCCGAATCGGTCGTTAAGCTAATTGATTCTCGCGAGTCGCGGGAGTGATTAAATCTCGAGCCAGAGTCGTCGGATATTGCTTCGCGATGGTTCTTGCCATCTGGTCGTTGTGTATAGAACCCGGCAGTCTCAAGATCGTCGAGCATCATTTAAGGCTCCCGGATTGGCCGAAAGCCTGTGCGGGTCTGAAGCTTGCGGTGCTCGCAGATCTGCATGTGGGATCGCCATTCAATGGGATAGATAAGCTTCGTGAAATTGTCGAGCTCACGAATCGCTCAAAACCCGATCTCGTTTTGCTGCCCGGAGATTTTGTTATCGATGGTGTTCTCGGCGGAGATTTTGTGCCGCCTGAAACTGCCGCGAATGTGCTCGGCAAAATCGAGGCAAGCGCAGGGATATTCGCCGTATTAGGCAACCACGATTGGTGGCTCGATCCCTCGCGAGTCGAGCGCGCGCTCGCTGACGCGAATATCTCGGTGATGGAAGATCGATCACAGAAAATTACGCACGGAGCCTGTTCCTTTTTCTTAGTTGGCGTGAGCGACTTTACAGAAGGCCCGCACGATCTTGAAAAAGCGCTGAGCGAGGTGACGGCGAGTGATTCGACGTTGTTATTTACGCACAACCCGGATGTGTTTCCCGAAATACCAGACCACATCGAGCTGACAATTGCAGGGCACACACACGGGGGCCAGGTTTATCTTCCCGGCCTAGGTCGGCTGGTCGTACCGTCCGGCTACGACGAAAGATTCGCAATCGGACATATCGTGGAATCTGGTCGGCATCTATTTGTCAGTTCGGGGATTGGCACGAGCATTTTGCCAGTTCGCTTTCTCGTACCGCCGGAAATTACGCTACTCACGGTGGATAGTGATGGACCATGAACTTCAATCTATGCGGAGCGCAGCTTATGAATCTTCGATGCTAGGTGCGGTAGCTTTCGAAGCACGCCGCCGGAACTTCTTCACGACAAACGCGTCGCAAAAGACAGCGCGGTGCTGGCACGTAACCGTGTTGCGGTCGCGCGCATGCGATCAGGACATCGTGCCGGCGAGCAATATCACTCTCGACGATTATTTGATCGCTCTTTACTGGGTGCGGCGCAACATTTTCGATTGCGCGTGAATACTGCATCTGGGGTCTGTGTTCGTCGCCCATTGATGCTAAATTACACGACTTACTGGCTGTTAAACTTCGCATCGCAATTCAGAGGCAACGATGAGATGAGAAATTTTTGTTTTCTACGCGTATCCGTATTCATCATAAGCTTGTTCTACCTATCGATAGCGGCTGCCGAATTCGATCCAGCGGCGTTGCAAGATGAAACCAATGGCGATAATTGGCTTACGCACGGGCGTACGCACAGTGAACAGCGTCACTCACCCCTAACTCAGATAACGGCGGATAATATTTCAAAACTCGGTTTGGCGTGGTCCGTTGAATTGCCCGACGCGCGCCAAATAGTGTCAACGACGTTGGCAGTTGATGGGGTGCTCTATGTCACTTCGAGCTTGAGCATCGTTACCGCTATCGACGCCCGCACGCACAAGGTGTTGTGGAAATACGATCCTAAGGTACCTGAGAATGCGGGCAAAACGTTGCGCGTCCTATGGGGTACGAGCCGTGGTGTCGCTTACTGGAACGAGAAGATCTACGTGGCCGCAGGCGACGGACGTCTCATCGCAGTCGACGCTAAGACAGGTAAAGAAGTTTGGACTTCGATGACGGTGGAGCCGGATAGTTACTACTACGTTACCGGTGCACCCCGCGCGTTCAAGGGCAAAATTATTATCGGTAATGGTGGAACCGAAATGGGACCGTCGCGCGGCTATGTCACTGCCTATGATGCAGAGACGGGTGAACAAGCGTGGCGATTTTACGTGGTGCCCGGCAACCCTGCCGATGGATTTGAAGACAACGCCCAGCGTTTAGCCGCTAGTACCTGGAATGGTGAATGGTGGAAGCACGGCGGCGGTGGCAACGTCTGGAACGCGATTACTTATGACCCGGAATTCAATCATATTTATCTGGGTACAGGGAATGGATCGCCGTGGAACCAAAAAATTCGCAGCCCCGGCGGTGGCGATAATTTGTTTCTCTGTGCGATCGTGGCGCTCGACGCGGACACGGGTAAGTACAAATGGCATTACCAGACGACACCAGGCGAGAGCTGGGACTTTAATTCCGCCATGGACATTGTCCAGGCTGATCTAAAAGTAAAAGACCGAACGGTAAAAGTGCTCATGCACGCGCCGAAAAACGGTTTCTACTACATTATCAATCGGCAGAACGGTCGACTCTTATCCGCTAAAGCTTACTCCAAGGTGACATGGGCGACTGAAGTCGATATGAAAACCGGTCGCCCGATTGAAGTTGCCGGATCACGCTACGAGTCGGGCAAGGTGACAATGTATCCGGGGCCTTACGGCGGTCACAATTGGCATCCAATGTCGTGGAATCCTGCGACTCAGCTGATGTACTTCACCGTCCATGATTTGGCCGGCGTTTATGACGACACCGGTGTCGACATCGCGAAGTTTCAGGCCAAAGGATTCGAATTCGAGGCAGGTGTGGCCTATGGCGGAGACGACGTCCCAGCCGATAGCGCGATCAATGGTCTTGTCGGTTGGAATCCCTTGACGCAATCGCGCGCTTGGTACGTAGAGACTCCGCCTGGTGTGCACTCGGGCACGATGACGACTGCTGGAAACCTCGTGTTCCAAGGCCTAGGTAACGGGCAATTCAACGCTTATCGCGCCGACACTGGCGAAAAGGTTTGGGAGTACGATGCGAAAGTCGGCATATCGGCACCGCCGATTTCCTACGCTGTTGACGGCCAACAGTTTATCGCTTTGCCAGTTGGCTGGGGCGGCGGGCTCGCAATGCTGGGAGGCACGATGGCAGCGCAACACGGTTGGCCTTACGGTATGCACCCGCGGCGTTTGCTGGTGTTCGCATTAGACGGCAAGGCGGCACTACCGAAAACGCCACCCCCTATGTTCGTAACCCCGATCGACGATGCCAGTTTCGTCATCGATGCGAGCTTGGCGGAAAAAGGCGAAGAGCGCTGGACTAAAACCTGTGTCTGGTGTCACGGGCCGGCGGCAGTCTCCGGTGGAGGCGCGCCAGATCTAAGAGCGTCTGGTGCGATGCTCGATTTCGATCTAACCAAAAAGATTGTCTTAGACGGTGAGCGAATTCCGCGCGGTATGCCTAAATTTGAGGACTTCTCTGTAGAAGATGTGAAGGCGATTCAGCATTACGTGCGCCAGCAGGCGAGGATCGCGGTTACGGCTAAAGAGACTGTCGCGAAAATTAGCGAATAAATCTTCCGCACGAAATATTTCAGACGGTAGTACTGGAGGCCGTGCTGGTTTGCGCGGCCTCCAGAATTAGGCACTTAGGATCGGAGTAGGAGTGAGGCGCTTTGGGCAACGGCAACTTTTGCCCGTTCGTACAATTCATGGTCGGTCGCGCTAGAAATAGGGTGGTCGGTCGTTACGAATGGATACCCTTCGGCACCTAACACGCGAGCCATTAATTCTCCGGCACTGACAAACTGTGCGGTCATTATGCCAGCTGCCGGTATTCCGAGACGTTCTCCGATGATGGCGTCATGCAAACTGCACGACGAACAGCTGCCTCAGTCGCCAATGCCGGTGATGAGCGCGTTCCAACGTTCGGCATCGCCGAGCAGCGAAGCATCGACCGGTGTGCTGTAATTAAATTTCGTAATGCGCACCACCTCAGCGACTTTGTATTGCGCGCGGATCACTTCCTCGAAAGCGTCGAAAAACGGAATGCTGCCTTTCTTTCCGTTCGACACGATCGCGACTACCGCGTTGTCTAGTGATTCTAGTTTCGGCGCGAGCCGGAATTCGCCGAAGTGGTTTTCATGCGTGGGATCGAGAAATTGAATGCTCATTAAATGTAATCCTTAAGATCAGATTGCGGGTCAAATTTCGCAGTCGACGCATGCGCCAATCGCCATCGTCACGGCCTGACTTGTTTTCCCCAGCCAAGGCGGAATGACCGCACCAAATCCGCCGGCCGGTCCACCAGCAGCAATCACGAGTAAGTGCTCGGCTGACACAAGGGCGGCGTGTTCGCGATCGCCCTTGTCGCCAACCACTGCGCTCTTGCCACAATCGGCCCATTCGCGACGATAAATCCGTGCTTTGGCGTAGACGTATTGCCGGATATCGGCTTTTGACCAACCCACGCGATCAAAGTGTTCGCGAAGTTGCGGCGGCACGACGATGGCGTAGTTACCAGGCCAAATTGAGTAGTGACGCATGCTGGCTTTCATTTCTGATACGTAGGTATCGAGTATTTCTTCAGGTTGGGCGGTCCATTCATTTAAGATCTGGCGTGGCGCGCCAGCCGCCATCACCGTCACCGCCGAGGCGTGTTGTGGCACGCCACGTTCTTCGGCGAGCGGCAGCCACGGAGTATTTTCTTCATCTTCGCTTAAACAAAAACTGATCTTGCCAGGATGTCCTAAAGTCGAACGATCGACTTCACCGGGGCGCACATCGAGCAGGTTGTAGAGGACGAGGCGAATAGCGCGACCGATCACCGTGGTCGCGCGATCAGTAGCACCTAAGGCGCTGAAACTTGCATCCATGCTTTGTTCGAGACGAACTGGCCCGTTGATCACAATCAACACGGCACATCCGCCGGTGCTCGATGTGGCACCGTGTAACACGAACGGCTCTTGCAACATGGCCGTTAACGCGGCGACCACGACTGGAAAATGCATTGGCAAGCAACCGGCCATGACGGCATTGATTGCGACCTTCTCAGCCGTGAGCGCTCGTTCACGTACGGGCTCTATGCCGATTAAATGTGACGCTGGTAATAACGCCCATTCCAGACATGCTGCGACTAGCTCTGGGGTTGGCGGGACGATGGGTAGTCCGTCGCTCCATTTACGCGAATGGAACCATTCTTGCAGCGCCGAATAGTCATCGACGGCATATTGTTTTGACGAGAATTGGTGGGTCTGTGTCATGAGCTTACTCGACGTCTAGCAAACGCCTTTATCTTTAAGTGCTTGTCGTTGTTCGGCATCGTACCCCAGGCGCTCGAGTAACGATTCGGTATCGGCGCCAAGTTCCGAGAGCTTATCGGAGATTTGCGCGGGTTCATGCTTAAATCTAACTGGACTATCCAGACGCTCAATACCGTCACCGCCAACCGAGATCATACCGCGTTCGCGCCAGTAGTCCTGTTGCCACGATTCGTTAAGATTGAGCACAGGGGCGTAGCAGATCCCAAGTGTGCTCAACCATTCGTCCCATTCGGTTAAGCTGCGCGTCGCGAATGTTTCAGTTAAAAACTCTTTAACCGGATCTTGCGCTGGGCCCCATGGGAGCTTACAGACCTCGATTAAATCTGGCCTTTTGAGTGCGTTCAGCAAATTTTCGACGAAGTTCATTTCGGCGCCAGACAACACTAAGTATCGATCATCTGCGGTGCGATACACGTTATAGAACGCCGCGCCGCCGTAGAGTCGTTCATTCGCAAGCTCAGGGGGTTCGGCTTCGGCAAGCACGGTGCTAATGATATGTGGATTCCAAGACATCAAGGCATCGGTCATCGACATGTCAATAAAATCCCCGTCGCCGGACTTCTCACGACGATAAAGCGCCATGAGTATTCCGACTAGCGCTAGCGATCCAAGTGCAACATCTGCTGTCGGGCTTGCGGGCAGGCTGGGTGCGCGGCCTTGTTGCTGCAATAAGCTCAAGGTTCCCGTTAAGGCTTGAGCGCCCATATCGTGCGATGGGCGTTGCGCCAATGAACCCTCTTGACCAAAGGCCGACAACGAGCAATAAATAATTCGTGGATTTCGTTTACTGATCGCGGCGTAGCCGATGCCTAGGCGATCGACTACACCAGGACGGAATGAGTCGATAACGACATCCGCTTGATCGGCCAGTTGCAGGAAGATGTCCAGACCTTCTTTTGATTTAAGGTTCAGGCGCAAGCTGAGCTTCCCACGTTGAGTATTTCGAAAATAAGCCGAGAAACCTGCGATCTTTGGACCTAAGTGACGAGTGGGTTCGCCGTCGAAGCTCTCTATTTTTATGACTTCGGCGCCATGATCCGCCATTAATAAACCGATGTATGGGCCGGGTAGAAAACGTGACAGATCGAGCACTCTTACGCCGGCGAGTTTCATAATGTCGTTGTTTCTGGAATCAAACCTGTTGAGCGGAGCCGTATGCGTCGCGAAACTATTCTAACGCGGTTCCCGCATCGTCTATGGTGATAATGATTAACTTCCCATTCAGCCAATCTGGCAGCCACTTGGGTACTGTCGGGCGCAGACGTGCGAATATCGTTGCTTTGAAATCTGGCTGGTTGAGAACGACTCGAGCGGTACCGCGCAGCGTCTCGCCTTGAATCAACACGGTGACTTGCGCGCCATCGTCTGCAAATGCTTTCCACCAGCTGAAGTCTGCTCCGGCGTAGACGTACGGATTTTCGCGCAGATAGTTAATCGGTAAAACCTTACCGTCCGGAAATGTCAGTAACATTACTTTGCGCGCTCGCTCGCCGCTCGGATCGGTTTGCAGCTCGGTGACAACTTTGGGATTGACGATGTTGCGTAAATAGATCACATAGCCGGCCCCACCGACCAAGGTGAGCAGCAAGCAAACTACAATCCATTTTTGCGCCGCGGGCCTCATGATCAGTTTGCAGGCACGCCGACACCCATGAGCTTGTTGATGTCGACGCTGTTACCAACGATTAAGTCATCTCGAGCAAGGAAGCGCGGCTTAATGAACCACACCAGCATGGGTAGAACGACTAGCGACAAGACCATGTTGATCAACATGACGGCAACGAGTAGTAAGCCCATGTCGGCCATAAATTTCAGATCAGATAAGAAATACCACGGTAAGATCCCTATTAGCATAATCGTCGCAGTGAACATGATCGCTTTGCCGGTCGTCGTCAGTGCTGCGGTAATCGATTTAGGCAAGTCTCCGTCATGCGCGCTGTACTCTTCGCAAATTCGTGACAACAAGTAAATGCCATAGTCGATTCCCACACCGACGCCGATGACAGCGACGATGCCCGCGTTAATATCGAGACCGATACCGAGCAAGTGAATACAGGCGCCCAGCAACACGTTCGAGAGATTGACCGGAATGAGCAAAATAAACGCAGCGACAAACGAGCGGTAGGCGAATGCCGCGATTAGCAGCACGGCTATATTGACCATCCCCATAATCACCCAATGGTATTTTTCGACGGTGTTGTTCATCGCCTGCTGCAGGGCGATAACCCCGGTGCCTAAACGTACGCGGAATTTCGGATGGTCTTCGCCGACTATTGCGACAGCGCGCGCCGCACCGGCTAAGGCGGCTTCGACGGTTTCCTGTTTGTTATCTTTATACCAGGCGGTAACCGTGGAATTTTCGAAATTAAAATCTGATACATGGGCGAAGTTCAAGACGTCATTACCCATTAAGGTCGCGAACGTGAGCGAGGCCATGTTCTCTTCAGTTAAGTCCAAATTGCTCCACTTCGGATTACCGCCTGCGAACAAGCGCGTCGTTTCGCGAACGTAGTCGCCGAACGTTAACGTCGCGCGCGGCGGTAAGATCGGATTCCTTTCAAGCAATTGCTGCAGTTTTCCGGCCGCCGCAATCACTTCCGGTGAGCGGGCAGTTGGACTTTCGTGATTGCGTTCTTTCGCTTCAAGCACAATTTCCAAGGTATTAGTCCCTGGAAAATGCTCGTTGATTGAGCGCACTGCGGTATTAAATTCGGAGTCGTGCCAGAGCAAGTTGCTCCCTTCAACGGGGTTGCCCATTTCAATTTGAGTATTCAGATACACGCCGACCGCACCAACGACCACGACCACGGCTGCCGTTTTACTGGCGGCATTACCGTGCGTAACGAGCGCGATTCGGCGGAGCAATTTTTCCTGTAGCAAATGGATGCCCGATGGTTCGTTGGCGCCGCCGACGATCTTTTCGATGTTCTTCGGTACGGGCAAGTAGGACAGTAAAATGGAACAAAGGAAAACGCCAGTCGGGATGATCCACAGGGCCCAGAAGCCACAGAATAACGCGTGATTCTCCATCGATTGTATTGGCGCGATGGCGATAAAAATGATTCCGCAGACGTCTGTGAGGATCCCGAGTATCGACGGTGCCATCATGATCCCCATGGTGAGTTCTGCCGCTTTGCGTTTGTCGCCGATGCGCAGCAAAATCTCATAAAACCGTTCGGTGTATTGCACACAATGCGAGAACGAGCGTGCAACGAGTAACAACGGCACGATCATCAACAAGGGTTCGATCGGGCGGTGAATGAGACCAATAAAGCCAAAGCCCCAAATTCCAGCAACCAGTGCACAAATGATCGGTGTAGCGACGCCACCAAAATTGCGCATGTACAGTACGAGTGCGATGACGAGTGCGCCGACGGTGACGGCAAAAATTTTGTAGGTCTGCTTTTGGAGTTTGTAGACCCAACCTGTGAGTGCGGGTTGGCCGGCCAGGTAGACGTCGTGATCAGCGTCGCGCGCATCCTCGACGAGTTTCTGCGTGAACTCGAACGCGACACCATAGTCTACCGTGTCATGGAAGGCGCCGGTGATCATGGTCGCAGTTTCGTCCCGCGAAACGAAGAACGTTTGGGCGTTCGTAGACACCGCGACCCGGCGTTTGAACTCGGCAACTTCTTCCGCCGTTTCCGGCGGTTTGTTATCCATCAGTGGGTGCGCACTCACACCGTAAGCGGTGGCCTCGGCATAACGCAGTTTTTCGGTGGAGATCGAAATGACGGTATCGTGATTCATACTTGGCGCAAGGTCGAGATTGCGCGTTATTTCCCAGACCTTCTTTAAGGTCTCAGGGTGGTAAATTTCGCCGTCTTTACGCTTGACAACGATCGCGACGGACATTGGGTTGCCGAAGTTTCGATGGTCGAAGTAGACCTGCACGTAAGGATCGTCTTTTGGCAATAGGTCGTTGAATACCGTGCGGATATCGACGTGCTGAAATCCAGTCGTAAAGAAACCGGTGACGACGACAAATAGCAGCGAAACCACCACGCGATTACGCATGATCCAGCGAGCAAGGGTAAATCTCATTTTTTCGAGCCGTCCTCTATAAATCTAGTGCCGGACTGATACTGGCGCTTAGTGTTTAATCCGCATTGGGTCGATCAGGGATTGCTGTGATAATCCGATTCACCGACTTTTGCCTGAGCAGCCTAGCAAGAACTGCTCGAATAAGCTTCCCGCGCCCTACGCAAATTCGACGGAGTAATAACCCTTAATGCTGCGCTGCATCAGGCGTAAAATTGTGCGCCGCAATAGTTATAAAACCTCCACCGGTTATTTCTTGCCGGCATCCGGTTCGCTAATATTCTCCGTGTCGACTAAATTCCAATTGAGCCCCGGATTGCGATATAGGCGCTTATTCAATTCCGGGTAATCGGCCACATCGTGTGTAAGGCAGCCGCCGACAACAATGCATTTAAGTACGCCGGACCCGCTATTTTTTAATTTATGCGCGAGACCGCCGGCGCGATAACCAACGAAATCCCCGCGGCCGAGGGTGACAACTGCGTCTCCGATAGTTGCTTGCGCCTGCCCCTCGAGGACATACACGCCGTCTTCGTGATGATGTACGTGAAGCACGGTCGTGTCGTCACCGGGGTTCACTTCGATTATATGGATGCCAAAACCCGTCAATCCCGTTAAATCGCCAAGCGATTTATTAATTCTCCGCGCCTTTGGATTGAGATAGTGAGCTTTTTGAGTGCCTTCATACGCAGTAATCTCGTCTTTGGTGACGACGTATTTATCCATCTTAGTTCCCTCCTATACGGTGCCGAGCGCGCCGCGACCAGCGTATTCTGGCGAGCCAGCAAAGGTTCCGTCAATGTTCCGAAATGCCAATTTAAGCCTATACTTGTGTCGCACTTGAATCTGCGGTGCTCGAGTTGGGCACGTGCACGGTTTAGCTAGAATTCGAAGTGACTAACAAGTCGGTCGCGTTTTGTATTTACGGAGTTCCAACGATCATGAACAAACCTTCGCCATCGTTACATAGCGAACAAGGACCTTTTGGGAATTTTCATTATTTGGAGCCAATCGTAGAGTCTTCCCTCTATAGGAACAACAAGGTACTCACGCGCCGCGATGCCGATGGCAGTGATGGCGGCAGTGTCGGCGTGGATCTGCACGAGCACCGCGTCATGGTTAACAACGCCAGACCACTCAAAGCGAACGACAAGCGGACGCTCTACAGTCATGGGTTCGAGCTATTAGAGCGTCCCATTATCGGTTCCAAAATAGATTTTTTCGATCACCGGCAAGTCGTAGAAAACTACTACGGACAGTGCGCACGGATCGTTGAAGACGCTGTTGGTGCCCGCGCTTTTGCCTTCGATCACAACATCCGCTCCGCCACGGGTAAAGAAACTCAGCAACGTATTGCCGGCGGACAAACCGTCCAAGGGCCGGCGCACGTAGTGCACGGCGATTACACCTTGACCAGCGCACCGCAACGCTTACGGGATTTAGCGAAACCGCCAAGCGGCAACGACACTTTATGTTCCGTACTGCCTGCCGGGCAGTCATTGATTTCGCAAGCAATGGTCGACAAGTCGCTCGTCGACGGTGGGCGGTTTGCGATTATCAACGTCTGGCGAAATATCGCTGACGAACCGGTCGAGAACCATCCGTTGGCGCTGTGCGACGGCCAAACGGTGGCACCTGAAGATCTCGTAGTCTTCGAGATTCACTACCAGGATCGCATTGGTGAGAATTATTTCGCCAAACAATCGTCGCAGCAAAAGATGTATTACTACCCGCACATGGAACCCAGCGAGGCCATGCTAATAAAACAGTGGGACTCGGCCGGCAAGCTCGCGCGTTCTGAAGGCGCCGAGGGCGACGGCTCTGACCTCGAAGGACCGTGTACGTTTAGTTTCCACAGTGCTTTCGAAGATCCGACGACCCGACCGGACGCGCCCGATCGTTGGAGTATCGAGGTGCGTTGTATCGTCGTTTACGAATGAAATAGCTCGGTCAGTTGGTAAAGTCACTTAGCGAGCCGTCAGGCCGCGCCCGCGCGACAGCCGCATGCGGCTAGTAGATTGAATCCGGCGGAATTGGGATAATTTCTCCAAGTACACCGCCAAACATTAAAGCAATAAGGGACGCACATTATGAAAATTTCCGCATTTCATCTAATGCCGTACCGAGATCTGCCCGAAGATTTCGACAAGACCCACGACTCTGCTTGGTTTACGTTGCCCTTTGAAGGGATCGCGGATCGAAAGAAGGTTGCGGAGTACTACAACCACACGCTAGACGAACTCACGTTCGCTGCCGAAGTTGGATTCGACGGGGTGTGCACCAACGAGCATCACCAGAATGCATACGGCTTTATGGTGAATCCCAACATGATGGGCTCGGTGCTCGCGAGAGCGACGCGTGGCACGGATACGGCCATCATTCAGATGGGGGAAACGGCGGTTTTTCTAAATCCCCCAATCCGTGTCGCTGAAGAATACGCGATGCTCGATTGCATTTCGGAAGGTCGCTTGGTTGCCGGATTTCCAGTCGGCCTAGGCGGTGACTTTGCGTATAGCTACGGCTTTGCGCCGATGGAACAACGCACACGGTACCGCGAAGCCCACGCGTTGATTAAAAAAGCATGGTTGGCAAAGGAGCAATTCGCGTGGAACGGCAAGTATTACCAATTACCCATGGTGAACCTGTGGCCGAAGCCCTATCAAGAACCGCATCCCCCGGTGTGGGTGCCAGGGAACGCAAGTCCAAGTACGTGGGATTTCGTTACCGAGAATAATTATTGTTATTGCTACCTGACGTATTTCGGCGCAAAAGGCGCTGGCACCATCGTCAATGGTTATTGGGACAAAGTTGAAGAGGCGGGACTTGATCGCAATCCTTACCGCATGGGTTACCTCATCCCAGTCGGTGTATCGGAAACCGATGAAAGTGCAGAGGCCGAGTATGGCAAGCACATCGAGTATTTCTATCACAAGTTATTGCACATGCCGGAGCAACTATTGTTGCCGCCAGGCCATATGACGCACTCGTCGTTAGAATTTTTGTTAAAGAAAAGACCGTTTCCAAGTTACGACGAATTGAATAATTACAAATACAAACATTTCGAAGACAACGAATTCCTGGTCACCGGAAGTGCATCGACCGTGGTGGATAAATTGAAATCAATTATTAAACGCT
>JBLFWZ010000038.1:0-23782 GCA_047611905.1 Gammaproteobacteria bacterium | reverse complement strand
AAATTCGCGAACAAGATCACGGGCTCGATGAATCACTCGACCGAACCACCATCGTTCCACTGTGCAAAGACGTACTAGAAGGCGGTGATCCGGTTGATGCGATCTTACCGATCAAAAACACGAACCGCACGGTCGGCACAATCCTCGGCTACGAAATCACGAAACGCTATGGCGGTGTAGGTCTACCGGACGACACCATCAAACTTCACTTTAATGGTTCGGCTGGCCAGAGCTTTGGGGCTTTCGTACCCCGGGGGGTCACCATGACCATCGAAGGCGATGCGAACGACTACGTCGGCAAAGGCCTCTCCGGCGCCAAACTAATCGTATACCCGCCGCGCCACGCGACATTCGTTCCAGAAAATAACATTCTTGTTGGCAACGTTACCTTGTATGGCGCGACGTCCGGCGAAGCATATTTTCGAGGCATCGCGGGCGAACGTTTTTGCGTTCGCAATAGCGGCGCGCGCTCGGTCGTTGAAGGGATCGGCGATCATGGTTGTGAATATATGACGGGTGGCTGCGCTGTAATAATTGGGCGCACCGGACGCAATTTCGCCGCGGGGATGTCCGGAGGAGTCGCATTTGTCTACGATCCGGACAAAGCCTTTCCTGCGCTGTGCAACACAGAAATGGTCGATTTGGAAAAAATAGAATCGGCAGAAGACGAAAAAATCGTATTAGCCCTGCTGAAAAACCATGTGCGCTATACGCAGAGTACCGTCGCAATCGCTATTGTTGACCACTGGAAGCGATGTCGCAGTAATTTTGTCAAAGTGATGCCGAAGGATTACAAAAAGGTCCTACTCGCAATTGAAACTGCTAAGCGGACCGGTGTTCCGGAAGACCAAGCGATAATGGAGGCGTCCAATGGCTAAAGTAACTGGTTTTCTCGATTATCAAAGAGAGAAACAACCCTACCGCCCGGTCGAATCGCGTATACACGATTGGCGACAAGTAATGACCCAATGGCCTACAGACACATTGGGGCAACAAGCCGCGCGATGCATGGATTGCGGGATACCCTTCTGCCACCAAGGTTGCCCGCTCGGTAATCTGATCCCCGATTGGAATGATTTGGTATACAGCGAACGGTGGCATGAAGCTATCGATCGACTGCATGCGACGAATAACTTTCCGGAGTTTACCGGCACCTTGTGCCCGGCTCCCTGTGAGGGCGCGTGCGTTCTAGGAATCAATGACGAAGCCGTGACGATAAAGGCGGTCGAGCTCACAATTATCGACCACGCCTTCGAGCAGGCTTGGGTCGTTCCGGAACCTCCACATGTTGAGACCGGGAAAAACATCGCCGTTATCGGATCTGGGCCTGCTGGTCTCGCAGCCGCGCAACAGTTACGCCGCGCCGGTCACGGCGTTGTCGTTTTCGAAAGAGCCGACCGGATCGGCGGACTCCTGCGCTACGGCATCCCGGACTTTAAGATGGAGAAGCGAGTACTCGACCGTCGCTTGCAGCAAATGGAAGCTGAAGGGGTCGAATTCCGCACCAACGCAAATGTTGGACATAACGTTGATGCCAATTCGTTGCGCGCACAATACGATGCGGTCCTGCTAACCGGAGGCGCAACGCAACCCCGGGATCTTCCGATCCCGGGACGTGAACTCGATGGCGTTCACTTCGCGATGGATTTCCTCACACCGCAAAACCGAATGTGCGAAGGCGACGAGGTCAGCACACAAGACAGTATTTCCGCTACTGGCAAACATGTAGTCATTATCGGCGGCGGTGACACCGGTGCGGACTGTCTCGGTACCTCGCACCGCCAAGGGGCGCAATCGATTCATCAGCTAGAAATTATGCCGCACCCACCGTCATCGCGCGCCGACGATAACCCGTGGCCGCTATGGCCGCAGATTTATCGGGTTTCATCGGCGCATCAAGAAGGTGGCGAACGGGTTTATTCGGTCTCTAGCCGAAAATTTGTCGGCGACGGCCAAGTACAAGCGCTCGAACTTAACGAAGTTGAAATGAAAAACGAAGACGGTCGCATGAGCTTTGTTGAAATCCCGGGTACGACACACGAATTACCCTGCGATCTTGCGCTGCTTGCGATGGGGTTTACAGGCCCAGAACAAGACGGATTGCTCGACTCGCTGGCGCTAAAACTCACACCGCGAGGCACCGTTTGGCGCGACGAAAAATGGATGACTTCCGCGCCAGGCGTATTCACGGCCGGCGATATGCAGCGTGGCCAATCATTGATTGTTTGGGCCATCGCCGAAGGTCGATCGGCGGCGCGCAGCATCGACGAATATTTAGTCGGATACTCCGATCTTCCCGCTCCGCTCGCATGATTGCGCGCTCGCGATTTAAGACGCTTTAGCGTCATGCACCAGACGATGGCTGAATTTCGTTAACGCCTCATGCTAAGAAACAGCCGATTTTTACGTGCGCTGCGGCGCGAACCTGTCGACGCGACACCGATTTGGGTGATGCGCCAAGCGGGGCGGTACTTACCAGAGTATCGTGCGACCCGCCAACGAGCGGGCGACTTCCTAACTTTATGTAAAACACCTGAGCTTGCGTGCGAGGTAACCTTACAACCACTAGCAAGATTCCCGCTTGATGCCGCGATCGTCTTCTCCGACATACTCACCATTCCAGACGCAATGGGGTTAGGCCTTTCTCTTGTTGAAGGCGTGGGCCCTCGATTTGCACATCCGCTACGGTCAGCACAAGACATTCACCGACTTGGCATCCCTGATCCAGAAGATGACCTAAGCTACGTAGGTAATGCTATTCGGCTGATTAAGCGCGAACTCGGTGACAAAGTGCCGTTAATCGGATTTTGTGGCAGCCCATGGACCTTAGCAACCTATATGATCGAAGGTGGCAGTGGTCATGATTTCAAATTAATTAAACAAATGCTGTACGACGAGCCCGAGCTATTGCATGAGCTACTTGATCTGCTCGCCAAAGCCAGCAGCATCTATTTAAAGGCGCAAATATCGGCAGGCGCAGATGCCGTAATGATCTTCGATACTTGGGGGGGGATCCTCTCAAGCGCCGCCTACCACTCATTTTCTTTACCCTATATGAAGCACATTGTTGACGAGGTTAATCATGCCGTGCCGACGATTGCGTTTACTAAGGGCGGCGGATTGTGGCTCGAAACGATCGCAGATATTGGCTGTTCGGCGCTGGGCCTCGATTGGTCGACCGATGTCGGTGACGCGCGCCGACGAGTTGGAGACCGGGTGGCGCTTCAGGGGAATTTGGATCCGGCGATTTTACGCGCAAAGCCATCGGCAATTATCGAGCAGGCGAGCTCAATTTTAAATTCTTTTGGCGCACATCCAGGACATATTTTTAATCTCGGACACGGCATCACGCCAGACATCGACCCAGAGAACGTGGCGATTTTAGTCGACGCAGTACATGCTGCAAGCGCTTCAATTTTAAAACCCGCGGCGCCAAGCCAAGGGTAGCGGTGCGCGGCTCGATCAAGGACGCTTGGGCGTTACTCCTAAAAGGCTTCTGTATGGGCGCGGCCGACGTTGTCCCAGGCGTATCTGGCGGTACGATGGCATTTATTCTGGGCATCTACACGCAGCTAATTGATGCCATAAAATCGTTCGATGCCACCTGGCTAGTAGCTGTCGTAAAGTTTGATCTTCGAACCAGCTTTACCCGACCACACTTTTTATTCCTCCTTCCGCTCGGCTTGGGAATCATTTGCGCGGCACTATTTTTCACCCGCGTTGTCCCAGTTCCAAGTTTGTTGCACTCGCACCCAGAAGCAATTTACGGCTTGTTCTTCGGCTTGATCGTGGGATCAACGATCATTTTGCTACGTGATATCGAATCTAAATCACTAATCGATTTCTTTGCAATCCTCGCCGGTATTATCTTAGGTGCCGTGATCGTCACGGCAGTCCCTACGCAAACACCCGATAATTGGTGGGTGATCATGGGCTGCGGCGCATTAGCGATTTGCGCGATGGTCCTGCCAGGCATTTCGGGCTCGTTTATTCTCTTAATTCTTGGAAAATATGCGACCGTGCTGGATGGGATTGGGAAATTTGATGTCGCGATCATCCTACCTTTCGCGCTCGGTGCCGCCGCGGGTCTCAGTGCATTTACGCGGCTGCTTTCTTGGCTGATGCATCGCTATGAACGCGTTATGTTATTGCTAATTAGCGGATTTTTAGTCGCTTCGCTGTGGGTGATCTGGCCATTCCAGCACCGCCAATACGTGATGGTTCGTGGCGAGCAACGTCTGTTAGAGTCAGTGCCCATGCTGCCGACGTGGGAATCGTCCACCGTGCATGCCGTATTACTTGCGGTCCTTGGACTCTTGTTGGTTATCTCGGTCAGCCATATCGCAAGTCGACGAAGCCAATTTCGATAAATCAGATCGAGCTGTGTAAATTAATTTTACTATAGCTCTCCTACGCGGTGATGTGATTAACTCTGCACATGCCAATTTCTGAACTCGTCCTTGTCGTCAGCGGCCTACTAGCCATCTCCATGGTGGCGGCAAGCCTCGCGCGAAACTTACCAATTCCGTATACCGTTTTCTTGGTTGTCCTTGGGGTGTTCCTATCGACCTTAGCGGGTTCGGTGCCAGGCTTGGGTGCTCTTCAGGAGTTTCAACTAACGCCCGATCTCGTTCTATTTATATTTCTGCCGGCGTTAATTTTCGAATCCGCATTAAATCTCGATCCTCGCCGACTATTGAAAGATATCGCGCCGATTTTCATCCTCGCTGTCCCTGCCTTAGTTGTATCGACCGCCATTATCGGGCTCGGGATCTGGCTATATCTCGATTTGGATCTGATCCTTGCCTTGCTATTCGGTGTCCTTATTTCTGCGACTGATCCCGTGGCAGTTGTCGCTTTATTTAAGGAACTCGGTGCACCCGCGCGCCTAAATACCTTGGTGGAGGGAGAATCGCTTTTCAACGATGCAACCGCCATCGTGCTATTTAATATATTGCTCGGAATCGCACTGGCGGGAAACTTCGTTATGAACGACATCGGCAATGCCGTTGTTCAATTTTTCCGAGTTTTTTTTGGCGGCATAGTTGTTGGATCACTGATCGGTTTCGGCCTTGCAGAAATAATGCGGAGAATTCGTGGCAGCAATTTAGCCATTATCGTTATGTCGCTGGTTACTGCGTATTCAAGTTTCGTCGTCGCCGAACATGTGTTGCATGTTTCCGGCGTCATGGCGGCCGTATCTGCTGCGGTCGCAATGGGCGCCTATGCCGTGAGTCGAATACCGCAAGACGCGTTGCGATCAGTACACGAAACCTGGGAAGTGATCTCACTAGTTTGTAACTCATTGCTCTTTCTGATGATTGGTTTGTCAGTCGATTTGGCCGCGATGGCTAGCCATCTCGACGGAATAATCGCCGCATCGCTACTTGTTTTGCTCGCCCGTGCCGCAACGGTATATAGCCTAGTGCCTGCCACTATCCGCTGGTTTTCGTTGCCGCACGTGAGCCTAGGCGAGCGCCATATCATGTGGTGGGGCGGTCTCAAAGGCGGTCTCGCCATCGCCATTGTCTTATCGATTCCCGAATCCCTAGCCGGACGCGAAATATTAGTGGAACTGACCGTGGGGGTTGTCTTGTTTACGTTACTGGTCAATGCGCCGTCTATTCGCCCGCTAATCAAGTGGCTCGGTATTGATCAACTGTCTGAACAAGAAATCACCGAGTTACAACGAGGCTTAGTTGATGCTGAGCAAAATTCGAAGTCGGTCGTGGAACGTTTAACCAAAGCCGATCTACTCTCTGCGGAACACGCCCAAGAAATTGAGCAGACACTGGGTGGATATTTTAGACACGAAGTCGAACACCAAGATCAAGGCCTTCAATTGCGCCATGCCTATATCGAGGCAATTGATCTGGAGGCTCAAGAACTCGATAAGCTCTATGAGCTCGGATTGATCGTGGAGTACACATTTCTCGATCTGCGAACGCAATTGCATCGTAGACGCGAGGCATGGACGGGAGCCGAGTTTGATGATGTAGCAATCGACGGTGATTCTATAAACAATCCGTTCCAGCGCTTCGAAAGAACCATTTTACGCTGGATGCGAGAACGCAATGCCTTAGCGCCGGTGCTGGCTCGAGTTCAACGCGCGCGGCTGAGTCAGGCAATCCAGCGCGACATCGCCGATATATTGTGTAGTGAAGCTGTCATTGCCAATTTGGTCGCAAGTGGTGGCTTGCGAACCGATGATGTCGCAACAGTGATTCATCACTACCAACAAAAGATTGAACGAAAGCGAATTTTCTTTAATCAGACACGAAGTGATTTTCCAGAATTCTTTCACAGCGTAGAAGAACACTTAGCGCAAGCTGCGGGGCTGGCGAGCGCCGGCAATTATGCACAGCGGAGTCATCATCACGGCGATATCGGTGCCAAGGCGTTCGCTCGGATAGATGAAGTGCTAAAGGCTGCCCGCGCTAAATTGCCGCCGATAAAGAATCCGGATCGAGGATTTAGCGCGGCGGAGTTAATCGAGCGAGTGCCGCTGTTTCATGGCCTGGATCCTGAGGTCCTAGCCAAACTCGCCGCTCAATCACAAACCGTTACCTTCCTGACCGACGATGAGGTAATCGCGCAGAACCAAAAAGGCACTGCGTTATACATCCTCGTCCACGGCTCTGTCGCGGTATCGCGTGAAGAGCACGGCGCTATAACGAATATTGGTAGACTTTCTGCAGGTGATTTTTTTGGCGAAGCTGCGTTGCTCGGCGACGAAGTACGTACGGCGAGTGTAGTCGCAACGTCACCCCTGACTCTACTGCGTTTAACCCGCAAAAACGTTCTTGTTTTAGCCGAAAAACACTCGGGCATTAGTGAGAAACTTAATGCTGCTTACGTTGCCCGCGGTGAAAGGCAATCGAAAAAAAACCGACAATAACGCAAAGACAGAAGGTCATCACAGGTGTTGATCCGTAGCGCGCGAACGGCGTTAATCCGACGCGCGGGACCATGGTTCCGCTAATGACTTCACTAACAAACTGTCGTGAGATAAAAACTATTTTCCCGCGGTGATCAATAATCGCAGAGAAGCCTGTATTGGTCGCGCGCAACAGATAACGTCCCATTTCTAACGCGCGCATGCGAGCTATTTGCAAATGCTGATGCGGCGCGATTGAACGACCAAACCAAGCGTCGTTGCTAATGTTGACCAGAACATTGGCCAGCGGCAATGCACGCGAGACTTCGTTCGCATACGCATCTTCATAGCAAATTGACGTTCCGATCGTGAAATGATCTGTCGCAAGCAGATCCTGGTCCGCTTTTCCTGCACTAAAGTCCGACATCGGTATCCGTAAGAACGAGGTGATCGGACGCAGCACCGCACTCAGCGGCAAGTACTCGCCAAAAGGCACGAGATGACGTTTGTCGTAGTGCCCGGAGTGCCGACCGAGTTGAAGCACGCTATTGTAGTGCTTGCTATGGTCCGACAGGTCTCTAGTGGGCAATCCGACCAATAACGACGTGCCACTTTGCGCTGCTTTGTTCGTCAGATACTGGATTGAATCGGGTACTTGCTCTGCGAATGCCGGTATCGCTGTTTCCGGCCAGATAATCAGCGACTTGCCCCAATGAGGTTCGGACAATTTGGCATACAAATCGATGCTTGCTTGGCGGTACTGGCCCTGCCATTTAATCTCTTGGGAAATCGCTCCTTGGACCAATGCTACGGTTTGTGCGGGACCGCTCCGGGCGGTCCACACGATGCGATCCAGCATCGAGGTCAGCAACGCTCCAAGTGCAACAAGAACCAAGCACGCTACTCGCCCGTTGCGGTCTCCGACGACGCAAACTACGAATATTGCAGCCACTACGCACGTGACATAAGTGACGCCGTAAGCACCGATGATTGGTGCGAACACAGAAAGCGGCGAATCTACCTGACTATATCCAATCAACAGCCACGGGAATCCCGTAAATAACCAGCCGCGCAGAAATTCTGCGCTTGTCCACATAATCGGAAACAAAATTAGGATTCGGAGAGTCCGATAACGGCTCGGCGCAACGGCGATCAAATATCCGCATAACGCTGGATAGAGTGACATCCCGACGACAAACAATGCCGTAATGGCCACCGAAAATGCGTATACCGGTAAACCGAATTGGTGGACGCTGATTTGAATCCACGAAACCCCGATGCCAAATTGGCCAAGGCCGAACAAGAAGCCGATCATCACGGCCGACCTGCGGCTCGCTCGATCCCACAGCCAAAATAATGCGCTTAAGCAAACGGGGGCTAATAGATAATAACCAAAAGGCGCGAACGCGAGCGGCAACAACGCCCCAAAGGTGATGGCCGCGATAGCAGCACCAATAGCCGGCCGTGGCCGGTCAACCAAAGGGTTGGCGTTGGAATTCAAGCGCCGCTAATCGGCACGTTGAACGAATTAATCAGCGGCGCTCTCGTCAAGTCTAATCACGCGTAGCAGGTGGATACGTCGCTTGTCGGCGCGTAGCACTTTAAATTCGAATCCACGAAAATTAATTGTCTCGGCCCGCTCAGGCACGTGACCAAATTCATTGATCACGAGTCCGCCGATTGTGTCGTAGACCTCGTCGCCGAATTCTGTCGCGAAAAACACGTTGAATTCTTCGATAGGAGTGTGGGCTTTCACGCTGAAACGATTGCCGCGATGTTGACGGATAAACTCTTCATCTTCGAAATCGTACTCGTCATCGATCTCACCGACGATTTGCTCGATAACATCTTCGATACTAACGAGCCCGTCAATTTCACCGTACTCATCCAGCACGATTGCTAAATGGTTACGGCTAGCGCGAAATTCTCGCAGCAATATATTCAACCGCTTGGTCTCCGGTACGAACGCCGCGGGACGCAGAATGTCTCTAACATCGAATCGATCGTCGAGCGCATTCGCCGAAGCAAGTAGGTCTTTAGCCAGAAGGATCCCGAGAACCTTTTCGTGCTTGTCATCTAACACCGGGAAGCGCGAATGTCCGGAATCGATCACGTCCGCTAGGATCTTCTGCGGAGTTGTATCCTCATCAATAAAAATCATCTGCGAGCGTGGAACCATAATGTCCCGAACCTGCATTTCGGATACGAGAAGCGCACCTTCCATCATGGCGACGGTACTAAGGTCGATCAAATGCTGACTTTCAGCCTCGTACAATACGTCGATGATTTCTTGTCGTTTGGTTACACCCGGACTGATAAATTTAGCGAGGCGACGCAACCAAATATTCAAGGAATTCTGGTGCGCGCTGCTAGAGTGGCCATCGTTCATATGTAAGGGTCAGGATAGCCTAATTCGCGCAACAACGAACATTCCTGTTCCTCCATGTTCGCTGCATCAGCGTCTGTAATATGGTCATAACCCAGCAAGTGTAAGGTGCCGTGGATTACCAAGTGCGCCCAATGCGCGTGATTTTTCTTGCCGTCGCGTTGCGCTTCGCTGTTCGCTACCGAAGCACAGATGACAATGTCGCCGAGCAGCGGCGGCTCGAGTTCCAGACCTTGTGCAGGAAAAGCTAAGACGTTGGTTGGCCCGGCGCTCCTGCGCCATTTTTCGTTCAAATACTTAGCTTCGTCATCGCCAACTACCCGCACGGTCGTATCGCCGGCTCGATTCGATTTAGTGTCGAGAGCAAGTTTCGCCCAGCGGATGATTTCACCGGCCGTGGGGGAATCAGTATCTGTCGAAAATTGAACCGTAACATGGATCGCAAGCGCCATAGTCGAGCGTTACTCGAGATTACGCGGATCATTCTCGTGCTCTTCGTAGGCATCCAAAATACGGCCGACGAGACTATGCCGTACAACGTCTGCCGTGCGGAAAAACGTAAAACTGATGCCGTCGATCTGCTGTACAATGTCGACCGCGTGACGCAAGCCAGAGGTTTTTCCACGCGGCAAATCGACTTGCGTGATATCACCCGTGATAACGGCTTTGGAGCCAAAACCAATGCGAGTTAAAAACATCTTCATCTGTTCGACGGTCGTGTTCTGAGCTTCATCAAGAATAATGAAGGACCCATTTAGCGTTCGCCCCCGCATAAACGCGAGTGGAGCAACTTCAATGACGTTTCGTTCTATGAGCTTGGCCACTCTTTCGAAACCAAGCATTTCATAAAGTGCATCGTAGAGCGGCCGCAAATAAGGATCGACCTTTTGCGCCATATCGCCGGGAAGAAAGCCCAAGCGTTCGCCAGCTTCTACAGCAGGTCGCACCAGACAAAGTCGATTGACCCGTTCCTCGTCAAGCGCCGCGACCGCGCATGCGACTGCGAGGTAAGTTTTTCCGGTCCCTGCGGGGCCGACACCAAAGCTTATATCGTGCTCGCGAATATTTTCGATATAGGCCCGCTGGTTGGCGCCTCGCGCCAAAACAGTTGCGCGTTTTGTGCGTATCGATACATCCTTGATTTCACCATCTGCTGCGAGCGTTTCTAGCTCCGATTCTTGAAGTTGTAAATGAACATCAACCGTGCCGATCGATTTACGCGCAGTTAAGCTGTAGAGATTTGAAATTATCTGTTCGCCAAGATCGATCGAACGCGGGCTACCGACGAGGGTGAATTCATTGCCTCGCTGCCTAACTTCGACCCCTAACCGACGTTCGATCAGTCGAATGTGTTCATCAAATTGACCGGCTAGGTTCGCTAGTCGCCCATTTTCGGATGAATCAAGGACAAAGCTTGAAGACGCTGGTGTCGTCAATTGGAAACGCCGTCTCGGGCTATTACACCTGACATTCGGGTTCTATCAAAACGCATAAATCTCCACGCAGGGAATTCGGTAATACCCTACTTATTTCTACTTCGGTGAAATCGCCAATTAAAGATTCCGGACCGACGAAATTAACGACCCGGTTATTCTCTGTCCTGCCACAAAGCTCGCTTGCGTTCTTTTTTGCGTGGCCGGTAACTAAAACCTTTTGACGAGTTCCGATCATCGCGATACTTTTCTGATTCGCCAACTCGATAATCCGCCGCTGTAAAATTGCGAGGCGATGTTTTTTCTCTTCCGGGCTGACGTCGTCCGCTAAATTGGCTGCTGGGGTTCCGGGTCGCGAGCTATAAATGAAGCTGAAAGAATGATCGAATTCGACTTTATCGATTAGCGCCATCGTTGCAGCGAAATCGGCGGCTGTTTCGCCAGGAAATCCAACGATAAAATCAGTGGATATTGATATGCCTGGTCGTGCTTGACGAAGTTTTCTTATTTTCGACAAGTATTCGAGCGTCGTGTGCCCGCGTTTCATTTGCGCGAGTATACGGTCCGCACCGCTTTGCACGGGCAAATGCACGTGGCTCACCAACTCTGGAACATCGGCGTAGGTTTCGATTAACCGGTCACTAAATTCGACCGGATGCGAGGTGGTGTATCGGATCCGATCAATTCCATCGATAGACGCGATATATCGAATCAATGTTGCTAGATCGGCAATTTTTTCGTTGTGCATTTGACCGCGATAAGCGTTCACATTTTGGCCCAGCAATGTGACCTCGCGAACACCTTGCTCACTTAGAGCGAATACTTCGGCAAGTACGTCATCTAGCGGTCGGCTAAATTCTTCGCCTCGGGTATATGGAACAACGCAAAAACTACAGTACTTAGAACACCCTTCCATAATCGACACGAATGCGGTCGGTCCTTCTG
Organism: Gammaproteobacteria bacterium; assembly: GCA_047611905.1. GTDB lineage: Bacteria > Pseudomonadota > Gammaproteobacteria > UBA11873. Next base: position 12,141 of record JBLFWZ010000038.1, on the reverse strand, counting down.
CTCGGGCGTCTGGCAAGCGATCGAATTTTTCTATTTCTGGAAACGAAATATCGATCACATGTTTTTCATCCGCCTGCACGCGATCGACAAGCTGAGGTAAGCGGTGCAAGGTTTGTGGCCCGAAGATCAGATCGACGTACGGCGCGCGCTCCCAGATCAACGCACCTTCTTGACTCGCAACGCACCCGCCAACCCCAATTAAGATATTTGGATTAGATTCCTTCAAAGCGCGCCATCGACCCAGCTCAGAAAACAATTTTTCTTGCGCCTTTTCTCTGATGGAACAGGTGTTCATCAGCAAAAGGTCGGCATCCTCAGGCTTTGAGACCTGCTCATAGCCACGATCTTGGGTCATGAGTTGGATCATTTGATGCGAGTCGTAGTCGTTCATCTGGCAGCCAAAGGTTTTTACGAAGAGCTGCTTTTTAGAGGATTCGGGCATTCGAAAATTAGTTTTCTGTTTAGTTATAGGGCGCATTATCCTTGCATCGCGGCGCCAATCAAGCGGCTGGTATAGGGGGTGATTTACCTAGACGCTCAGCTTTTTCGAGTATTGACGAATCGATGGTGTGCGGACCATGCGTACAGCAGCAGAAAGAGTGCAATGTAAAGTTCTTGCGATTCCTTCAAATTTACTGCGAGTAAAGCCCACTCTAAGTCGAACCAGGTTTTAAACCGTTCGACAAGGCGTATCCCGAATACGAAAATCGCCGTTGGAACGCACACCAAGGTGGGGGTTGCGATAGCCCAAAATCCGTTACTGTGGGCATCCTTCGCCCGTCTGAACGGCATAACGATCCCGCCAATTATGATGGCTAGGGTGAGAATCGATTTGACTACCCGACCGAAATGAATGTTGACGTTGTGAAAATTGGTTTCGCCTTGACGGTTGTGCTCGACGAAATATTCCGGCGATTGCCAACCCACCCAGTGCTGCCCCCAACTGATTTCCTCGCCGGCGAAACCGAAACAAAGTAGCCCGACACCGATAAACCAGGCACACAAAACGCGCCCAAACCGTTGATAGCAATGCAGTCCCACAGCAAAGGCGAAATAGACCGCGGGCAATAACAAAAGAGCCGTCGCGTTCTCTACAATACCGGCTTCAGATTCGATCCATCGTGAAAAAATCACATCTTGTGAATCAAACTGACGGACACAAATGTGAATAATCAGAGGCACAGGTATGGCCCATAGCCACCAGCCTCGCGCTAAATCGGACCGACTAGTCGCCATGCGCGTTTACTTGAATGTTGTCTATCAACCGGGCTTTGCCGAGCCATGCCGCAACCAGAATCGATACATCGTCGTCTAGTTCGGTGGCCTCATCGAGGTTGGCAGATTGTCTGATGCTGAAATACTCTGGCTTAAATCCGGCTTTACGTAACTCATCGATTGCGTTGCTTTCAATCGATCGAAACGGTTGTTTCGCGTCTCGGACCGCGGTCCGCGCGGCGCGCAAAGTCTGGTGGATTTTTGGCGCAATGACGCGCTCTGCGGAACTCAAATAGCCATTTCGCGAACTCATCGCCAATCCATCGGGTTCACGAATAATTGGTTGGCCGATGATTTCAATGGGAATGCATAAATCGTTAACCATGCGCCGAATTACTTTCAATTGTTGAAGGTCTTTCTCGCCGAACAACGCACAATCCGGCTGGACGCTAAAGAACAGTTTTGTCACCACCGTGGCAACACCGGAAAAATGCCCTGGGCGAAACTCGCCACACAGGATGGTCGATAATCCCGGCACCGTGACCCGGGTATCTTCTTCTGTGCCACCCGGGTAAAGATCGCGCAAATTCGGTGAGAACAAAACATCCAACCCGCAGCTAGCTAACTTCTCTTGATCGGACTGCAAGGTGCTCGGATACTTCGCATAATCTTCGCCTTGTCCAAACTGGATAGGGTTGACGAAGATACTAACGATCGTTCGATCAGATAAGTCCTTGGCCCTTTGCAATAGGGAAAGATGCCCGTCGTGGAGGTTGCCCATCGTTGGAACAAATGCGATGCGTTCACCACGTCTTCGCCATTGCGCAACCACGGGACGCAGTTCAGCGGTGCTAAAAATTGTTTCCATAGTAAAATTTAACAAAATTTTTAGTGGATTGACCGGCGCATTCTATCGTTAAAGTGAACAGCCGGGTCGAATTCTTGGGCATCGGCTCACTTGGATACTAGTCGTCCGTGCAGCCCACGTTCTACGTCGATTGTTGGGCTAGCTGAACCGCCATGTCGAAATATTGCGTACCACTCACACCCCCATCTATTTTACGAACTAAAGTGGCGAAGTTTTCTTCATTGTTAGCGAAATTTACGTTTTCAGTGTCGACGACAAGTACCGGTGAGCGGCTGAAATTTCGAAAGAACCCGACGTATGCGCCAGCCAAGCGTTCCAGATAATCTGCTTCGATGTCTTGCTCATAGCTGATTCCGCGTAGCGCAATCCGTTTTAATAGACTTGGGATCCTCGCTTGTAAATAGATTACCAAATCGGGATCCGGTACTGTTTCAACAACTCGGTCGTAGACCAAACAGTACATTTCAAATTCGGATTCGTCTAAGGTTAGCTCAGCGAACAAGCGATCTTTGTCGAGCATATAGTCACTGATGTAAATCGGCATGAACAGATCGTTTTGCCGAAATCGTTGAAGCTGGCGAACCCGCTGAAATAGAAAATGCAGTTGCGTCGGCAACCCGAACCGCTTTGGATCGGCATAAAATTTTTCCAGAAACGGATTATCCGCCGGGTCCTCCAGCATCAGATCGCTCCCATAGTGTTGCGCTAGGCGGCGCGCCAAGGTCGTTTTCCCGACACCGATGGGCCCTTCGATCGCGAGTATTCGGACGGACGGGGTTAGGTGTTGCGTCCTCGATTTACTCATTGTGAATGCGTCGAAGATTGGCCGTGTCCAGACGACAAGCCATGTCGGTCACTGCAATACCGTTCGACAGAATCAAGGCAGGTGCTATTTCCGCCAACGGCACGACGACAAATGGACGTTGAAGGATCCCAGGATGTGGAACGGTCAGGTCGGCCGTGCGGTACTCGAGGTCGCCGAACAGCAGAATATCGAGATCGATCACTCGTGGCCCCCAGTGGATATCGCTCGGAACCTTTCCAAGTGCGGTCTCGATGTCTTGCAGCCGACTGAGCAGCTCGAAGCAATCAAGTTTGGTCGATAAGCGTATGACGGCGTTAACGTAATTCGGTTGGTCTGGTGGACCCATCGGCGGACTCGCGTAAAGCGAAGATTGACTTTCAAACTGCCAACCGGGCGCACCAGCTATGGCCGCGATGGCGCTGCGCACTTGAGTTACTGGCTCGTCTAAATTGCTACCAACGCCGATAAACGCGCTCACCGGTTGGGGAGACAACAAATTCCGTCCGTGTCCGACTAGTCGGCGGGTTTTCGACGTCGCGTACGCGATCGCCGCCGCTTTTTCGCAGGATTTTGCAGCGCTGCGAGCATCGTTTCGCGGCCTGGCTCGTCGGTATCTTGCAGATCAGTCCACCATTGGCCGATGTCAGATAGCGGTTCGCCGGCGCGACCGCGCAAAAGTAGGAAATCGTAAGCGGCGCGGAATCGCGCATGTTCGAGCAATTTGTCCGCACGTTTACGACTAGGCTGACATAATCGAGACTGAAAAAGCCAAATTTCGCGCGCAACGGTCGTAAAACGTCGTGGTATCGCCACCCGTTTAACTTGCTCAGAAATCACTTCATCCGCCGCAATGCTAAACGCCTCCACTTCGCCGACGTCATCTGCTACTAGCCTGCTGCATCGAGCCTGGAGCGCGCCCCAGAGTATTGCCGCAAAAATGAAAGCGGGATTAACCGATTTATCTTCAGCTAATCGCTGATCGGTATTACGCATCGATTCGATGACGAGATTATATGACAGGGGATCCGGATCGAAAGTCTGAGCGGCAAGCGGAAAAAGCTGCTCGAATAAGCCAGTTTCATGCAGGGATTCGAATGTTTTTAATCCGTGACCGGAATGAAACATCTTCAGTGACTCATCGAACAATCGCGCCGGGGCGATCTCATTCAGTAGGCTGCCGTAGCGATCGAATGCCTCGCGGGTCGCATCGTCTATTTCAAAATCCAATTTCGATGCGAACCGGATGGCGCGCAGCATCCTCACCGGATCTTCGCGGTAACGCAGCGCTGGATCGCCGATTAAACGCAGACGACGGTGCGCGATGTCCTCCACACCGCCAACGTAATCGACGATTGAGAAATCATTAATGTCGTAATAAAGCGCGTTTATTGTGAAATCACGCCGCCATACGTCGTCATCCAACTGCCCGTACACGTTATCTCTAAGGATGCGACCGCCGTCATTGATCGAGGCGCCGTCTTCGTCGCCTTCGTGGCCAGCACGAAAAGTTGCCACTTCAATGATTTCGCGACCGAAGCGCACATGGGCTAATCGAAAACGACGGCCGATCAAGCGACTATTACGAAATAGCTCTCGGATCTCTTCGGGGTGCGCGTTGGTCGCAATGTCAAAGTCTTTTGGTAGACGCTCGAGTAAAATGTCGCGCACGGCACCGCCGACCAAATAAGCTTTGAATCCGGCGTTATTTAGCCGATACAGGACCTTAAGCGCGCCCTCGGATATATACTGCCGCGAAACAGAATGCTCACCGCGCGAATATATTCGAGGCGGTTGCGATCTCATCTGATCGGTCGTTGTTGAATTGCGGGTCGAAGCCGACCGCTTAAATAGCTTGGTTATAAAACTCAATTGATATCCGGTTGTTGCGACCGTGTTGGACCCTATAATAACACCAGTTTGTACTCGCTCCCTTCGTCTAGTGGACTAGGACGTCGGCCTCTCACGCCGAAAACAGGGGTTCAATTCCCCTAGGGAGCGCCAATTCCGATTTGATGTGCGCCCGCGGCGACGGCACACAGCCAGTGAAGACCGTAGGCGCCGGTCAGACCACCACGTGTCGTATCGCACAAAGCAATGTAGCGTCATCCCGAAATTGCGCACTGGCCGGTGAGACCTATTTCTCTCCGAGCGCAGGCAGGACCTTAACAGAATGTTACCAAAGCATCCGCCCCCCAACTCGTTCCCGTCGTTAATGCGCCAACTCGCAGCCATTATGTACGACATGATTGCGTTAGTCGGTATCTGGTTCTTTGCTGCTCTGGTGATCGTTATATCGCGCAAAGGCGAAGCAATCGGACCTGGGAGTATGCTGTTTACCGCGTATTTAGTGGCGACGGCATACGCTTACTTTGGATTTTGTTGGACACGCACAGGGCAAACACTCGGCATGAAGTCGTGGAGAATTATGCTCGTCGGCGATAGCTCCGCGAGCCGTATTTCTTGGCGCCAATCGGCATTGCGATTTTGCGGCGCGCTAGCGTCATGGAGTGTTTTCGGTCTCGGATTTTTCTGGGTTCTGGTCGATCGGGACCATCGCTCGTGGCATGACCGCCTATCGTCGACGAAATTAAAAAACGTTTAAACAGACCCTGGAACACGACAGGCTGGCGGAATTAGGCCGTGCGCACCAACATCACCGTGCCAATCACGCTCATTAGAACCGCCGGCGCGGAGGCGCTGACTATCGGCGCAATGTCGAACACTAGACCGAGATGGCCTGCAGCCTGATTGACCAAGTGAAATCCGAGACCTATCAGTCCGCCGGTAAGCACTCTTTGCCCGACACTCGATGAACGGTTTGCCCGCAGCACCATGGGTATCGATAGAAACACCATTACCGCACTGGCAAGTGGGTAAGTGACTTTGATCCACAACGCTTGCTCGTAACGTTCCGCGGTTTGACCGTTACTTTTAAGAAATCGAATATATTTGACTAAGGTCCAGGCGGACAAAGCGTCGGGCTGGATCGCGACCATTGCGATCAGGTCTGGCTGCAGCAAGGAATCCCACGCTGCCTGCTCGATTTCTCGCTTCTCGATACCGTCCACCGAAATAATGGTTTGAGCGATGCCTTCGAGAATCCATTTGCCATTTAAATGACGGGCTTGGGCGGCATGAGTACTCGTACGGAGCTCACTTTCGTCATCGAATTCGTATATATAGATATCTTTAATTTGGTTACCCGGCAAAATTTCTCGAATATTGATGTAACTATTCGAATCGCGGGCCCAAAAGCCATTGCGAGTCTTTAGCGCAACGCGGTCGTTGATAGCAGACGAACGAAATTGTCGGGCATAGGCCTCCGCTGGCGGCGCCACGAATTCACCTATTAGAACGGCCAGCGCGACAAACAGCGCGCCAGCTCTCATCACGGCGAAAACGACCCGCAATTTTGAGACCCCGGCACAGCGAATAACCGTGATCTCGCCATTGCCGACCATCGTTCCCAAGCCAAGTAGTGAGCCAATTAGTGCGGCCATCGGAAACAACTCATAGGCCAACCCGGGTGCGCTCATCGCGACAAATAGCAATGCTTGCATGATTCCATAGGAGCCACGACCCACTTCTTCAAGCTCGTCGATGAAAGCGAAAAACGTGAAGATGGCGAGCAAGGCAAGCAGTACGGTCATCGTCGACCCCACAACGTTGCTAGCAATATATCGATCGATTGTCTTCATGGCATCGCTGTCACAGTGCAGTCGGTTTTGCGCCTATTGAGGCAAACGCATACACTTTCGCAACAGCCCAATTCACGCTCACGAAAAACAGCTCGGACGGAAGACCGCGAGATCTTCGAACCGAAAACGGCGAGGTTAAAGATGGAAATTGCTCTCAAACACGGTTCGCTACCTAAACTTAAATCGGCATGCATAATCACGGCGGTCCACAGCGCGAAGAGCCTTGGCAGTTGTGCTGCGAGCCTTGACAGCCCGAGCCGCCAAAGCTTGTCTGCGCTAGTTAAACGCGGCGACGTCAGCGGCAAACTTGCTGAAAGCCTTTTGGTGCCGAATGTTTCCGGGGTCGCGGCCGATCGCGTGCTGCTCATTGGTGCTGGAAAACGCTCAGGAATCACGGCGGCAGAATACGTCAAGCTCGTGCGAAAAGCAGCCAGCGCTGTGATCGGCGCGGGCCTCAAGAACGCCACTTCAACGCTCACCGAGGTGGCCGTCGACGACAGGGATGACGCCTGGAAGGTTCAACAACAAATATTGGCATTCGACGCGGCGGCTTATCGATTTGACGAATTTAAAACCGTTACGAAGCGCAAGTCGGCGCAATTTTCACGGTTAACGATTTACATCGCTGCCGACGGCGACGCGACGATCGACAACGAAGTTAAATTCGGGCAATGCCTGGTGCGCGGTTTAAAGCTCACGAAAGACCTCGCCAATAGTCCGGCAAACTACTGCACGCCGCAAATTCTCGCAGAGCGCGCGAAGGCGCTTGCAAAAGAACACAAAAACCTCACCGTCGATGTCCTAAATGAGGCCGCAATGGAAAAGCTTGGCATGGGCGCTTTGCTGTCTGTATCTAAAGGCAGTGAGGAGCCAGCCAAACTCATCACGATTAAATACACTGGCGATAGTGGACAGACTAAGCCGGTCGTGTTGGTTGGCAAAGGGGTCACTTTTGACTCCGGTGGCATCTCGCTGAAACCCGGCGCGCAGATGGACGAAATGAAATACGACATGTGCGGTGCGGCGACGGTTTTTGGTGTGATGTCCGCGATCGCAGAAGCACAATTGCCAATTAACGTTGTTGGCGTCGTGCCTGCGACCGAAAATTTACCGGATGGTAAAGCGAGCAAACCCGGCGACATTGTCACGAGCATGTCTGGGCAGACGATCGAGGTGCTCAATACGGATGCGGAAGGCCGCTTAATTTTGTGTGATGCATTAACCTACAGTGCTCGATTCGAGCCTGATGTCGTGGTGGACATTGCGACCCTAACGGGCGCCTGCATCATGGCGCTGGGTAATGCGACGTCCGCGCTAATGAGTAATGACGACGATTTGGCTGATGGTTTATATGCGGCCGGCCAGTTGAGTGGCGACCGTGCTTGGCGGCTACCGCTGTGGGATGTCTACCAACAACAAATTGATAGCCCGTTCGCTGATATGGCAAATGTTGGCGGTCGGGCGGCGGGTAGTATTACGGCCGGCTGCTTTTTGGCGCGCTATGCGAAAAAATACCGCTGGGCGCACCTCGACATCGCCGGTACGGCGTGGACCAGCGGCGGGTCGAAAGGCGCCACGGGCCGCCCAGTGACGTTGTTGATCCAGTATTTGCGATCACGCATTGCGGCAACGAACTAAGCTTGTGAAATGACCCGAGTAGACTTCTATGTGATGGACAACGCCGACCTCCGTCAACATGGTCAACTCGTCTGTAGACTCGCAGAAAAGGCTTGGGTCGAAGGGCACTTGGTCCATATCCGCTGCCCAAGCGACGAAGCCGCCGCCTCGGTCGATAACTTGTTGTGGGCTTATAAAGACACATCGTTTTTGCCACACGCGATGGTTGATTCGCCGGACGCGGTGACGACAAAAATTACCATTGGCTTTGGTGCGACGATACCCGCAATAAGCGACATCTTGATCAATTTAGGTCCCGACGTGCCAGATTATTTCAGTCGCTTCGAGCGCGTCATGGAAACGACCGGCAGCGATTCTCTGGAAGTAGCTGCTGCTCGGGCGCGCTATCGCTTTTACCAAGAGCGCGGCTACACACTCAATACGCATAAGCTGGAAGCGCCGCGTGGTTGACGAACCGCGAGACCCGCAAAGCGCCGACGATGATCTAGACAGCACGATCGACCAGCTTGAATTGCTACTTGAAAAGAAACGTGAGTTGCTCGACATCCGACCGACCGATCGACACCCGCCAGAAGGCGTCGCGATTCCGAAATTAACCGACAAGATCGTCGACATCGAATCGCCTGAGTTCAAAGGAATGCACATTCCAGCGACACCAAGCGAAGGTGATCCGCATGACAGTAGCGTTCCGTCTGCGGCAATTTCGGATGATGTCGAAAGACTCGTTCACGAAAAAATGCGCGGCGCATATGATCAACTGAAAGCAGACATCGTTAGTGAAATTGAGCGCGACGTCAGCCAATCACTTGAAGCGACTGCGCCACTGCAAACGACGACGCCCTTTAACTCGTCACAAACCATTTCAGAAATAAGCAGGGAACCCAATCCGGTGCCAGATAAGACCACGATGGAAAAGACCTACGACCCGCACGCGATTGAGTCAAAGCGTTACGAGTATTGGGAAAACGCAGGTTATTTCCAACCAGGGGAGGTCGGCGAACCCTACTGCATCATGTTACCGCCGCCTAACGTAACCGGATCCTTACATATGGGTCACGCGTTCCAAGACACCTTAATGGACGCATTAACGCGCTACAAACGCATGCAAGGAAAGCGTGCATTATGGCAATGCGGAACCGACCATGCGGGTATTGCAACGCAAATGGTGGTGGAACGGCAGCTTGCCCGAGACGGGATTTCTCGAGAAGCATTGGGCCGCGAAAAATTTATTGAAGCCGTATGGGATTGGAAAGCGGAGTCCGGCGGCACTATTACGAAACAATTGCGACGCATGGGCGCATCAATGGATTGGAGTAGAGAGCGATTTACGCTCGACGCAGAACTTTCCTATGCGGTAACTGAAGTTTTCGTGCGCTTGTATGAAGAAGAATTAATTTACCGCGGCAAGCGATTGGTCAACTGGGACCCGGTGTTGGGTACGGCAATATCGGATCTGGAAGTCGTCTCCGAGGAAGAAGATGGCAAATTATGGCATATCCGTTATCCGCTCACGGACGGCACAGGTCATGTTGTGGTCGCGACAACGCGACCGGAAACGATGCTCGGCGACAGCGCAGTTGCTGTCCATCCGAACGACGATCGGTATCGACGGATCATCGGCAAATCCATACAGCTACCCTTATGTGATCGAACGATTCCGATCATCGCAGATACCTATGTCGATCCCGAATTTGGTTCTGGTTGCGTCAAAATTACTCCTGCTCACGACTTCAACGATTACGACGTCGGTAAGCGGCACGGACTCGCGCAAATTAACGTGTTTACAGACCGTGCGGAAATTAACGACGTGGCTCCTGTTGCGTACCGTGGCCTAGATCGCTACGTCGCGCGAGAAAAGATTATTGGCGATCTCGAGGCGTTAAATCTTATCGCGCGGATCGATGCCCACAAACTCGTCGTGCCACGCGGCGATCGCTCTCAAGCAGTAATCGAACCCTATCTCACAGACCAATGGTTTGTGCGTATCGAACCACTAGCCAAGCCGGCTATCGCGGCGGTCGAGAATGGCGACATCCGCTTCATTCCTGAGAATTGGAGCAAGACCTACTTCGAGTGGATGCGAAATATTGACGATTGGTGCATCTCCCGACAACTTTGGTGGGGTCATCGTATCCCCGCGTGGTACGACGACGACGGTAAAATTTATGTCGGCCATGACGAAGCCGATGCGCGCGCGCGTGGCGGCATCGATACGACGGTGCCGTTGCGTCGCGATGACGACGTGCTAGACACCTGGTTTTCCTCCGCGCTGTGGCCATTTTCGACGCTTGGCTGGCCAGAGAAAACCCCAGAGCTAGAGACGTATTACCCGACCAGCGTGTTGGTCACCGGGTTCGACATTATTTTCTTCTGGGTTGCCAGAATGATCATGATGGGCATCAAGTTCATGGGCGACGTGCCATTTAAAGAAGTGTACATCCATGGATTAGTCCGCGACGCAGATGGCAATAAGATGTCGAAATCCAAGGGCAATATCTTAGATCCCTTGGATCTCATTGACGGGATCGAATTGGAGCCGCTAGTTACAAAACGGACAGCCGGTCTCATGCGTCCCGAAGACGCCCAGAAAATTGAGAACGCGACCCGTAGGCAATTCGCTGATGGCATTGGTTCGTTCGGCACCGACGCTCTGCGCTTCACATTTGCCTCAATGGCAACCCAAGGACGAGACATTCGATTTGATTTAGGTCGGGTCGGAGGCTATCGAAATTTCTGTAACAAAATATGGAACGCTGCGCGCTTCTCTTTCTTGATGTGCGAAGGTCACGACCTCACTGACAACAATAAAGTTCGCGATCTGGGCTTGGCTGAAAATTGGATCCGGTCCCGTATGTATGCGGCGCTTGAGCAGATCCGCAGCGGATTCGAATCCTATCGCTTTGATCTGGCGTCGCAAGCCATTTACGAATTTATTTGGGATGAATTTTGCGATTGGTATATCGAATTAGCGAAAATTTCTTTAAACGACCCCGCCACAAGCGAAGCGCAGAAATTTTCCATACGACGAACGCTGCTCGAAACGCTTGAAACAAGCTTACGCGCACTGCACCCATTGATGCCATTCATAACAGACGAAATCTGGCTCAAAGCCGCGCCTCTACTTGGCCTCGACGGTGATAGCATCATGCAGCAACCGTTTCCGCACAGCGACGACTTTGCTCACGACCCAGAAGCAGAACTGGCTTTCGAGTGGATCCGAAGTTTCATCCTGGGCATCCGGCGGATCCGCGCAGAAAATAACATCGAGCCAAATCGCCGTATCAAGGTGCAGGTTCAAGACGGCACGCCTAAAGAACGTGTGTGGTTGGAATCCTACGGAAAATATATTGAGCAACTAGCACGGACCGAGACTATCGAACGAGTACTCAGTGGTGAAGGCGACGCGGCCAGTGTGCTCGCCGGAGAAATGACAGTATTTGTGCCGTTGGCCGGCTTGATTGATCCAGCAGTGGAAATTCAACGCTTGGAAAAAGAACTCGCCCAAATGCGCAAGGCTCTCGAAGTTGTGAGCGGTAAGTTAAATAATCCGTCCTTTGTCGAAAAAGCGCCCGCTGCGGTCGTGGACAAAGAGCGTGCCCGGGTTGCTGAACTACAGGACAAAATCCCGCGCACTGAGACTCAACTTCGAAAATTTCAAAGCTGAAAATGCTGCAATCATCGGGTTTTATACGCCAACTGCTGTTATTACGACTTGCACCACAAGGTATACAGTTACGATAAAAATTAACGCCGCAACCATACCGACAATAGCGAATCGTCGTGGCGAACCATGTTCGAAATCGTCCGCCTGATTCTTCTTGCTTTGCACTCCGATGGCCGCAGCAAGCAACCCGATTACGACGTCGCGCAAAGAATGGGGTTTTTCGCAGCCGTCTATTCGCATAGTATTCTGCGTT
>JBLFWZ010000037.1:0-24050 GCA_047611905.1 Gammaproteobacteria bacterium | reverse complement strand
GCGCACTAAAATACGTTGGCGAAACCGATGCCGGTATCCTGGTAAGCGGTGCGCGGATGTTGTCGACCTTGGCGCCAGTGAGTGAGGAGATATTCGTTGGCCCGTTTATCCCACGCCACCCAGGAGAAGAAGATTACGCGGTGTGCTTTGCTCTTCCCGTCGCAACTGACGGACTAAAATTCATCGCACGTGAGCCTTATAGCGGCGCTCGCAATCGCTTCGACCGGCCCTTGTCCGAGCGTTTCGATGAAGGCGACGCCTTAGCCTTATTCGACAATGTACTCGTGCCTTGGGAGCGCGTGTTTGTGTGTCGCGACATTACGGCTTACAACATGCTCGGTCCTAGCTTCCCAGGCTTTTTGATCCTGCAGGCGAATATCCGCGGACGGGCGAAATTGCGTTTGTTACTCGGCGTGGCGAGTAAAATGATCGATACCTTAGGTCGTGGTGAGCAGCCACATTACCGATCCATGATGGGAGAAATGTTTGCTGCCGATGAGATGGCCGACGGCCTCATCGAAGCAAGTGCACGCGAGGTGTTGGCGCATGTGAAAAATGAAATGCCCTCAACAACAAACAAAAACACGACTCTAGCCGAACACTTTGACGAATCATCTTCGTTGTTCGGCTCGCCAGACCGCGGCATGGTGGCGGCCTCGATGTTGCGTTTCTTTATCCCTCAGTCGAATCGGAAAATCGCCGAAATTATTCGGTTAATCGGCAGCAGCTCACTCGTGATGACACCAACCTTGGCCGATTTCGAGAATCCCGAAACAGGTCCGTTGCTCGAAAAGTATATCAATGGCGCAACCGGCAGTGCGCGTGACCGAGTGCAACTGATGAAACTTGCCTGGGACGCCGTGGCCACTCAGTTTGGCGGCCGTCAAGATATCTATGAAATTTTCTTTTCGGGCGATCCAGAACTCATGCGCCAACTCCACTACCAGACACCGCGCAGGGATCGTTATATCGGCTTGGTCGATCAGCTGATGGCGGAATCGAACAACAAGTAACGTCGTGCGTGATCGCAAGGCGGCGATAATCAGATTACTAAGTGCTACTTTTTATTTTTCATTTTTCTGGGAGCCAAACTAATGGCACAAGCCGACCAATCAACGAGTGATTACGACCTAATAAAAACGACGATCGGAAACTATTTTGACGGTCTCCGACTTGCCGATCGGGCGCGCTTAGAGCAAGCATTTGCTGTCGAATACGCCCACATGAAAGGTTACATAAAGGACACAGACGGAAATCTCGTCGAATCATCCCGGCCGATGAACGAGGTAATCGACGAATGGGTGGCACGCGACCCGAATCCAGCGCTCCAAGGCTCGATCGTATCGATTAATATTTATAACAATGTTGCTGCGCAGGCGACTTTTGATTTCAACGGGGTATATACCGATGCGTTTCAACTCGCAAAAATTGATGGCCAGTGGCGAATCATGAGCAAGTTCTACGTCAATCAATAAAGCAATTGGGATGAATCATAAGTTCGGCGCTAGTTTACTAAGTATGAAGAACTCGCTCTAGATCCCGCGATTAGTCCTGACGATTGTTATCGCCGTTAACGTAAGCTTGGTCGAATAGTCCCTGTTAATTGAGCCGCAAGACGCGCGCGGCAAACGCCGGATAACGTCGCTTAGGTGATCGCACATGCCGATGAGTCCGTGACACATCGCAAACTCGAACTGTCGATCGCCTGTTTTTCGGGATTTCGGTAAACCGTCCTAAAACGGACACTTGTCGGAAGTTCGCGATTGCGTGCTACTAACCGACTGCGGTGTATGAGCAATAGCGAATGTCACTGGGCAAGCGGTGACTTATTCCTCGGCGCTAACGGTCAAACTTCTAAAGCGGTCGATACGCTTTAGGCCGGGCTTAGGATTTTGTGCGCACGACCACTTCGGCCTATCTAACCACCCTATTGATCGTCGTGCTAGGATGGCCTGGCCCGTAGATCGATGGTCCGCGCAAGGAGACGCTCATCGAACCCGTAGTCAACTCCACGTTAAATGCTCTATCCCAACCCGGAGTCCGCGATGCACAGCCCCTGATCGCTGCCGGCATCGGCACTATAGGCATGTGGGAATGGGATGCGCGCACTGACAGTTTCGCGGAGCACGGCTTCTGGTCCAGTTTCTTAGGCTACAAAGCCGATGAAGTCGTTACTAACAGTACTGAGCTCCAGGACTACACCCACCCAGATGATCTACTTGGCGCGGTCGCGGCGTGGAAGGCTTGTGTCAAAGGCGAAGTGTCGGAATACGAAGCGGAACACCGGTTGCGCCACAAAGATGGCATCTATCGTTGGGTGGTCGCCCGTGGCAGGGTAGCTGAGCGCGACGCACGAGGGCGCACCCAGAAGATGAACGAGATCTATTTCGATATCACCCGTCTTAAAGATCTTGAAGAATCGCTCGCCCAATCGAACAGCGTACTGCGCACCGTACTCGACGCAATCCCGCAGATGGTTTTCTGGAAAGATCTCACCTCGCAATACCTCGGTTGCAACCCAAAGTTCGCAGTCCATGCGAACCTCGCCGCAGCGCACTTTGTGATCGGTAAGCGTGATTTGGAATTATTTCCGGATGCGGCGGAGCGCATCATCGAAGAAGACAATCAATTAATCCGGGGCGAGTCAGAGCGACTCCTCGTAGAAGAACACCTAATACATGATGACGGGCGCGAGGAATGGCTGGAGAAAATAAAAGTTCCACTCCTCGGGACTGACGGTGGTGTTATCGGCGTGCTTGCCACGACACACGACGTGACCGAGCGGATACAGGCGGAACGAAAAACTGAACGCCTTGCGTACTTTGACCCACTAACAGAGCTACCAAACCGGCGCTACTTGATTGAGCGACTAGAAGAGGCGCTCGCCCATGCGCGGCGGCACCATAGCGGTGGCGCCGTTTTATTTTTGGATCTTGATCGGTTCAAGAACATCAATGACATGTTCGGGCATACAACAGGAGACCAGTTATTAATTAAGGCCGGCGGACGGATGCGCAATTCGCTCCGTAACGAAGATGTTGCTGCGCGTCTCGGCGGCGACGAATTCGTTATTTTACTTAGCGACATGACGAACACTGATGCCGCACACGCTCAGCAAGCAAGGAGCGTCGCAGAAAAACTTCGACTCGAACTAGCGCAGCCTTTCGAGATCGACGGTAAGGATGTTTACGTCTCTGCTACCATCGGCATCGCAGTTTTTTCTGGCTACGATAAAAGCGCCGAAGCGGTCCTCCACGCAGCCGATACGGCGATGTCCCGTGGTAAGGAAGACGGCGGCAATGCGATTTTCTTCTTCGACCCCGAGTTGCTGATCGCGCTAGATGAACGCCTGTACTTGGAAGCGTCCTTGCGTACGGCCATCGCGAACGAAGAGTTTGAAATTCGCTACCAGCCGCAGGTCGACGTAAAAGGAACAGTAATCGGAGCAGAGGCACTGCTGCGCTGGAATCATCCGACCCTTGGTCGCGTCCTGCCGGCACGCTTTATCCCGGTCGCCGAGCAATGCGGCCTGATCCCAGAAATAGGCCTGTGGGTTATTGAAGGTGCCATCCGCTCGCTGAACGACTGGATGGCACTTGATGATCCGATAGTTCAACGTCTAGCCGTCAACGTCAGCATGTTGCAGTTCCGGATACCCGGTTTTGTTGAGCATGTTTGCCGCTTGTTGACTGCCAACCCCAATGCGCGGGGACGGTTGGTACTAGAACTTACAGAAAGCGCTGCGGTCGAACATTTCGAGGATACGATCGAGAAAATGGAGAAACTGCGCACCGCGGGTATCCTTTTTTCTATTGACGACTTGGGTACCGGCCACTCGACCTTGTCTTATCTTGCGCGGCTGCCTATCGATCAGATCAAAATCGACCGGTCGTTCGTGACCGGTATCGAACATGGGCGCCATAAGGTTGCGATCGTCGCAACGTTGACGACACTAGGTGAGCAGCTCAACTACGTTGTTGTCGCTGAAGGCGTTGAGACTGCCGACCAGTTTCGGGTGCTGGTCGAGCAAGGATGCCAGCAGTTTCAAGGTTATCTTTTCAGCGAGCCGCTGCCAGCGGCAGCGTTCCTCGCCTACTGCCAACACGGTCCGCAGCGTTTTGTGGCGGAAAATGAAGAGCAAGAGACATGAGTAGCCGTCCCCTGCGCATTCGAGTCCCGTAAAAGTCCATTTCTTCATCCCTTAAATGTCCGTGTCGGGGCGATTGGTTGATGCCAGATTGATGCGACGGCCGCCGGAATCGAGCGATCTGACGCCACTCATATTGGTCCGGAAGCGAGATCGTCCGATCAAACAATCTTGACTGCCTTGCCATGAACGGCCGCTATCTGCAAGTTAACTGGGGCCAACGTCAGCTAACATCGCCGTAAATTCAGTATTGGAGTTCCCACAATATGCCTTCGTGGGTTATCGCGATCGCGTTCACTAACGCTACGTTTGCGTTCACCCGGTGACCCTCGAGTGATGCAGACCGCGGTGTAGCCCTGGTGCTTCATTTGTGTCAGCGAATTGGAATTTGTTAGACGGTCACGATCCCAGTGGTCGAATTCGAGTTTGGCGCACTAAGGGTTTACCTAAGAAGACGTACCGTTAGAGACGGTGAACCCGGGGCATCGTTACGCCACGGAATTTGCTAGAAAACACCTTGACGCGGGTCGCGACCGGGTTGTATTTTATGAAATAAAGATTCACCTGATGCAACTTCCATCGGCCCAACGGGAGCCCATTCTCAGCGAGAAATGCTCCGTTGCCCGACATTGATCCGGGTTGCGAGAGATTTCGCGATGGCGACAACGACGCACACCAAATATCTCATCATAGGCGCTGGTATTCATGGCTTGAGCACGGCCTACCACCTTGCCCTTGATCTCAAATCCCGAGGTCTGGGCAGCGGCGCAAATATCACCGTGATCGATAAAACGAGTATCGCGGCGGGCGCGTCCGGCATTGCCTGTGGAGTAGTGCGCAACAACTACTTTCAACCGGCGATGCGCGAGCTAATGGCTCACAGCGTCGAAGTTTGGGAGAGCGATCCAAAAGCCTATAGTTATCATCCCGTTGGCTACATGCAAATCTCACCCGAAGTAATGCATGCCGATGTCGCGACGATCGCCGCGCAGCAGAAAGATATCGGCTATGAATCGGTGTTTATCGAGGGTGTGGACGAATGCATGCGCTACATGCAGGGCATATTTCACGACTGGCAAGCACAAAACATCACCTCCGTGCTTCACGAAAAGCGCGGTGGCTACGCGAACAATATACCGAGCCTAATGGGTCTTGCCGCGAAGGCCGAGGCCGAAGGTGTCACAATCCGCTGTGGCATTACGGTTACCGGCTTCCAGGCGCAAAGCGGGTCTGGTTCGACGCTGCGATCAGTCACCGCCAACGGCAAGCCAATCGAATTTGATTATCTCGTTGTTGCTGTGGGCCCTTGGGTGCGGCAATTCTGGCAGTGGCTGGATTTGCCAATGAGCATTAAGGTCCAGGACGCAAACGGTAAGGTGCACGATAATGTCCCAATGTGGCGCTTCCTATCGCTTCAAGAGGGCACGCTTGGCGTAGATCCCGACTACCTTAAGACGAATGCCGAATTGATGCCGCCTGTGATTCACGTCGATTCCGATGCGCCATTATTGTCAGACGTAGATGGTAAACTGCTCACCGACGAGATGTGGGGAATTTATTACAAACCCGATTTCAATTTCGGCGGCGTACAAGGCGGCGCGGCGCCGGACTGGATCGATAGCGACCCTAAAGACGTGGCGATCGATCCCTATGGTCACGAATCGCCAGATTATGTGATGGGCCCGGAGTTCGCTCATATCTGGTGTTCGGCGTTAGCACATTGCCAAAAGCGCTTCGAAGGTATGCTGGCGCAATACAAAGACGAACCGTCCGGCGGGATCGGCTGCCTGGCACCGGATAGTTTTCCGGTTTTCGATGTTTACAAAGAAAACTGCTATGTCATTGCCGATTCAAACCATGGTTACAAAATGATCGGTGTCGGCAAACTTGTCGCAGAAGAAGTGTTGGGCGCGAAATCTCGCCTATTGCAGCCATTTCGTTTTTCACGTTTCGCCGACGGCCAGTTGCACCCGGTATCGAACAGCCCGTTTCCGTGGAGCTAAGACGAAGCCACGTTAAACTTGATTAATTGTAGAAAAATAAGGGGAAGTAATGGCCACTGAAACAGATCTAGAACGCTATGTTCACGCACCAGGACGCGATGAATTAGTCAAACAAGTGCGGGCAAAGATCGAAGAGCTTGGCATCACCTACATCTACTACCAGTTCATTTCTGTAACGGGTCGAATCGTCGGCAAGGGTATTCCCGCAGACCACTGGGAGCGAACGGCCGAACGCGGTTTTCAGCTCGTCTATGGTTCGACGGCGAATTTGTTTGTCGATCGCCACGGTGACTATATTGGCTACGGTCCTGAAGCAATGGAACTTGTCGGGATACCGGACCCCGATACGTTCTGCCAGCTGCCCTGGGACAAACGAGTGGCTCGCGTGTTTTGCATATGTTTCCGTAATCGCGAAGAGCGCGAAAATGCCGGTGCGTTTTTAACCTCCGATTGTCGCGGTAACCTAAAGCGCTTCCATCAAGCGTTTAAGGATAAATACGCGCTCGATTTTCGAGTTGGCACGGAACCCGAGATGATGTGGCTTAAACGCGGCGAGGACGGTAAACCCGACGGTGGAGTCACCAAACCGTTCTGTTATCACATCGATCAATTCGAATCCTTGAGACCCGTGTTCATGAAGGTTATCGAATACGCGAACGCAATGGGTCTCGATATGATCCAGGGCGATCACGAAGATGCGCCTGGCCAGCTCGAACTCAACTGGATGTTCGACGATGTCGTGCGCAACGCCGATCGCTTAGCGACCTATCGCCAAATTTGTGCGCAGGTGGCGCGCGAAAACAATCTCATTGCATGCTTTATGACGAAGCCGTTTATGGGTGTTTCCGCCTCCGGTTGCCATACAAACGTTTCGCTATGGCGCGGCGGATCGGAAAGCGTCAATCAATTACACAACGATCCGCTGCCGGGTATGGAGGGTGTATTTACCTATCGCTCAGGCGGCGAAAATACCTTTATGCCGGATACGGACGACGTCCAAATGCCCGGCAAGATTGGCCTACAGGCAGTCGGCGGCATTGTGAATCACCTTGGCGCCTTGACTGCGATTGGTTGTTCCACCGTCAATTCCTATCGCCGCCTATGGGATACCGGATTCTGGGCGCCAGTGTTCGCGGATTGGGGTTTTCAAAATCGCACGACCGGTTTACGTATTTCTGCCCCAGGTCGCTTCGAGTACCGCGCGGTCGATTCCATGGTGAATCCTTACCTCATGGGATCGGCGTTGTTGAAAGCATTCGAAGATGGCATAGACAACGATATCGACCCGGGTCAGCCCGAAAACCGCAACATCTATGATGCGATGGAAGCTGGTAAAGAAGTAAAACGCTTGCCGATGTCCTTAGGCGACGCGTTGCAGCGATTGGATGAAGACGAGGTGATAAAATCATCCATGCCCGACGAAATGTACAAAGTATTCAAATGGTACAAAAACGACGAATGGGAAAAATTTATGGCGACTGTCACGGATTGGGACGTCGAGACCTACATGGACTGTCTCCCATAACGTGAACCGAGGGTATTAACCATGTGCGGAATTGCAGGACTCATTCATCGCGGTAGCGCCGATAATATCGGTAAGGAGATGACCTCCATGCTGCAGGCGATGAAACACCGAGGACCGGACTCTACTGGCTTCGCTTTGTACAGCGAACCACGGAGTAAAGAGAAATACGTCATGCGCTTCAAAGTTGCGGAAGGCGCAGAGGCGCGATCCGGTTTCGCTATTCATGAACAAATGGAAGCGCGTAAAGCGTCAGTCGATAAGCGCTTGAAAGAGCTCGGTGTTGAAGTTGCCAAGGAACAAGCGGCAACTGAATACGCCTATCGATACGAAATAGAATTCGGCGGGGACTTACGCGAACTCGCGAGTTTCATAGAAGACATCGACAATGTAGAGATCCTATCGATTGGTCATGCCTTGGAATTGGTTAAGGATCTTGGCGATGCCACCGTCGTCTCCGATCAATACGGTTTAAACACCTTTAAAGGCACTCACGCGATTGGTCACACACGTATGGCAACCGAGTCCGATGTCGATATTCGTTCGGCGCATCCGTATTGGGCCTATCCGTTTTCCGATGTGTCGGTCGTGCACAACGGCCAATTAACAAATTATTGGGGACAGCGTCGTGCCCTCGAGCGCCGCGGACATCGGTTTACATCCGACTGCGATTCGGAATTGATCGCAGTCTATATCGCTGATGCGATTAACGAAGGGGAAGATCTGGAATCCGCGATGCGTCGTTCGATAGAACAACTCGATGGCGTATTTACCTACTTAATCGCAACATCGGACCAGCTCGGCATGGCCAAGGACGTAATGGCGGCCAAACCGATGGTGCTATTTGAAAGCGACGAATTCGTCGGTCTTGCTTCAGAAGAGGTCGCCATCCGAAGTATTTTCCCTCACGAAATTGACACATTTGATCCTTACGAAGGGGAGGTACGCGTATGGCAAACCTAGAAGAACATTCATCTCATGACATGGGCATGCATACAGAGCAGCTCCAAGGGCGCACCCAGCAGCGGTTTTTCTCCGCCTCCGAAGGCGAAAACCTAACCCAGCCCTTTACCTATGAAGTCGATTTCGAGCGCGCCGCAGAGTTTGATGCTCAAGACATGGTTGCAGGCGATATCAACACCAAGATCCGCGATCTCATGAAGCAAGGTTTCGGGACGATCACAATCCGCAACCCGGCGGCGAAGCACAGTGTGGCAGTCGGCATATTGAATCGACTCAATCTCGTGCTCGACGGCAGCCTCGGTTATTTCGGCTGTGGCCTCATCGACGGACCGAACATACGCATCACCGGGAGAGTCGGCTGGTCGTGTGCTGAGAACATGATGTCCGGCACAGTGATCATTGAAAAAAATGCGGGGTCGACGTTTGGCGCCGCCATTCGTGGCGGCGATCTCGTCTGCAAAGGTAGCGTCGGCGCACGCACGGGCATCGACCAGAAAGGCGGCACGATCATCGTCGGCGGCGACACGGGATCATTCAGCGGTTTCATGATGCAACGCGGCCGAATGATCGTACTCGGCAACGCAGGGAAAAATCTCGGCGACTCGATGTACGACGGCACGATTTATGTCGGCGGCAAGATTGCGGATTTAGGCGTCGACGCCGTGGTTGAAGAAATGACCCAGCTCGACGTCGATTGGCTGGCCCGCAAACTCGGGCTATTTGAGCTTGAGGCCCGCAATGGCATCGAGAACATGACCAAGATTGTGTCCGGCAAACAATTGTGGAATTACGACAACCTCGAGCCGAGCGAGAAGAAGCTCATACTGTAAGGAATAAACTATGTCTAGCGACGACGATAAATACATCCTGGGTAAAAGCCCTATTTTCACGCCCGAGGTGATCAACGATATCCACGTGAAGTCGGAACTCGGGCGGTATCGCATGCGCGGGTTTTCGATGTTCAAAAAAATCCCGAATTGGGACGACTTGACCTTCCTACCTGGCACCTTGACCCGATTCGTGATCGAGGGCTACCGCGAGAAGTGCGAAACGAAAACGATTATCGGTCCGCGCTGTAAGCGACCGCTCGTTCTCGACATCCCGATTTACATCACGGGGATGAGTTTCGGCGCGTTATCGCATGAAGCGAAAACGGCATTGGCGCGAGGCGCAACAATGGCCGGCACCGCGACGTGTTCGGGCGAAGGCGGCATGATTCCGGACGAGCGGCGTTATTCCGAGAAATGGTTTTACCAGTGCATTCAGTCGCGCTATGGCTTCAATCCACATCACTTACGGCTTGCCGATGCCTGCGAGTTTTTTATCGGCCAAGGTTGCAAAGTCGGCCTCGGTGGACATTTAATGGGGCAGAAAGTAACCGACCAAGTCGCGGAAATGCGATCGCTACCAGCCGGCATCGACCAACGCTCACCAGCGCGGCATCCGGATTGGCTCGGACCCGATGATTTAGCATTGAAGATCCAAGAGATCCGAGAAGTAACCAATTGGGAGATCCCGATCCAGCTTAAGCTCGGCGCAGCTCGGGTTTACGATGATGTGCGCATGGCGGCGAAGTGCGATCCAGACGCGATCTATATCGACGGCATGGAAGGTGGCACGGGCGCGGGTCCACATCTGGCGGCGGAAGAAACAGGTGTGCCTGGCATCGCAGCTATTCGTCAGGCGCGCCAAGCGCTCGATGATGTTGGTAAAAGTGGCGACGTGACCCTCATCTACGCTGGTGGCATCCGCAACGGTGGTGATGTGGCGAAAGCGCTTGCACTCGGCGCCGATGCCGTGGCCATTGGGCACTCCTCTTTAATGGCGCTCAATTGCAATAAAGATATCCCCGAGGCGGACTACGAAAGCGAAATCGGCGTAAAAGCCGGATACTGTTATCACTGCCATACCGGACGTTGCCCGGTTGGCGTCGCGACGCAAGATCCAGAGTTACGGAAACGCTTAAATCCGGATGAAGCGGCAGAGCGGGTCTACAATTTTCTCCATTGCCTTGCCATTGAATGCCAGATGATGGCGCGAGCCTGTGGCAAAACCAACGTGCATTCATTAGAGCCGGAAGATTTAGCCGCCTTAACCATGGAAGCCTCGGCAATGGCACAAGTGCCACTAGCGGGTTCGCAGCACACGGTTGGTCGACCGGACATGACACGGTTTTAAGTGCGACTTGGCGAGATAGTTTAAGGAGAATGCTCAAATGACGACTTTCAACGATATCGATCACTATCTGAAATCGGATGGCATCGATTCCGATCGAGAAAAAATGATCGGTCAAACGATCGGTTACCGCTACGACGTTAATCTCGTACCGGACTACGCACGGGTAACCCCTTATTTGCAAAAATACATCGACCATATGGGTTGGCCAGATTTGAACTGGCTAGAAGACGTGCACATGGGTTACGAAGAAGGACGCGCGGCAGTTTTCGATCGCAATATCAACGGCTGGGTTACCGTGCCGGAAGATATCGACTTACCTGATAACCAGCAAGACCGCGACATGATCGCGCGCGAATTATTGGTTAAATTTCAGATGTCGCCGAATCACCCATTGGTCGAATTGCGTCGCGCTTATGGGAAGTTCGAATAACGGCACGCAAAATTTAGAAAGCTTAGACCTATCGACTTACCCTGCTCGCGTTTAGTTTTGTTCTGGAACGTGAATTCGTTATCGATTAGAAGAACACCTGGCGATGCTCGGCGCTGCGACCGCGAGTGCGACTATCGTTGTCGGGTGATGGACGTGGCATTTGGCCGCGCATTTGCCGGCCTCGTCCGGAGAAAGCGATCGTTACATTACGATCAGTTCGCATAGTCAGGCCGCAACGTAGACAACAAATCATTTTTCACAGTCCAACAATTTAATATTCGGACACGATGCAACTCACAATGCAGGCACCACGGGCTGCTGATCTGGGTTACCGGGTAATTCAATCCCGTGCCGGTTTATTCGGGTGTTAAAACTGCGCTTTTCGGTTCTTCATCAAATGACTCGACCTCTAGTAGGCGCCACCCCAGCCTATTTCCCTTCTTGAATACGGATCGAGGAACGGCGTGCGGTAACCATCGTTGCGCCACAAGATGGGGAAGTAGGTTTCGTCCAACGCGTCGTCGTTGAAGCGTTTATAGCGACTATATATCGGGCTCACGTTAACGCGATGATGGCGCGCCTCGGATGTCATGCAGTGCGCAACAATTGAACGCCTGTGCCTCGCGGTGAGATTGGTCTGCGAGCCGTGCCAAGTGCGACCATGGTGGAATGCACCGCCGCCCGCCGGTACCACAAGCTTTACATGATCCGGCTCATCGATCTGTGCCCTACTCGCTGCGTCGCGCATTTCCTTAAACGGATCGGCTGGCGCATGGAAGTTCTCGATCATTTCAGCACCACCCCAACGATGCGAGCCGCGGATATATTCCACTGTCCCGCCGTCCAGCATTGTATCGTCGAGCGCGATCCAACAGCTCACCATATCTGATGGAACCACCCAGTTTTCGTACGCCGAGTCTTGGTGAAAACCGACGGCCGACCCACCCGGTGGCTTCCAGAAACAATTATCTTGGTTGATACGTGCTCCCGGCCAGCCGCCGAGCGTCGCACAGGCGCGGCCAATGTGTTTATCGAGGATCACTTCGGCGACAAATCGATCGCCTTTCCACGCATTGCAAATTTGCCGGGTCGCGTCCGCGCGGTCGCGACCTTGTTGCCAGTTTACTTCGTCAGGTAATAAGCCGGATTCGAAATCCCCGGCAAACAAGGCATCATAGCGTTCGCGTAGACACTGTATCGCCGCCGAATCGATAATATTCTCAAGCACGATAAAGCCATCGAGCGCGAATTGATCAACGTTCTGCTGCGTCAATTTTAGATCTATCATCCGGTCATTCTAATGGAACAATTGGTGGCGCAGGCAGTGGTGCGACAAACCCAACAACTACCCTATCGAGACGGTCAATTCAGCGGTGGATGCCTGTGCGCTAAAACACGCTTTAGCACGACTCAATTACGCGATCTGGTTTACTGCCAGTGTTCTCAGTGTCGCCACTGGCACGGTGGCTTTGCGGCCTATTCGGCGACCCCAAAAGCGCTCCTAAAAATCAAGGACTCGAACACACTACGATGGGTTCAATCCTCGTCTCGGGCACGCCGCGGTTTTTGTGTAAGCTGCGGCAGTTCAATATTCTGGGAGTCCCAGTCACAGCCCTATATTGGTATCGTGGCAGGATCGATTGATGAGGGCTCGGGCTTGCATGGCGTACGCCATATTTACGTTAACGACCAAGCACCTTGTTACACTATTGACGACGGCTTGCCGCAATTCCGCGGCAGCATGCTAGTGTGATCGAGTCGCAATATGATGATTGAGCAAACCGACGAGGTTGCGAGCGTTTTCTTGGGATGGCAATGCCGTTTGCGCCAGCACGTGGTGCGGCGCAGCGACGGTCGACCGAGCGCAGGTATGTGTCCGGAAGCTGTGCTGGAAGATGGCTCGCGTCTTAATCCGATCGTTACGCTAATCGTGAAGGATTCGCCGGAGCATGCCACCGCGCAATTCCAGCACATTGTGCGCACCACTCTCGATCCCTTGGAACGCTACGAGGCGGCGGTTCGGCTATTGCAAAACGTCTACTATCAATATCCGCGTGAATTTTCCGACGCACCAACCGCATTATTTAATTTAGCGTCACCGACAGCGCAAATACTTGTCACCGCAGCGATTTGTACGCTCGAGTACAAACAGGCGAATCAACGCTTCACTATCCCATGCACCGTGCATCGGCTGACGGATTCTGATCCGCACTATCGCGCGACCTATTGGCACAACGCGATGTTCAACCCGCGTCTCCGTGGTCCCGCGCAAGTTCTGAAATTCGAACCGCATTGGTCACGGACAATCGCCGAGACAGATTGATTGTGACAGCACAAAACTAAGGCTTAAAAACGCGCCCAGTACATGGCTTGACAATAACGCATAGCTCGCAGCAAGCTTGAGGTCACTAGACGAATACGTGACCGTCGCACATCGCGCTGTCTCGAAAGACACTTAATCGAACGCAAATTATCATTTGCGCCGAGCGCTCGCGGAATCGGCGACGACAGTTTTGGCGTATTCCTTACGCCATACAACGAACATGGTGCAATATGGAAAATCAACTCGACGCGCTAACTATCATCTTTACCGAAGTCTACTATTGGATCACGGTAGTTCTCATGTTTCTCATCCACGTCGGTTTCTGCATGTATGAAGTAGGTGCATCGCGCCAGAAAAACATGATGCATACGCTGATGAAGAACACCATGTTGATCCCTTTGGTTACGATCACGTTCTACTATTTTGGTTGGTGGCTTTATTTTGCATTGCAGAATGGACCAGGTATCACGGGAGGATTAAAAAGCGCGGCGTGGGCGACACCTTGGAGCGAGTTAATGGGTGCGCACATGGGCGGCGCTCCCGTGCAGGACGCATTAACAGCGGACGACACGATGGCCTGGGCACACATTAACGGCGTCTTCTGGGCGGCATTTTTATTGTTCTCATGGACCGCCGCGTCGATCGTTTCAGGCGCCGTTATCGAGCGTATTCGATCCGGCGCTTTCTGGATCCTTGCTATTCTAATTGGCTCGTTTTGTTGGATCATCGACGCGGCCTGGGGTTGGTCGGCGGACGGCTGGATGGTCCAAAAACTGGGCTACCACGACGCTTATGCGTCCGGGGTTATCCACGCCATCGCGGGCGGTTTTGCGCTTGGTGTGTTGATTCATCTGGGCGCTCGTATCGGCAAGTTTGCGCCCGACGGCACACCGCGCACCATTCGTCCGCACAATCCGTGGCTGGTTACGGTCGGCCTATTCTTAATCTACACTGGTTTCTGGGGCTTCTACGTCGCCTGCAATATTCCGATCCTCGACATCGGTGAAGCAGCCGGCATGGACGGTTCGTTTTTCTCGACAACGAATATTTATCTTGCCCCCACGTCAACATCGGCAATTACATTTAATTTTCTTATGTCTCTATCTGGCGGAATGCTGGTCGGTTACCTCATTTCCAAAGGCGATCCGTTTTGGACTTATTCACTCGGTCTCGCAGGCATCATCGGCGCCTCGGCAGGTAACGATTTGTATCATCCAATCCAAGCCATGTTGATTGGCGGCGGCGCGGCGATTGTGGCGTACAAGATGCACCATTGGGTTGAGAGACGGTTTTTGATCGATGACGCAGTTGGCGCCGTTGCCGTACATGGCTACGCCGGATTTTACGGTGTGGTTGTTGCCGGATTCATGTTGTGGGGCTATCCATCGTCAATGAATCCCGAATACGCTGCGATCACACCCTGGGGGCAATTTCTTGGCGCAATCATCATGTTCGTTGTACTCGGATTTATTCCCGGCTATGTGGCCGCCGGAATCTTGAAGCGCATGGGGCGCCTACGCATACCTGCGGCGGTCGAACTCGTCGGGCTCGATATGAGTGACGACGACCAAGCGCGAGCGCAGGCGCAAGCTGTTTCAGCAGCGATTCGGACAGCCGCACAAACGCAAACCGGAGGAACGTAGAAGATGAATGCTGGGATCGAGTCGTGGAACGTAAACTTACTAGATATCGGGCCAATGTATCCGTTCGTTGGCAGCGAGATGTTGTTGACAGTCATTGGTGTCGTGCTATGGCTTATCTGGCACCTTGTTCAAGCGCGCGCCGAGACCGAGGAAGTTGCCAAAGAAGTCACGAAATACTCGGACGCACAAGCATTAGCCAAAGCACTCGATAATTCGCCAAACTAAAACTACATCGCGCATCTCATTAACGAACCAGTGGTGCCCATCGCGCGCGAAACTGCCGGCCTGTGTAGTTCAATGTCGCCCGCAACCGGCTTCGATGTTAATCGTCTCCCGGCGGCGTTAAGGCTCGCCGTGTCGATTTAATTTGTAGCGTTACAACACCGCCGGGGCCGGCTGAAACTCGTGCCCCCAAACGCTGTAAGCCGACAGCTCATAGGCTTTCCAATCGTCGTCAATTTGAAAACTCTCTGCGCCGATTTCGAAATCGAAGCCCGACGGTGTTTGCGTATAAAACGTGAGTGAGCCGTCCGTGTGTCGCCCAATGCCGTTCGTCACATGTAGTCCCGCCCCGCGCACCCTATCGTAAGTCAGTCCAACGCCATCCACTTTCTTCCGTTCGAGCATGAAATGCCCAGCCAGTTGCGGCAGACGTTCGCCAACAGTCGCTAACGCTAGGGAATGGTGGCGCGCGTTGCAGTTCATAAACGCCGCTTGCGCGCCATCGTGGCCATTCCATGAGGCGTTGCCGGTGTTGCTAAAGCGAAAGCCAAAACAGTCGATCAGAAATTTTGACATCACGTCTTTATCCGGAACACGCAGCAGCACATGGCCGACGCCAAGACCCCCTGTCAACCAATCTTCGCCGGCGTATTGCGTTGCATAAGGAGTGCTTGCTGATCGTAGTGGCGTTGCGAATTCGATTGGGGCATCGTACGGCGCACTCACACGAACCAAACGCTCCACCCCACGCGCGCTTGCCTCACTGGCAGGCATTGTTTCGAATGCAACATCATTTGCTCTGAGTCGCGCGAGCGTCGCTTCATACTCCTCGGTACTTGCAGCACAAAGCCCGAGAGCGCAAACATCATCGGCCGGTCCCTCGCGTACGAACAATCGCTGCATGCACTCATCCATGCGGAAGCCGATGGAGCCATTGCCATTTTCGCCGGCAGGCATGAGCCCAATCACATCGACGCAGAGCCTTTTCCAAGCATCCACATTTGTTACTTCAAACCCGATATACCCTAGCTGCATAGCTGCCCCCAAGTTGGATAAAGCTGCTGAGAAGGGATACTAGCGAAACGGACACGGACTTAATAGCGGCCGCAAACTAACGCCAGTAACAGGTACCGTTGCACAACGAAATTTACGAAATACGCAATGGATCGTTTGCAAGCGCAGTTTGACCGTCGAACAGAACTTACTGTCCGCGCGTCGGACGCATTCAACATACGCACGAACTACGGCCATACCATGTAATGCAGCAATCGACTCGAACAGTTCTGCATCGAAGATGCTATTGGCATTGAGAAAATACCGGGTATTCGAATAGGGCAGATCTATTTGGAACAGATGCAGTTGAACAAGACTGATCTATTTGGGACGCAGCCATCGCCATTGTGTCGAATCGGGCAAAGCGCGTACCGACTTTAAGCCGCCGCAATACGTCGACTCATTGAATCGAATCTCAACCAAATGAATCTGTCGCCGTTGGAATCCAACAATGGAATCGAACCAAGACACCATGTGTAATTTTATGTCATCGGAGTTGACTTCGCCGAAGAACGGAATACACTCCGCGACCACTTAACGAATCAACTGCGGGAAAATACTTTGCGAAACGGATTCAACAACCATTCATTTTTCTAGCCTTCCCGAAAATGGAAGGCGTTATTGTCTTCCAGCGTGTCAAAGCCCTGGGTGTGAATCGTGCGGGGCTTTTTTTTGCCCTGAAATAAGAAGGGTCACGTCATGCCAATTCGACAGATCATTACTACAGGCCGTGTACCGGTCAAAATCTTTACCGACGAGATCGAACCACAGGCCTATGCGCAACTCGCGAAGATAGCTGAGCTTCCGATCATCCATTCGCATATTGCAGCGATGCCGGATGTCCATCTAGGCATCGGTGCGACTGTCGGATCGGTGATTCCAACCCTTGGTGCGATTATTCCTGCCGCGGTAGGAGTTGATATTGGTTGCGGTATGAATGCGGTGCAGTTGTCGCTTACAGCCGAAGACCTGCCGGATAATCCGCGCCGCCTACGTTCGGCGATTGAGTCGGTCGTTCCAGTGGGATTTGCAACGCATAAATCTGACATCGCGAAGCGCTCGACCATTGCAGGCCTCCAGGGCGGGCTAGACCGTATTCTTGAACGGCATCCGAAGATCGCTAATTTGCGAAAAAAATCCTATCTAACGTGGGTAAGACAACTGGGTACGTTGGGTGGCGGCAATCATTTTATCGAAATTTGTTTGGATGAGAACGAAAAGGTTTGGGTGATGCTGCATTCGGGTAGTCGTGGCATCGGCAATGCAATTGGTCGCTATTTCATTGCGCTCGCAAAACAAGATGCGGAACGCATATCGCTTTCATTGCCGGATCGAGACCTCGCCTATTTTCGTGAAGGGGCGGAGCATTTTGACGATTACGTTGCAGCCGTGGAGTGGGCGCAAAACTACGCAAAGTTCAATCGTCGCGAGATGATGCGTTTGATTCTTGACCAACTGAAACGGCTGCTACCGCATTTTGAGATTGTCGGTGAAGCCATTAATTGCCATCACAACTATGTTGCGCGCGAGACTCATTTCGGCGAGTCGGTTTATCTCACCCGCAAAGGTGCGATTCGGGCAGGTCAAGGTGAACTTGGCATCATTCCTGGCAGCATGGGCACGAAGTCGTTCATCGTGAAAGGCAAAGGAGAGTCCTCATCGTTCGAATCCTGTGCGCATGGCGCTGGACGCGCAATGAGCCGTACCCAAGCAAAGAAACGCTTCACCGTGCTCGACATGGAAGCGCAAACAGCAGGCATCGAGTGCCGTAAAGACGAAGGTGTGATCGATGAAATCCCTGCTGCGTACAAAGACATCGATCAGGTGATGGAGCATCAGAGCGATCTAGTCGACGTCGTGCACACCTTGAAGCAAATTGTGTGCATCAAAGGCTAATCGAAAGTTGGGTATGGGTAGCAGCAATGGATAAGCAAACAGTTAACGAGATCAATTTACTCGGACCTTCCTCGAAAGTTCTGCTTTGATGAAGGCGAACAAGCACCGCAGTTGTTGTTGTCGAGCGTCAGCTATCTGCTGCTGTGCAAAAGAAAATTTATTCGTTGGAATTATCTAACGTTGTAAAAAGGAGGAGATTTGAATGCTTAAACGACGTAATCCTCTCGGTAATCTACCGATCCTGGGCAAAGGCGGCGCCCACGTGCGCTCCACCGCTGCGAAGCGCGCGACTAACAAACGTGCACTTGGCCGCGAGCTAGATGATTGGTATGAGGACTTCGAAGAGCGGCGTAACGACAGGCTCGGTGGTAAGGCCACCGAGCCTTTTCTTTTATGTCGGCAATTTACTCGTCTGTCATTCTCATTACGAGATTCTCTCGGCTAAGTGTCCTCGGATAGACGCATCCATTGCATGGCTGCCGATGCTCGGGTTTTGACCCGCTTGCACCAGCCCCTATCAGTTCCACACTAAGCGTTCACGGCGCATCTATATTCTCGCACCCTTGCACCCGGCGACTAGCTGGCACGCGAAGAACAAGAGGCTCTTTTTTCTATCCGCTTCGGAAAATGCTATTTCTCCCATCCCCGTAAACCAGGCTTTGGCGGATCTTCTGCTGGCCCAGCAAAACATTGCGCGATAGCCATCCACTTAATCGCTGTATCACCAGTAACTTCGAGCGACGTCTCCTCAACATGGCGCCCTTGAGTAACAACGTGACAGAAATCTAACGCGCGACCGCTTACTTTTGCTTCGCTGTTCTCGTCGTTCCAATTCCAGTTATCACCCGAAGGTGCGACGAGTTGTACGCAGGGCGTCGGTCCGGGCGTTTCGATGTTTCGATTCTGAAACGTCCAGCCAAATGTGTTCACCCCCAGCACGGCGATATGCCGTATCCGATCGGTAGCGGCGCGATCGACCTGGACCATATCGTACATATCTTGCCCGTGAGCCCAGGTCTCCATTAGTCGCGCGGTGGCCGCAGATCGGATGCTCATGTCGGGTCCGACCCATTTCATGCGCGCCTTGGCATCGGCGTCGTTGAACAGATCACACAAATGATTAAATCGAATATGCCATTGCGACAATAGCTCGCTACCTGCCGCAACGGGCTCGTCTAAGTATTCAACGCCAGAGCTTTTAGCGCCGGCGGCGCGCGCGTCCAGGCGACGCTGCATAAGCGCTTTGAAAAGATCCGGGTCTGTCATAGACAAGGTGTTAAACCAGTCGCCAACAACGAGATGCTGAATAATGTCTTCGGCGGTCCAGTTTTTAAATGGAGTTGGCCGACGCAGGTCTTCGTCGCTTAGCGCGGATAAAAATGTATAAAGCTCGTTACCTTCTTCGCGTAGATCGCGAGCGAGTTCGATCATAACCATGGCTTGTTCCTTATATCGTCGTCTCAGTTCCAAGGGCACGATATTCTAAATAGTCTGTAAAATCGAATCGGTCGCCGAATGCTGTTCGATGGGCTGCGATGCGGTATTGACGGTTCGCCGAACTCGAGAAGATGCGCCAGAATTGCGCACCGGGACGCGGCTTAAACGCATTTAATCTGCGCGCGGCGGAGCAGTTTTTTCCTTTAGCGCATTAATCGAGTATCGTCATGTGCGACCACTTGCAAAGCCGCTTAAACGTTACCGCTCAGGGCAATATCAGGACCAAAATTTGAATATCGCACCACAAGAATCAACGCATGCCGCGCCGACTACTTTTATGAAGTGGTATGTCGTCGCTATCTTAACCTTGGTGTACGTATTCAATTTCGTTGATCGACAGATTATTTCAGTTCTCCAGGAACCGATGCGTGTCGAGCTTGGACTGAGCGATACACAACTAGGGTTGCTGCAAGGACTCACGTTCGCCGTGTTTTACGCGACGATGGGGATCCCATTGGCACGTTGGGCCGATGTCGGCATCCGACGCGACGTTATTGCATTGTCTGTTGGCGTGTGGAGCATTATGACGGCGCTGTGTGGGGTCGCGCAGAACTTCTCTCAGTTACTATTAGCTCGAATCGGCGTCGGTATCGGCGAAGCGGGCGGCAGCCCACCCTCGCATTCGATTATCTCGGATTTATTTCCACCCGGCAGCCGAGCGTTGCCCTTATCAATTTACTCGAGCGGAATTACCTTTGGCGTGTTTCTCGCTTACGTATTCGGCGCCTGGGTAAATGACAATTTCGGTTGGCGACCGGTCTTCATTGCAGTCGCAATACCCGGAATTTTTCTCGCTTTGCTTGTCCGCTTCACGCTTAAAGAACCGCTACGCGGCCGTTACGATGCGCCCGGTTCCGATCGCCCTCCTCCCGCCATGCGCGCGGTGTTCAAGCAGCTGCTTAATACTCGAACATTTATCCATTTATCCATTGCTGCAGCATTGCACGCTTTCGTTGGCTATGGCTTGTCGGCATTTCTCGTCTCCTTCTATGTCCGCAGTTATGCGATCCCTATAGATCAGATCAGCATCGTAGCGCTACCCCTCGGATTCATCATCGGCATCGGCGGTGCGATTGGCGGGTTTGCCGGCGGCTTTTTGGCCGATCGCTTGAGTCGTCGTGATGTTCGATGGTCGATGTGGGTGCCCGCAATCGCGAACCTACTGGCAGCGCCGTGTGCCGCTGCAGCATTTCTGAGTCACCATTTTTACTTATCTTTATGCTTGTACTTTATACCTCTCGCGTTTGCCTACATGTATCTCGGTCCGACCCTAGCAACCACACACGCCTTAGTTGCACCTCGAATGCGCGCACTCGCATCCGCGCTACTTTTTTTCATTGTAAATTTAATTGGACTGGGACTCGGCCCGACCTTAGTTGGCGTTGTCAGTGACGCGCTCACACCAAAGTATGGTGCGGAGTCTCTACGCTACGCGCTAGTCGCAACGGTATTCGTTAATGTGTGGAGCGCGTTGCATTACTACATCGCGTCGCGCCATCTCGCGAAAGATCTGAAACAAGCAGTAGCGGCGAACTAAACGCAAATCATTGAAATTCGCCAAAGCGCACCATCAGATGTTCACCACAAGATTCGAGCCCGCGCCTGCTAGAATGCGTAGGTAAATCGAAATTTTTGATTCCGTAGTCTACCGGCAGATACCTAAGTGATAGACAACACTTTTTTTCTTACTGCATTAGTCTCCTTAGGCATTGCCTGGGCATTCGTCCGTGCCGATCCGGAATCTGGCACGAGTCGCGCATTAGCAGTGGGTCTGGCCATGGTTGGACTCGCGATCATTGGTTCCAATATTGGTTTAGAAATGTCTTTGGCGGGCGCCCTGCCAAGGTGGGCGGGCCTGCTTGTTATTCCGGAGTTGCTGGCATTTTTAGCGATATTCGAATGGGTGCATTTGGTACGGCGAACAATCCCTTCAGGTGATCTGCGCACTTTGTTTGGCGATTACGCGATCCGCGTCGCGCAAGGTTTAATTCTCATCTACGGCATCAATGCGATGCTTTTTCCGGAATTATTTTTGCGAGAATTTTTCGGCGGCATAAAGGGCCCGAGCGAATGGTCGCTGAATGTGATGCTGCTATTCGTCGCACCGGTCTGCACCGCAATGCTGCTGTGGTCTGGCTCAATTGTCTTGTGTCTTAATCGACATCCTGATCCGGCTGAAAGAGTGCGTCTCGTTGCATTTTTAATCGCCTGTCCAGTGATTGCAGCCGGCATTGTATTACCGCGCTCGATCGCGCCGATGACGACCATTCTAGGGCTCATGATGCTACTTGCGGGTGCTATGCGGCACGCACAATTGCGCGGTCGACAAGGCCTGTTCATGAGCCGCTTCCTGTCGCCGCAAGTCGCAGCCTTGGTTAATCGCGAAGGATTGCATGGCGCGATGCGCGAAGATTTACGTGAGCTTTCAGTGGTGTGTAGCGATTTGCGCGGATTCACTGCCTTCGCGGGCGCTCATTCGTCACAAGACGTGCTGCAACTGTTGCGTGAATACTATGACGCAGTTGGCGCGGTCGCGCTCGAAGTCGAAGGTACAATTAAAGATTATGCAGGCGATGGTGTTTTGATACTGATCGGTGCGCCAGTCAACATGCCCGACCACGCCGAGCGCGCCGTAGCCCTTGGCAATCGTATTCGCGAAATCGTCGCATTGCTCATAAAACCATGGAGTAGCAAGGAGTACCCACTCGGTGTCGGCGTTGGGGTCGCGAGCGGACTGGTGACGGTTGGCATTATCGGCGGCGAAGGTCGGCTCGAATACGCGGCAGTAGGCCAAGCCGTTAACCTCGCCTCGCGCCTGTGTGAGCAAGCGTTGTCCAGCGAAGTACTAGTCGATTACAATACGCGCGAGTCGATTCACGATCGAGAGAATTTCGGATTTGAACCGCACGCCCCGCTTTCTCTCAAAGGCTTTCCGGAACCTGTTCCGGCGTTCAGCCTTGGCTCAAATTAAAAAACCTCTGATTAGTTGTCGGCGGTCGGCCTATGACGCAAAATCATGTGAATAGGCTGCGATTCGTTAACTACGCACGAGATTATCGAGTAGTTCTGCGATGTTGCGCCGAACGATCTTGCTCGAAAAGAGACCCTGCGCCTAATTTTTCAAAGATCGTTAAGCGCTCTTAAGGATCTCCGAATACCGTTATGTTCCACGCAGCCTGCGGCGCAACGCGGCGGCAATCTAGCCGCCGCATAGTGCGTCTCAAACTGGAACCCGTGTTATTTATCCCCAGCCTTATAGCGAGTCGGCAAAGCTCTTCATATCGGCAATCGTTGCTTGGTAGACGTCCGGTAACGCGGCTCGAAGCAGACAATCACCAGCGTGACACGTACCGTTCACCGTGCGACTAATTGCATTCACACCGGCCCCGAGCAGCTTGTGGAAATACGCCAATCCTTCGTCGCGTAGCGGATCAAGCTGATTGACTGACACAACATGCGGCGGCAACCCTTTGAGATCGGACGCTGTGGCGACATACGGCCAACATAAGGGATTGTTGTCATTCGCGCCTTCCGGATCATAGACCTTAGCTAGCGCGCCCATTGAACTCACATTGATCAAATAATTATCGTTTTCGAATAACGAAGGCAGGTCGGTACTTTTCGGTGCCCATTGGTTTGAAATGTACGGGCATTGCGCGTAGATACCGGCAATCTTTTTGATCCAACCTTCCTTGTTCGCTTTCAGTGCCGTGGCGATGCACAAATTGCCGCCGCCTGATTCGCCTGACACGATAATTTTTGAAACACCGAGGGCACTTCGATTCTCGTCGACCCACTGTACTGCACTCGCACAATCGTTAAGTCCTGCAGGGAATGGATGATTGCCAAGCGTGCCCCCGCCGTTACGGAATTCGACTCCAACGGCGACCATGCCGGCGGCGGCCAATTCATCACGCCAGCGCACATAACTCGCGCCCGAGGCTTTCAATAAGACCATGCCACCGCCGTGCGTATGCACGATGCACGGTGCCGAACCGCTACGAGTCGCCGGTTCATGGATGTACAAAGTAATGTCGTTTCCATCGACGCCTTTGATGATCTCGGTACGTGATGTCACCCCAGCGACGGGTTCAAGCGGCTCGAACACCGCTGCGCCAAACCCTTCGAATCCGGCTTCTGCCGCACTGCAGTACGTGTATAGGGCGTCCATGG
>JBLFWZ010000036.1:0-24217 GCA_047611905.1 Gammaproteobacteria bacterium | reverse complement strand
CATGCGCGGATCCGCACGCGGATCATCTCTCAATACCATATTCGCGTTGCCGAGTTGACCGGGAAGGGTTGGGGTGGTGTTTGCCATTTTAATTCCTCTCGTTGGGGTTGCTTATCATGCCTCGAATGTAGGCCGCTGGCGAGGTGCTGTTAGTCTTGATTTTTAGCAGCACGGGTAGTCGAGTTCACTCGGCTGCCGACATTGTGAGACCAATCGTTCATTGATAAATTTGCAGCATACGAAAAGGATCCTGGTTCGCACCTCGCGCCAATGTTTACGATCGACACTCATCACGATCGGCCGAAAACTCATATCTACTAGGCCGCGATTCGAACTACAATCTTTACGGTAAGAACGTAGCAGCCTGTTAAATCAGAGGTAGCGATAATGAAATTCGGCGTACTCTATGATTTTCGCAATGCCGCTCAAGCGGAGTTCTTCCAACCTTGGCAAAACTTCTATGGCGGCGCGTTCGAGCACATGGAAGAAATGGAACGCCTCGGTTTTCACGCAATAAGTCTTGCCGAACATCACGGCGACCCTGATGGTTACAACCCGGGTATCGCGGTCACCATGACGGCGGCGGCGATGCGTACCAAAAGAGTCCGGATACAGTCGAATATTTTTCAGCTGCCGTATTACCATCCGGTGCTGTTGGCGGAACAAATCGCCGTGCTCGATATCATCTCCGGCGGGCGCATTGATGCCGGGTTTGGACAAGCGGGCCAAACCTTCGACATGGAATTTTCGATGCTCGGCATCAATCCGAAATTCCGTCCGAGCCTGTTCGAAGAAGGACTGCAAATAATTCAGCGTGCTTGGACGGACGACGAACCTTTCGACTTCGATGGCAAACGCTATTCATTGAAAGGCGTGTGGCTGAACCCCAAACCCTTGCAGAAGCCGCGTCCGGCGATGTACGTGGTCGCACCGTTTTCGGTGCCGGCGGCTATGGATCGGGTCGCCCGGTTGGGTCTTGATGTGGGTGCGATTGGCGGGTTTTTTACTGGACTCACCGGTGGCGACATGTGGAACCAGTGGTGGAGCGCGTGGCAAGCGACGTGTGCGCGTAACAATCGCGATGAAAACTACGCACGGATTTGGACGTTTGGATCAAGCTACGTGACCGACGATCCAGAAAAAGCCTGGGCCGAACACCGCCTTGGCGTATTCCATAGCTTCAATTACGAGCGTCAAGGTATCCGTCCGTATAGCGCTATGTTTATGGAAACCCCTCCGGAGAAACCGGAAGACCTCCCTGGATGGGAGAAAATTTTTGTCACTCCCGATCAGGCCATCAACGAATTACGCAGCGTCTACGCGAATGCGGCGCCTGACGAGATACATTTAATGGCGACCAAAGCCGGCATGACCTGGGACCAGTCCGCCGAGTACATGCAAAATTTTATCGAGCAGGTCGTGCCGGCGGTAAGCGATCTAGGCACGGAGCGCGAATCTGCCAGCCGCCGCTAGGCAATAGCGCTGGCTTAAAAACACTAGGCTTTTATGGTTGGCATGATCTCCGAGATAAAGAGATCAAGTGATCGGCGACTTTGCTCTGGGGTGAGTGAACCCCAGGCGAACGAGCCGATAAAATAATTGATCCCACAATCGTCAACAATTTTCTGAATTTGATCGCGTACTTTGTCGACCGATCCGATCAAAATGACTTCGCCTGCGAAACACGGATCCCAACTAAAGAATTCGTCGTAGGTGTGATCCGAATTACGATGCCATAACTCTAATATCGACTTATACCAATAATCATAGGCAGGTTTCGCAATCTTGATTGCTTCGCCTTCAGTCTCAGCGATAAATATTTGTCGGCTCGCCCCAATCTTCGGCGCACCACCGTTCATTCGCTTCGCTTGTTCAGGATGCGCTGCGGCCACATCGCGATAAACCTTATTAAGTGCTGCCGTTAACGACGGCGGCCCGAGGCTCATATAGTGAAAACCATTTTCGGCGGCATACGTTGCACCGGCTTCGCTAAACGACGGATACCAGATCGGCGGATGCGGTAACTGCAGCGGTTTAATCGGCATTGGCGCGTCGTGAAACGTGAAATGCTTACCGCTGAAATTGAGTACATCATTCGCCATACCCAAACGAAATATTTCTAAGGTCTCCGCAAAAATTTCTCGCGTTTCGTCCGGGTCGATCCCGAAGCATCTGATCTCATGCGGCGAGACGCCACGGCTGATACCAACTTCCACTCTTCCGTTGGACAGGTGATCAAGCATGCACACTTCTTCGATTAAGCGCACCGGATGGTACATCGGCAGTAAAAATGCCATGGGGCTAAAGCGAATATTTTTCGTCCGTTGCGCAAGCGCTGCAAAAAATAATGACGGCGATGGCGACATGCCGAGCGCGGTGCCGTGATGTTCCGCCATGTGGTACCCGTAGAAACCAGCTTCATCGGCGCGGGCAATTAGCTGCATGCGCGACTCGTACAACTCTGCCGTCGTACCCGGTGCACGATCGAGCCAATCGAACATCCCAAAATCTATCTTCGTCGCCATATTGATCTCCGCAGTGTGTAGCGTTTTCATGCAGTGGTGCTCGGCAATATATCGGGGCAGACGTTCAATGAACAGCTACACAACAATATATTTCGTTGTGGAGGATATTGTGCATTCGTTGGCTGCTGGGATCACACTGGAACGCTCGGCGCCTAAATTTTGTGGAAGTAAACTGCCGTATACAAATTTGATTTAGAGATCCCTTACTTCAAGTCGACGCTTGGGCTGGTGTCCAACTAGGGTCTAAGCCACCGCCGCGTGGGAAAACGATGGGCACGTCGTTCATACCGCTGACTTGCCCGCATTCCCAGCCTGGCTTGCGCTCCGGGTCCAGGGCAAAAGTTGGGATACGACGCAGCAGTTCTTGGATCGCAACCCGCAGTTCGACCTTCACGAGATGCAAGCCAAGACAGCGGTGAATACCGGTACCTAAGGTGAGATGTCGATTCGGTGTTCTATCGGCGATCAAATTATCGGGATACGGAAATTCGCGCGGATCGCGATTGGCAAGTTGCGCGACCAAGCAGATGTGTTGGTCCTTTTTCATCTCGACGCCATGCATGGTCACATCATTATCAACCACGCGAAAAATGACCGCTGGTGCATAGAGTCGTACGAACTCTTCAACCGCGGCCGGTATACGATGGGGATCGGCTGCTAGTCGACGGCGCAAATCATGGTCCCAGGCCAAACGCCAACCGACGGTGTTCAACAAGCGGGTCGTGTTATCGATCGCTGCCAAGAGCAGAATCGTGAAGAAATCTTTTAATTGCGTCTGCGATAGTTTTTCTCCGTCAATTTCGGAATGCACGACGATCGAGAACACATCGTTGGTTGGCCGCAAACGCTTTTCCGCAATTAGCGATTCCCAATAAGCGTCGAGTTCGCGCATCTGTAATTCGGCAGCAGGCCTATCGGTGTAGATGCCATGTGTTGCTGCGTGGGTCCATCGACGGTGCATTATTCCATCGTCGGGTGGCAAACCGAGCATGATCGCAGCCACTCTCTCGGTCATGCGGTCACCGAACACATGACAAAATTCCACCCGGCCGTGATCAATAAAACCGTCGATCAGTTCATTGGCAGTAGTGCCGACTTGTTCGTCAATCTTCTCCGCGTTGCCCGGCGAAAACGGTGAGTTGACCAGTCGTCGATGAGTCTTGTGGGCCGGTTCGTCCTCCTCGGCCAAAATCATACGGTTGCCGGTTGAGGTTTGGTACTGGGGTAAGGCCACTACCCGACTCGAAATATTTTGATGGTCGAGATATACGTCACGCGCAGCTTGCCACCCCGTGACGACCCAAAATCCGCCGTGATGCTCACTCCAACCGATCGGCGTGTTGGTGATAAGCGCCTCGTCGCGAAGCTGCTCATAGTATTCAAACGGTGTGCCGTCGGCGCCAATTGGCGGCGCTAAATGGTCAAAATCTTGGTACAGACTCATATGCTACACACTCCCGTGATCGCGCGCCAAAGGTCTCTCCGCCAGCAGTTACCATGACACCGCCGAACTCGAGAACTCGGTTTCTGTGGTGCATTATGGCGGCAAATATTGAACTAGCGCCATGGTAGCCTTAGCACTGAGTGTCGCCTAGAAAGCTTCAAGGACCCTGTTCAAGCGAGCTGCGTCGAGCTGCCCCGCAAAAGAACCGGATGCGACAGGTAGTATGATCCGAAACGTCCGTCAAAAACTCTTGCGAAAATTGGAAGCACGACATGTCGAAATATGCCATTGCGGGATTGGGGGTCACCCATCAAGGATTAATACCCGACACGAGCGCAGAAAAACTAGCGTGGGACGCAGTTGAACTCGCGATTGCGGATTGCGGGATCGACCGACGCGATCTCAACGGCTACATATTCCAGCCTGGATTCGGCGCAGGTGCCGCCGGTATGGCGGCGAGTCGAGCCGGCCTCGGCGCGAACGTCACGTTGCAGATAAATTCCAGCGGCGCTACTGGGATCATATCGATTGCTTCTGCCATTGGCCTAATCGAAGCGGGAACGGCCGACTACGTTGTGTGCGTTCACGCAACAAACGCACGTTCGCAGACATTGACGATTGGTGCCGATGAAGAAAACGAGCATGCTGTGTTTGGTCTCTTTTCACCAGGCGCGCAGTGCGCCTTAATGGCGCAAAGTTATTTTCATAAATACCAAACTAGTTCGGCAGACCTCGCTGAGATTGCGGTAGCGCTACGCAGCAACGCCGTGCCACGCCAAGACGCGTTTCGGTCGAATAAACCGATCAGCGTAGCGGATCATCAGGATTCACGTTTCATCGTCAGACCGTTACACCTACTCGATTATTGTTTGGTTACTGATGGTGCGATCGCATTTATCGTAACAACGAAGGAGAGGGCGAACGATCTCAATACAACGCCGGTTGATATTCTCGGCATGGGCGCTTGTCATGACGTCGGCCAGGCCTATGGACGGAGCACGAATATCGCAATGGGCTTAGCGGATTTTAATGTAAGCCCAGCGCGCGAGCGCGCATTTTCTAGCGCCGGTCTCGAGCTCGCCGACATCGATGTCTTTGAGTTCTACGACGCGTTTACGATCATCGTCGCCTTGCAGCTTGAAGCCTATGGGTTGTGCGCTCCAGGCGAAGCCGGAAATTGGATCAGGACCGGAAATTTTCGCTGGAATTCACGTAGTCCTTGCAACACTTCGGGCACCTTGCACTCATGGGGCTACGTACAAGGCTTCACTCACGTGGCAGAGGCCGTCCGTCAGCTACGCGGAGAAGGCGGCGCGACCCAAGTGCCCGATGCGCGTACCGCGCTCGTCACTAACGTCGGTATCACTGGTGCGGGTCAGGCACAGTCCGTGGTCATCATGGGAGCGCAATAGTTGCAGGAGAATCGCCGTGACTGGTAAATACGCAAATGATTCGAGCGCCCCGGAAAGGACCGTGGCGATAGAAGACAAACCTTTTTGGGATGCAATCGATGCAGGCAACTTCGCCCTTGCCCACTGCACTTGCGGCGCGTGCTATCTGCGGTCTCAGACCTGCATACAATGTCGAGCAAGTGCGGATTCGCTCCGCTGGGTGCCCGCTTCACGCAATGGCACGGTCCGTACCTTCGTCGTGTTCGACAAACTCTATCACCCGTATTTTGAAAATCGGCTGCCTTACGTCGTTGGGGTTGTGAGCTTGCAGGAAGGCCCGGATATAATTACCAACATTATTGACTGCGACGTAGAATCATTATCGATCGGCCAGCTGGTGCGGATCGTTATCGTCGACCGAGGCGGCAAGAATATTCATCAGGCTTCCGTGCAACTCGACACATCATAGGCATTCCCGTCTAGTGCAGCGGCGGATAGGGAAACGGCGCTTAATCCAAACGTGTTGCTTGCAGTTTATGTTGGAAACGTTGCGTTAATGGACTCGACGGTTTGTGAACTTTTCGTTCGTTGATGAGATTCTCTACCAAGCCGCACCGGCCTGCGCGGATAGCCGC
The DNA here is from genome assembly GCA_047611905.1 of Gammaproteobacteria bacterium. Classification (GTDB taxonomy): domain Bacteria; phylum Pseudomonadota; class Gammaproteobacteria; genus UBA11873. The sequence goes on along the minus strand of JBLFWZ010000036.1, from coordinate 18,222 downwards.
CTCGAGTAGAGTTTGCGTTAACACATCGCGCTGCGCATGACTGCCGCCGAATCGATGTGCAATCGAACGGATCGGATAAAGCGCGTCAATGGCATCGTCGTAGCGCTCTTCGCCAAATGCAATAAACGCCGAGCAAGTGGGTATACCGATGTCGGCGGCCATTCGGCGGGTCACGCCGACGTTCGATTGCGCTGCATCCTGGACAGCCGCGAGTACTTCTCGCGCGCTCTCAATCCGACCCGATCCAACCAACGCCATTACCGCATGGAGATCGTTAAAAGCGTAGTAGCCATTTTCGATCGCGGTCTTTTTTGACCACGCATCGACGACCGCCGACCAGCGAGGGCCGACATTCTGGCCTTGCAATTGAAGGCGCCACAACAGCGCGCTCGCATCCAAGATCTCTAAAGAAATATCCGATTCCTGCGGAGCGATTTTTTCGTCGTATAACTCTAGCGCGCTTGCGTAGTCTTCCCGCTCTAGATAGAACAACCCTAAGTGCCACCAATTGTGAAACGCGAAACCATTGTCAGGCGCCCAATCGTCGACCCGAGAAGTTAACAACGTTTGACCTTCTCGGTAACGGTTTTGCATTTCGAATACATGCGTTAAGGCGTGCAAACACCATGGGTCGCGGCGCTCTATGTCTAGCGCGGCAAGCGCAGTATCTTCGGCCAGGCCGAATTCGTTGCACTCCTCCAGTCCGAAAGCCTGCATCCCAAGTATGTAGGAGTAATTGGGTAAGCCCTTATCCCAATGACCCATTACACGACTGATTCGATCACGCAAGTTCACTGCATCACCGAGATAAAAATCGAGCAAGTGGGCGCTCTGAAGCGCCAAAGCATCACGTGGATACTCCGCCAGTACTTGGTCCCAGATCGTCGATGCGCGAACCCAATGTCCATCGAGCATCGCTTGTGCAGCGGCGATTAAGCTCTTCTCGCGGCTGTTCGATTTTGCAGAAAGCTTATTCGCCTTATCGAGCGACTCGCGAATTGCCGGAAGGTATTGTCGCTCGGTCATCAATAACATCGCGTTAGCGCAAAAAATGTGTCCAAGTACGAATTCCGGGTCACGTTCTAGAGTCACCTGTAGAGTTTCTGTAGGATCCCCGAAAAAACTCTCAAATTGAATTAAGGCTGTTTCAAAGTCTGCCAAGGAACTTGGATCGCAAGCCGAGATAGGTACACCGCGAGGATCTAAGTGACCCGCTTGAGGCTTGGCTTTGAGTGTGCTTTGCGTAGAACGTTCTGACATCGAAAATCCCCATTCTCATTTTCGCTTGGTGAGCAAATGTTCTGTTTCCATCCGCCTACTACCGGATCGCACAATGACACTAGACCAACGGCCGTGAGCTGCTAAACTGATTTCTGACCACCTCGCCAGTAGCAATACGCAAATCCATTTACACCCCTGGCCCGCGAATTGTGTTTTAGGCCTCTTAAATTGTAGCGCTTCTCGGAGGGATTCCAAGTTGAAACCATACCTTTGCCGCCACGCAGAACAAATTATTGAATCGCCCATAGAAGACAACAAGAACCGCAGAGCCGGAGAACAAACATGGATCGTCTAGCTAGCAAAATTGCGGTTGTCGTTGGCGCTGGTCAGACTCCCGGCGCGACGATTGGTAACGGGCGGGCAACGGCGATCCGCTTCGCCGAAGAAGGCGCGAAAGTTTTGCTCGTCGACCGCAACGGCGAGTCGGCCGAGGAAACCTTAACGATGATTCAGGAAAAGGGCGGCACGGGTAGCGTACTAGTCGCCGAAGTCACCGACGAAGCGCAATGCAAATCGATCACCGATACTTGCATCGAGCGTTATGGCCGGATGGACATACTGCACAATAACGTTGGCATCGGCACACACGATAGTGGTCCGACTTCGATCACCGAAGAAGTCTGGGATCAGATTTTTAACGTTAATCTTAAAGCAATCATGTTTACGTGCAAATACGCGCTACCGATCATGCGCAAACAAGGCGGCGGTAGCATCATTAATATTTCTTCCATTGCGGCAATTTGCGAAGTCGGCCTGGTGAGCTACAAAGCGTCTAAAGCGGCCTTGAATGCTTATACGCACACGGTGGCGACTGGCAGCGCAAAATTCGGTATCCGTGCGAACGTGATCATGCCGGGATTAATGAATACGCCAATGGCTATCGAAGGCTACGTGGCTGCCGGTCACGATCGCGATGCTTTAGTCGCGAGGCGCAACGCGAGCGTACCGCTCGGGAGTGAAATGGGATCGGCTTGGGACGTCGCAAACGCCGCGCTATTTCTCGCTTCGGACGAAGCGAAATTTATTACTGGCGTGTGCTTACCCGTCGATGGCGGTCAGTCTGCACTCATCGGATGAGTTCACGCTAAATTATTCGTGATCACGCGTTGAGGGCAGATTCGCTCGCCGGATCGCCTTTTATACGCGTATGTTCCATCACTCTTACTTCGCGATGATCGTAAGGTCGCGCGCGATGCAAGACACAACGATTATCCCAAACGGCCACATCACCCACCTGCCATGCATGCTTAAACGTTCGCGACGGATCACAGGTGAGTGACATCAGCTTATTGAGTAAGGCGGCTGCCTCGTCGTCTTCTAGACCCGGGATCCGACCTGCATGACGACCGGTATAAAGCGCGGTACGGCCGGTCACGGGGTGCACTTTTGTTAAGGGACGCAACGGTGGTTCACCTTCGAAGAATCCGTAACCTGCTCCGACCGCAACTTTATGACCCACTTTCGCTTGCGATACAAAATAGGAATGGTAGGCATTGAGGCAAGCGATCTTTTGTTTGGTCTCCTCATCGAGCGCATCATAGGCTGATCGTGGATCGGCCCACTCCGTCTCGCCGCCGGCAGATGGCAGAACGTGGGCAGACAAGACCGAGGCTTTCGCGGACAGCGGCATATACGAGCTATCGGTATGCCAACCTTCGTTACCCATTAAAAGTTTCATTTGATGCGAGTCTTCGTCGAGCAAAGCACCGCTCCCGTCTTGATTGGACACCGGGATGGTTTTTAGATTCTCGACCAAAATTTCCAATTCGCCGAAGCGCTGCGCAAACCCGATTTGTGCCTGAGCAGATAGATGCTGACCTGGAAAAATCAAGACACCGAATTCATAGAAAGCGGATTCAATTTCCTTCCAACTTTCGTCATCTAACGAACTTAAGGCGACATTCGTGATGGTCGCGCCAAACGACGCGGTAGTAGCTTCAACGGTTAGCGGCATGGTTTTCTACTCGGAGGGCATATAGCGCTAGTATTCCATTGGTTGTGTGATCACGTCTACCCATGCGTCATTGCTCTCACCATCCGTGAATTTCGACTCGTCGATATTCCTTGCCAGACTCGATCGATGCTACTCGATTGGCTTGCTTGGCCAAAGATCGTCGACTAGTCTATCTAGTGGAACGGGGTGCACCTGTGATTCAAAGGAGGCGAATCAGATGTTGTTTATTACCAATCGAGTTCCGACGCAAAGCATTAAGACCCGAATCGGCCGCGACTTTACCTTCAATCTTGACAATAACGCACCGAGTAATTCGGTCTTCTTCTGCTCTAGAGAGGGCACGAATTCAAATATAGAGATTGGTAGCGAGGAGTTTTTAGCACGACTGAAAATTTCAAAAAGCAGGCAGATACTCATCTACATCCATGGGTTTTCTAATCTGCCGGATGATGTATTCGACGCGGCACAAGAATTTCAAGATTTATGTAATAAGAAGAAAGCTAACGAAGTACTCGTAATCCCATTGATTTGGCCGTGCGACAACGACCGAGGTGTCGTGAAAGATTACTGGGACGACCAAAAAGCTGCCGACCAGAGTGCCTACTCCTTCGCCCGCGTGTTGCAGAAATTCATCGCGTGGCGCAATTGCGAAGAATTTAGTCCGCAATCTGACCCGTGTTTTAAACGCCTGAATATTCTTGCCCATTCGATGGGTAATCGCGTTCTTAGGGGGACCTTGTGGGCGTGGAATAAATACGATTTAGCTGCTGGCATTCCCTTGCTGTTCAGAAATACTTTCATGGTCGCCGCAGACGTAGTCAACGAAACCTTGCATGTGGGGAAAACCGGCGAGCTGATTTGCCACGCATCGCGCAATGTGATCGTGTACCACGCCTCGGATGACCTAGCGCTACGCGCAAGCAAGGCCGCGAACTTAAAGAACCGGATCGCCTCGCGTAGGCTCGGACATTCCGGGCCGGAAGATATCGATCAAACTCCGAAGAACGTCTATAGCGTGGATTGCGACGACGTCAATAACGCGTATGACAAGCCAAAAGGTCACTCTTACTTCCGTTCCGGTCGCAGGCGCGGCTCATCGGGCAAGGTTTTTAATCATATCTACGACTGCCTCAAAACGGGCCGGGTGTATCCCGACGACGAGTTTCGTCGTTCTTCCATCATTCGCTGATCGTGGGCGCCATTGGTGTCTTTGACGTCGTAGATGGACAGCAAGCCGAACTGTATCGGTTTTCGAACAGCCTACTAATTTTAGGTGGGGATAGATCTCGGAGTGCTCTAGCACTTTCAAATGCGCGCCGGAGATTGGGCACAAATCAGGCGGGCGATTAGTCGGAACGAGTTGAGGCTCCCCAGTTTCGTCACGCTAGCCGCAGATTATTTCGGGCCTACGTGCAATTCGGATCTATACTGTGCCGGCAAAGTTTTATCCACGATAGACAATTCTTCTGAGGAGGCAGTGCATGGCAACTGCAGTCACGATTGACCTTTCGATTGATGCCGCGCGTAAGGACGAGTTTTTGGGTTTTATAAAAAGTATCGCCCCCGATACTCGCAGTTACGATGGATGCATTTCATTCGACATCTGGACGGATCAGGACAAACCTGGCCACGTATTATTCTACGAATTGTGGGATTCCCGCGGGCAGCAGGAAAAATATCTGAACTGGCGAACCGAAACCGGATTAATGGATAAGCTCGGACCGTTTCTCACGGCACCGCCGACCATTAGCTATATGGATAAGTTTGACGGCTAAATAGCTAACGACTGGCTGGACGACGAGGACGTTTCCTCGTCGTTTGGCTGTTCGACACCAGGCGCATAAGGATTTTTAGTTGCGCAATAGAACACAAACTATGTTCTATTTTGGCGCGGCCGCGATTTACGTAGCGCGGGATTCACCGCATCCAAATCGGTTTGAACGTCGCCCTGCGATCGCGGGTAAATAATCTCACGACCTTTCAAACTTCCTGCGTAAGCCAATTTATTACGCGTCGGCAAGAGATCACATTTCATACTATGCACGCCTTCCCCTAGGACGATTTGGATCTTATTTGCCGTTTTACTCAGCACGACCACGTCTAACGATTGGCCGGTTTCAAGATCGACCTTAATTTTCTCATGTTCCATTGCGTGATCCCTTTCGTATAGTAGGTTCAACAATCAACCGGACGATCACAGCGAGACATCGCCTTTGAGCAATCGTTGTGCAATCGTTCGATTTAGAATTTCGTTCGTGCCATCGGCAACATTCACTATACGCAAGGAATGCCAAGCGTGCGTTAATCCGAGTTCGTTGGTAAATCCCATTGCACCGTGAGCTTGGATAGCTTGGTCGACTGCACGAAAGCCCACCTGGACGGAATAGGCCTTGGCCATACTCAGTTCTTTGATTGCGCTGTGCCCTTGGTCGAGCAAAGTCGAGGCATTCAAACCCAGCAAATGGGCAGCATGCAATTCCGTGGCGGATTCGGCCAATGGAAAACTTACGCCTTGATAGTTTCCGATCGTCGCGCCAAAAGCCTCACGCGTGTTAGCGTAATCTAGCGCTTGTTCGAGTGCCCAGCGCCCATAGCCTACCGCGCGCGCAGAGTTATAGATTCGCCCAAGCGACACGCCGTACAGTGCTGCTTTGAATCCCGCACCCAGTTCTCCAACCACCTGCCACGGCTCTACGTACAGATCATCAAATGCTAGTTCGGCCTCGTCACCACCTATATGCCCGAAAAGTCGAATCACACGTTGCACGTTAAATCCGGGGGCATCAGTCGGCACGATAAAGGCACTGATCCCGCCTTGCTTCGAGCGCGCCTTCTCAGCATCGGTAATCGCGAACAACACGCAATAATTGGCCACCGCCGCGTTGCTTGTCCAAATTTTTCGGCCGCTAATGCGCCACCCGTCGCCATCTTTCACGGCACGCGTCTTCAACATTGAGGCGTCGGATCCCGCGTTCGGCTCCGATAGTCCGAAGCACATGGATTTCGACCCATCCATCAGCCCGGGCATAAAACGTTCGCGAGCTTCTTCCGTCACCTTCTCTAGCAAGCGACTCGGACCGAAGGCCCAGTGTGACAGCGCATAGAGCATCAGCCAGTTTTGTGGTCCACAACGATGAAATAGCGCTTCCCATGCAACGTAGTAAGCGAGATGCCCAAGCCCCGCCCCACCGATCGTCTCGGGTGCGCACATGTGGTAGAAACCCGCTTCGGCCGAAGCCATGCGTACTTCGCGAATGAGAGCGATAACTTCATCGGTGAAGCGGCCATCTTCGCGATAGACCGCCCGCGGGTCTTCAAACAAGGCGTGGTTTTTTTCGTGGCGTGGGATCACTTCGTGTTCAACGAAGTTTAAAATGCCGTCCGTTGCGGCAACGATTTCCTCAGGTAATGCTGTTGCAATTGCGCTCACGGTTTCTCCTCCGGTGATACTAAACTATGAAAAAAGGTTGATCGTGTGACGACCCGATCGCCGAACGATCGCAATCGCGTCCTCTTAACGCATGCTGTCGATTTTACTCTGCATGCGACGCATACCTTTCAACCAACGTTCTAAATCGTTCGTTTTACGTTCCATCCAAGTCTGCGCAATCGGATCGGTCAAGATGAGAAACTCCTCAGCTTTAACTGCTGCGATAATTTGAGCCGCTACTTCTTCTGGCTCTTTGATCGGACCGGCCGCGACCGTCGCGAACGCAGCATCACCGTTGTTCAACATCGGCGTGTTGACACCAAGCGGCGGCAACAAAGACACGCGAATGCCTTTTTCGTGATAGGTGACCGACAACCATTCGGCCAACCCAACAACCGCGTGTTTCGTTACTGCATAGGGCAGGTTCCCGTGTGAAGTAAGAATGCCGGCCATCGAAGCGGTATGAATTAAGTATCCGGAACCACGTTCCAGCATCGACGGTAGGACCGCTCGAACGGCGAATACGTGAGCCATTAAATTGACCTGCCATTGGTCCTGCCAAACGTCGATTGGCGTATCGAGCGGCCCACGACCTGTGGCGACACCGGCGTTGCTGAAAAACACATCGACAGGACCGAGTCCCTCGACTGTCTGTTTCACTAAGGCATTGACCGCGTTCTCATCGGCCACGTCACACGGAATTGCGAGCCCGCCGATTTCGGTGGCAAGTTGCGCCGCGCCCTCGGCGTTGATGTCGGTGACGACGACTTTTGCCCCAGCTGCGGCAAACGCGCGGCATGCGGCTGCGCCAATACCACTCGCACCACCAGTGATAATCGATACTTTTCCGTTCAAATCCATGTCGCTTCCCCTCAATCTAGATAGCAAACGCAATGCGCTATTCTAAGCGTTACTGCACATTCGCATGTACACAATTAATAACGTTCGATGTTTTCCGCGCTGGCGCCTGGGCTCGCTGCTTGTTTCGAGCCGGGCAACCTGCCGTTCACGGCGCCCATTGCTAGTTTTACTGGCGCCGGTTACGTGACACAGCAAATTGGATACAATCGTTTGGGACAGCGCTATCGTCCTTCGGCATAACCTGAAGAAATCCTGCACGTGAAAAAAGAGGTCCGCGAATGATTAAAAAGGCTTACGTAGATACACCGAGCGGCCAAATTCATTACTACTATGGTGGCCCCGCCGATCAAACGCCAATTATTTTTATGCACCAAAATGTCAGTGGCGCAAAAACTTACCTACCAACGTTAACTCAACTCGCGGAAAAACATCACTGTATCGCGCTCGATTTACCCGGCTTCGGCGGATCGTTTGATCCACCAGAATTCGATTCTATTAGTCGCTTGCAAGAGTACACACTAGAGTTTGTCGACGCCCTCGGATTTCAAGAATTCCATACCTTCGGAAACCACACTGGCGCTGCTATGGCGGCCGAGATGGCGTCGTTGTACCCCGATCGGGTGAAGACTTGCATGATGATGGGTGCAACGCTGTTAACCGAAGAACAAGCGATCCCTTTTCGTGAGACGTTTAGTGGCTCGGTTGGCCCATCGCACGACGCCGCTTACCTAGAGATCACTTGGGACTACATTTACAACCTCGGTGGGAATCTTGATCTGGACAACATGAACGACGAATTGTCGGCGGCGCTACGTGCGTGGAAAGTGCGCGGCATGATCTACCGCTGCGTATGGGACTATCGCTTCGACCTATTCATACAAGGGATTAAATGCCCGACCCTACTCATTTGCGCGCCCGACGATGTGTTGTACGTCGGTCATCAAAATACGGCTGCAGCGCTGCCGCAAGCCAAAGTGGTGGATGTGAGCGGAACAAATTTCGAACCGTATTTCGATCCAGATGGCGTGAGTCGAGGAATTATAGATTTTCTCGCCGACAACGGCTTCGCTTAGCCGACGCCTCAGTGACCCGAAGCAAACTTACTGGGAGGTTCTCGCGGGGAAGTAATCACTGACGTCACCGCTAACTTCGTCGACACTCAAGCCGTTCACTTCTGCCATCGATGCCTCGACGATTTCCTTGCGCAACGAGACAAGCAGTCCATCGATGAGTTCGCGCTCGAATTCTTTATTTGGAATTCTCGGCACAATGACGGGGAAACTTCCGCGCGACAGCAAACTATCATCGAGCAGCACCATCGGCACGCCTTTATTAAGGTTGATAATTTTGAGGAACACGGCGTAATAGGTTCCGATCAACCCGTACTTATCATCCCGCTTAACTTGATCGAGCAGCTTATCTTTTGACAGCGACAAGATGTTGTTGCGGATCCGATAGTCCGTATCACTTAAAGCCAGTCCGTCGAACCACGACCCGTAAAAGGTCATGCTGTTTTTCCATTTAATGCCGAGTTTGGGATCGGGCATGCCGACCCGACCAATAACTTTTGGATTCGCGTCGTCGAGGATGCCAATCTTTTCCAGGGCCAGATTGCCGTCGCTAGTAGTTAATCGGTTGATCGTCAACGAATCCGCCTTTTTTAAGGCGACGTAAGTCTTCTTTAGTCCGATGATCGACAACGCTTTAGCAATATTAAGGCGGGAAAATGCAGCCATTTTTATTCTCTGTTGATACCTCAGGTAGTCCAAGTGTTACGTTCGAGATTAAGCACGCGAACAAAGACCGTCCGTGATCAACAAGGGTTGCGCCTACGAACTGTGACGATATCCTAAATTCGCTCGCAAATATGTAAAATTCTGTTTCGATACCCTTGCGTTACGTTCGCCTCTTACGTTAGGCAATTAAGCCGTCTGGGTAATCTGGAAATTTCTCGATGTTTGGCGGAAGCTCCAACCAGCCTTGTCCGCTCGAACACCAAAGACTAAAAGTTGGCTTGAGACGAGATTTATCGTCAACTGTACCGCCCATCATCGAGCGGATATTGGGGTAGCGCTCGAGCGTTATCATGACGGCCGATCCGCAGATTGTGCAGAAATGTCGGCTCAACGAGGCACCATCCGAATCGTTTACGGTGTAGACGCTTAGATCACCTTGCTCAATGCGAACTGCAGTTTGCGGGTACACGACGGCGATTAAAAATGCCGAACCCGATTGTCGTTGGCAACGTTCACATTGGCATATGCCCATGCTTTCTGGCTCACCTCGACAGCAATAACGTACCGTTCCGCACAAACACGCTCCGGTTAAGTCTTCTGCCACTATTATTGCCCCGCTAGCCAACACGAGCTTCAAGCTTAGCGCGAAAACAAACAGCCTCCTAGGTTCAGGTTGCGTCAGTTGCTTCCCGGTTCAGATTACGATGCCGCCTAAATACCTACCTTCTGGCACAAAGTAGGGAAATTCATAGCCAGGGTTATTTGCCTGATGTATTTCTCTGACCCGGCGGATGTCTTCTACTATACCTTCGTTTTCCTACCTCACCACGCCAACGTCTACAACCTCTGCCATAGTCGCCAACGTAAACTAAAACTGTTAACTGGCGTGCGACATAAAATTGCTCCAAGGAGTTATCTCCAACAACCGGATGGCCCCGAATCTAGCAAGGGTGGGGTCGCAGAACAATAATGGAGAGAGGGAGAATAATATCAAGATCGCCATCGATGTCGGTAAACATCAACTCGGTGTGCTGCCTAAGGGATTTAGAGCCGACCTTGTCGCGGCTCCGGATCGCCAAACAATGATGAGAGAATGCGACCATAAAAACGTATCCGCTCGTGCTCTACTTGTCCGCCGTGTTGGTCAAATTGTCTCGGCATGGCTGGTTCGATCGCATCAATAAGCAGGCGCTGGAAGCAGGAGGTGACATTGCGCCCGTCTACAACGAGAATAGGTAAAACTAGGGGACAAGCCGAATTAGCACCGGCAACCTGCTTCAATCTAAAAGGTCTCGAAAAATCTGACGCGGTTCACGGAGGGCGAATGTGGCTCCGAACGGCTTCCCGAGGCATCTGCAACGCAAGTCAGGAGGCATCAATGGCGGCTGAGAAATCTAAGAAAAAAATGCACTTTACGCTCTTTACCTTCCCGCCCTTCGTTCATCATTACCCTGACGGTTGGCGTCACCCTCAAGAGATGCTTGGCGGTATCTACGACCCTTTGGGGCCGGAAATCTGGGATCGCGTCGCGAAAACCCTGGAGGCCATGAAAGTCGATGCGTTCTTTGTAGGCGACGGTGGGGCCATTTATAACAGTAACGAAAACAGCCCTGCCACTTCACTGCGCTACGGCAGTCAGACGCTTGAGTTCTTCGCTCCCCAATTCGTTTCTATGGTGGCAGCGATGGCGCCGGAGCTTGGCGCTGTGTCGACGATTAATACTGAGGAACTGAACCCTTGGACGTTTGCCCGAATGGCGTCGACCATGGATCACCTCACGAAGGGGCGCGTGGGGTTCAACATCGTAACGGGCCTTAACCCAGGCGGACTGGCAGACAATCTCGGGACCGAGCTACGCGAGCATGATGCCAGATACGAACGGGCCGAAGAGTTCATGCAGGTCTGCTATTCGCTCTGGCAGAGTTGGGACCCCGACGCTTTGGTTCGTGATCCCAGTCAACCGCTGTTCGCCGATCCGGACAAGGTTCACGAAATAAACTTCCAAGGAGAATACTTTCAGTGCCGTGGTCCGCTCCAGTTACCGCGTTCGCCGCAGGAGATCCCGGTGCTTTTCCAAGCAGGTCAGTCGCCCAGGGGCAGGCAATTTGCTGCCCGACACGCCGAGGGGATCTTCACCATCAGTCCGGATCTGCCGGCCATGCAGGCCTACTATCGTGACGTGAAGGACCGTGTCGCCAACGAAGGTCGGCGCGATTCGGATCTGGCGATCCTAAGCGGGATTTTCCCAATCGTCGGTAGCTCAGAGGCCGCGGCCAAAGAGAAGTATGAGCAATTGATCGAACTGGCCACAGCCGAAGCCGGCTTGGCATGGTGCTCCGGGTATGCGTGCTACAACTTCGCGCAAGTCCCGTTCGACACAAAACTTTCCGACTTGGATCCCAAGGATTTCGCCGGGATCCAATCGATATTCGAGCTCACGATGGCGAGTTCGGCAGATGCGGCGAGCCAAACTCCGCATCTATACGCGTACCCACATGTCGAGGAGCCCACTGTTCGCGATCTGTGCGTGGCCAACGCCCAATCGATCGTTCCGAAAGTTGTTGGGACCGTTCAGCAGGTCGCCGATCAGTTGGAGCAAATTGTCGATGCCGAGGGTTGCGATGGATTTATGTTTTCTACCGTTCACATGCCCGGTTCCATTGATGAGTTCGCGCCGGTGCTAGCGGAACTTCAGCGGCGCGGCCGCTTCCGCACGGAATTCGAGGGTCCAACGCTTCGCTCGCGCCTCGGAACACGCCCCTATCCATGGGTAAACCGATCCTAGATCGGCCAAGGCGGTGGGAAGTCGAATTGCGAGCGCGAATAGAAATACGCGCACCGCGCCAAGCTAACTCACCCCTACCAATAAAGCGGTCGAAAACTTAGAAGTTAAAGTTAAATTTAATTTCTATTAGGTAACGTCTTTTTGAACCTGCCGTCGAAAGCACCGCAGTAGAGCGGTGGCGCAACGATGGTGCTGGTAGCAGCCAGATTGAAGAGCTGGTTGGGCGTATTTTTCTCACTCATTCTTCGTACACCCCGCAACCGTGGTATCTCTTTGCTGTCGTGAAATGATTTATGTAGGGCTGTCCCGTTGCAATAAATCAAATGGTCTTCACTTTGTCTAGATTTTCAGGCGGCAACATTCCAATAAAATACAACTCCGCCAATTCAGCATCATTCATTAAACTTTCGTTTAGCGTATTTAGTCCGGTATTTGACCCGTCGAATGATGCGGATTCGGTTGCGCTGCGACTGTGTCTTGCTTCAATCGCTAAGTACACCAACATTATTACGACACCGAATGCGCCAAGAACTTCAGCCAGTACACAGATAAGTCTCCCAGCCCATTCGAACATTATTGCTAGTACTCCTAACGCTCCCTGAACCACGCTCGATGGCAACGATCGGATTGCCAACGAGAGAAGGAGCGATCAAGCATGGGATTCCCTTGTATCGTCACGCGGATCCTCGTGCTGGGGTAGCCAGGCGTATTCCTGCTTTGTCGGGCCGTGCTCTTGAATCTCCTTCAGAAGCGCGGGCGTGATCGTGAGGCGAGGAATAAACCATTTTCCGCCGGGCGTGCTTAATATGCTCGATATCGCGCTCAGATAAGCCTGCCATTCTTCTTCGGGAAGAACACCGAGCTCATGATATTTTCGTAATGCTGTGTAATGGTTGGCATAGCACTGTAAGTACATAGCGATTCGGATCCGTTCCTGAGAGCTCAGTTCTTCAGGTGTTGCCAGCCCAATTTCCCAAATTCTGGTGAATTCACCGTCACCGATTATGTTGTAGTTGATAGCGCTAAATCCGGCAGCTAACGCATCTAGCGAACTAGATTGGACCGCGTTTCGATTGTTCCTGACCTCAACGGCGAGAAAAACAAGAGTTACGACTACTGCTATCGCGCTGATCACCTCCGCGAATACGCCAACAAATTGCCATTGCACAGTGTCGTCTCCTAGCCGCTCGACGCGAAGTTAGCCGGTGGGTTTTGGTCTCGTTTTGCGTGAAAATCCCCGACCCGGCCAAACCAGCCCGCAGGAACATGACTAGTTGAACGCCGTGTTAGATTTTTCTTGACACATTGTCTGGTGCCTCAGTGCACGGCGGTTCGCGAAAACAGATGTATCACTGCCGCACCAGCAATTATTAATGCCATTCCGACTATGGCCGCGGCGTCAGGCGTTTGCTTGTACAGTGCCGCACCGGCGATTGTGACCAGAACGATTCCGAAGCCCGACCATAGTGCATACGCGACTCCTAATGGGATCGTGCGAAGGACCAGAGTTAGAAGGTAGAACGCCGTAACGTACCCGACTAGTACAACGATGCTGGGAGCTAGTTTTGTGAACTCAGCTGAGGACTTCAACGCACTTGTCGCGATGACTTCCGCAATAATGGCACCGGCCAAGTATAGATACGACAAAGTTTAATTCTCCAAAAGCCTGACTCTGCGCTAACCGACTGTTGACAGCAACGGCGGCGTAACATAGACGCTATCCGCCGTTCGGTTGAACAACTCGCTAGGGTGAATTCGCATTGAACGACCCGGTATTAATGAAAGCGATTGTATGCGCGATAACAAGTTCGTCTTGCATAATGAACGGATGGGAAACATTTACCACAATGAAATCCTCCATGCCGTCGACCTTCGTGCTCTCAACCGATACTTTTCCGTCGTCAGGATTGGGCAGAAACTGTGACAATATCGGGTTGAAAGTTTTGTTTCCGGCAATGATGCCAACAGGGTAATTAACCGGACCAAGCTTGCTAGGAATGCTTTCCACATCCGTACCAAGTTGCAATCCAGCGGGTCCGTTTACAAGCGCGAAACCGGGTACATTAGCCAAATTATCGACCACCTCACTTCCGTGGTTCGGCGGTGCAATCATTACGACGCGCCCTAGGTTCGCTATCTCTGCATTTTCAAGATAGTACCGGATCAGGATCCCTCCCATCGAGTGAGTCACAAAATGAATTTTCTCGGGATCGGTTTTTGCGCACCTACTTAGGCCGTTTTCTACAGCAAGGGGGGCGAGTTCCTCAATCGGTTTATGACGGGACGGGTAATCCACATTCGCAACGGCAAACCCGTGCGCGACGAGTGCGGTTTCGAGGTCGCTCATGGCATGGGATGTTCGCGCCAATCCATGCAGCAGAACGACGCAATCGGCGAGTACTGGTAACGAAAGAATCGAAAGGATTACGGACGAAGCAAGGAAATGGGACCGGCTCATTTTTTTCTATTTACCCTGACGTCTTGCTAACCTGTCCTTGAAAGTAGCGCACTGGAGCGATGGCGCATGGAGCATGGAGCATGGAGCATACTGCCGAGCGTATGTATTCATCCGCTTTGTTAGATGTGCTTTCGCAGTTGCGACACAGCCGACGATACATTTTGTTAGTCATGGAGGTGCAGAAACCTTCGTACGCAATCAACATATTTGTCCGTCTCTTCGATGTGCGGAACATGGGCTGAGTGTTCGAATACTTCCATAGCTGAGTTTGGGATCCCGGCGTGAAGGGTTCGAGCGCATTCAGGCCCGAGCTCGTCGTACTGCCCGCAGGTAATTAGGACGGGCAAAGATATTTGGAGTAAGTCTTTTGTTCGATCCCAGTATCGAAGATTACCTATCGTCGTGAATTCATTCGGGCCATTTATCGCTTCGTAGACCGGAGTGTGATGTAGGTTTTCTATGGTACGCATCATGCAATCCGGCCAGTCATCCAAACGACACAGATGACGTCGATAAAAAACTTCTTCGGCTGCACAATAATCCGGGTGATCGAATTCACCAAGGTCGCCGTAATGGCGTAATGCTGTTCGGTGATCCTCTGGCAAGTCCGCTATGAGACGTTCGCATTGCTTCGAAAACTGCGGGATGGACGCGGATGTTGATGCGAGTATAAAGCTCGCTAAACCTGACGGTTTGCGCAACACGTATTCCAATCCTAACCAACCGCCCCAAGATTGCCCTAAGATATGGCAATGCTCGAGCCCAAGCAGTTCGCGCACTTCGTCGACTTCGTCTGCGAAGCGTTCAATTGTCCAAAGCGCCTTGTTGTCCGGAATATCGGATTTCCCGCACCCTAACTGATCATAGAATATGACCGAACGCTCATCAGCAAGTGTCTTGAGTGGCTCGAGATAATCATGCCCCGCTCCCGGCCCACCATGGAGCAGTAGAAGTGGCACTCTAGTCCCGTTACCTACCGTATCGGTCCAAACGCTGTAACCGTTTTTTAGTGTTAATCGCTTTTCCATGTTCTATCCGATAATTCGTCACAGGATGCTTGGCGGACGGGAGGAAGTATCGCGCGCCTGTACGTTGTTAAATTGCCATCGAAAGCGCCGCAGTGGTGCGCAACGAGGACGATGTCAGCGACCCGGGTGAGCATACCGGTTAGGCGTCATTTTGCCCTCGATTCGTACGAACCGGATGTTATGTACTGACCAAACGATTCACACCATATTATTGCCGCACGATATCGTGAAGGTTCTATTTCGTCACTCAACGACACAACAAAATTCTCGAATGTTTTTATGTCTGCGACTTGTACCATCTCGGATTTCAGTCGATTGAATTCGTCTTCTGTTTCGACGAATTCCGTAGACAGGTACAGCTTGTAATCGGGCCCGGGGGCGATTTTCCCCATGAACGATATTGTTGTTGAGCTAATCGAAAACTCCCCTTCACCCCAATGAAACGCGTCGCTGTCTTGTCGATCGCGAGAAAATCGGCCAACGTAATCGCTGTTCTTCGCAGCTTCTTTCACGATTGCATGATCAGGCGACGGCGGCGCAGTTAAGATTGGGAGGACGTAAATTCCGGCCGCGAATCCAATCGTGCCCACGGCAACGTGCGTAATCAATAGCATCACTATCGTTCGCTTTTTCATTTTGGTTTTAAGTGTTCTCCGATGATGCCTTGTATCTTTTGAAATAGTCGTCTGGGTCTATTCAGCTACCAGGTTGTTCTCACACGGCTACGGGGTGACGCCGCTCCCGCATGAATGTTTAGACCCTGTACGTTAGATGGGTGCCCCGCCTTGTTGACGTAGTCCCTTAAGCATCCTGAGTCGCTGAACTCCGTGTCCTTTGGTTTGATCGTCAGCTCTCAAGGTCAGAGACACTCGACGAGAGCTTATTACTCAGCCAGGAAATGAACAAGCACGTACTTACATAGAAGCCGCGGGGTCTACTCAATACCCTTGACCTTAGCGCACGATAGCGCATCCAACATCGAAGGCGTGGTGGTGAATTCAAAGGCTAGCAAATTTTTGCGACCGCCAGCATCCAACGCAGAAAAACCGATAGCATGGATGCGGCCACCATCCGTAGCTTTCTTGAACACACGCGTTTGTAACCCCGGAACGCGCCGTCTGACGAAACCCTAAAAATTCACTACAGTTTTCGGCGGGTCGTACATCTCAACGAGAACGTCAACCGCTAACGATAACGCGTCACCTCGCGGCTAAGCGGCTAAGCGGCTAAGCGGCTAAGCGCTCACGGTAAAATCGTAACTGAAGATACCGGCCTCAAAGTGCGACACTTAAAACGACGGATCACACAGTTAGAAAAACCGGCCCTTAACCTTATTAACCGTGTCCCTGCGTTAGCCGCGGCGCTCACCGCTTTCACCTCAACACTTGGCATTTCCCGCAAGACCAGACTGACGATCTTGGCCGATCTCTTCATGTTGCCCGACGACATGTTTGCGCCACAATGGGTTGCCGATGCGGGCTTGGATCCAATACCTCATAATTCCGGGACTTCAACTCACCAGCCGCGACGTATTACCAATAACCGGTAATCGATATCTTCGCAAAGTACTTGGACCTACGGTCGACTTCGAGTGAAACATAAGGCCCTGCTAACCAGCCGACTTTCTAATTCGCCTAATTCCAAGAAGACCAAGTAAGCTGGAGCCCAAAAACCAGACCGTTGCTGGTATAGGGACAACGCCCGAAACACCGACAGTAAACCCGTGCCAATTTTTGGTTGTATGCGTGAAAGTGATCGAGTCGAATTCGCCAGAATACGCGCTTGTTAACCTGTCGTTGACCGCGCCGAAGTGGAGCGACACGCGACGACGATGCGGTCATCGGTCAGGTTGGACAACTTGTTAGACGACGTGTGATTGCCTCTGTGCTTATTCAAAAATTACTCTCACTTTTTTGAACAGTTAAATTATGTAGTAACGGGTTCAATGAAGAAGCGACTAACGTTGAGGAACTTGCAATTACCCAAGGATCAATTGAAAATTTCGACACCGTTGCTTCAACCACGATAAGCAACAACCAACCTAGAACACTTGCGATCGCAGCGAACCTAGTTAGTCCTTTGAACAGAATTAGCGTGACATTTCGATCTGTCGGCTCTTCGCGACGACTTCCATCCAAATTACCGTAGAGCAGGCAAGCTACGCAGAGAAATACTAGAGAACCCATTGCAAATGCTACTTCTCCGGTACCAAGGCTCGCAGTTTCCATTCTGAATTCCCCCCAACCTGGCGTCTACCGTCTTGTTAACCTGCCGTTGACCGCGCCCCAGTGGAGCGGCGGCGCAACGAAGACGCTGTCAAGGGTCAGTGTTGAGTAACTGGTGAGGCGCGTCATCCGCGACCCGAAATTAACCCGCTATACCCATAGCTTCGGAATCCCGATGCAAACTTGATCTAGCGATAGGCAATTTCTTCATACTTTCAAACCACGTACGTATTTCTACCAAGTCCTCGTCTAGCGGCTGGCCATTGTCTTTACAGTAATCCATACAGCAAAAGAGGACGATATCTGCAATTGAAATTCGATCTCCTGCGATAAATTCTCGGCCGGCTATAGTATATTCCAATCCATAAATGAGTCTGGAGAGCGGTAGTTTGAAGATCCTGTTATGCGGTTTTCAGCGACTGTCCATGAATGGTATTGAAGAGTTTACGGCGTGCCTTTTGTAG
>JBLFWZ010000035.1:0-24571 GCA_047611905.1 Gammaproteobacteria bacterium | reverse complement strand
GGAAGAGTCGCTGTGCTGATGGGCGGGCCGTCGGCTGAGCGTGAAATTTCTTTGAAGAGCGGACGGGCCGTCACCGATGCGTTGTTGCGGGTCGGTATCGATGCTCGCGAGATTGTGTGGGACGGTGACTTGGCCGAACAATTGATCGAATGCGCGCCTGACCGCGCATTCATAGCGCTCCACGGTCGAGGCGGCGAAGATGGAAGCGTGCAAGGATTGCTCGAAGTAATGCAAATTCCTTATACAGGTAGCGACGTTCTTGGCAGCGCATTGTGCATGGACAAAGTTCGTTCAAAGCAGGTGTGGCGTAATGGAGGCATCCCGACACCAAATTTTATTGTTCATTGCCGCGGCGATCAGATTTCAGACCATGCCGAGGCGGTAACGTACCCGGCGATGGTGAAGCCGGCGCGCGAAGGTTCAAGTTTAGGGGCTTCTAGGGCCGACTCGGACGCTGAGTTAGCGACGGCTTTAGAAGAGGCCTTACGTTATGACGATGTCGTGCTCGTCGAAGATTGGGTAAGCGGAGCTGAGTACACGCTTGGGATCATTGCTAGCGTCGCATTACCGATCATTAAACTTGAAACCCCTAACGAATTTTACGATTTCGATGCGAAGTACGTGGCCGATACAACTCGCTATTTGTGCCCCTGTGGACTGCCTGACGATGTGTTGGCGAAATGCTCGGCTTTGGGTTTACGCGCATTCGCGGCGCTTGGCGCGGCGGGTTGGGGAAGGGTCGACTTTATGCTCGACGCCCAATCACAACCTTGGCTTATCGAACTGAACACCGTTCCCGGTATGACCGATCATTCGTTGGTACCGATGGCGGCACAAGCTTACGGAATAGACTTTGATGAACTTGTCGTGAAAATTCTGGGTACAAGCTTCGGTGACGTCGAATGATCTTTAACTCGCAGACTAAGGCGCAAGCAAAACGGACGGTGACAGAAGATGAGCCGCGCAAGCGGCCGCCGCTGTTTTATGCCGTGAGCATTTTCGCTTTTCTAATGTTCGCGTATGGCGGCTATCTGACGCAACAGATATTCGATCCAGATGCATTCCCAATCCGAAGAATTGCCGTTGACGGCGAATTCCGGCAAATCACTCCCGAACATGTTCAAGCATTGGTTTCCAATGCCATTCATGGCGGTTTCTTCGATGTTGACGTGGCGCGCGTTCGTACTCGTATCCTGGACCATCCGTGGATATTCGACACGTCCGTACGCAGGGTTTGGCCGGATACAATCCGAGTAAGTATCCATGAACAGGTCGCCGTCGCACGTTGGGGCGAGTACGGATTGTTAAATCGGCACGCGGATATATTTGTTCCTAATACTGAGTCGCCACCGTTTGATTTAGTTGTTCTCGATGGGCCTATAGGTACAGAGGCGGAATTGTTAACGCGCTACATCACAGCGCAAGAACGTCTTAGCGAAGTGGGCTTAACGATTTCGCATATGGAATTGTCGGATAGACGTGCGTGGGTGTTGAAGATTTCACATGGCGCGACGTTGGTTGTTGGCCGTAACTCGCTAGATAGTCGCCTGGACCGATTCGGGCGCGCGTTTCGGCGAGTGCTTAAGGAAAATTGGACCAAGGTTGAGTCGATCGATCTTCGGTACACGAACGGTTTCGCGATTCGCGAGAAAAAGACGGATGCCGACAATGGTTAAAGCAATCTATTTGCAGCAAACGATGGCGTGCCGGAGTTTCGTCGACCGATGAGAAAACCAGACAAAAATTTAATTGTTGGGCTAGATATCGGTACGTCGAAAGTCGTCGCAATCGTCGGCGAAATCTCGTTGAGCGGCGAAATAGAAGTGGTCGGCATTGGTTCGCACGCGTCTCGCGGTTTAAAGAAAGGTGTTGTAGTTAACATCGAATCAACCGTGCAATCGATTCAACGCGCGGTCGAAGAAGCTGAGTTGATGGCAGGGTGTGAGATCCATTCGGTCTATGCAGGTATAGCTGGGAGCCACATTCGCAGTCTGAATTCGCATGGAATAGTTGCAATTCGCGACGGCGAGGTTAATGCAACCGACGTCGATCGGGTTATTGATGCCGCTCGCGCGGTCGCTATTCCCGCTGACCAAAGGATCCTGCATATTCTTCCTCAAGAGTTCATCATCGATGGCCAGGAGGGTATCCGCGAACCGATTGGTATGTCTGGTGTACGTCTTGAATCTCGCGTTCACATGGTAACCGGCGCCGTCAGCGCTGCGCAGAATATCGTCAAGTGTGTGCGCCGTTGCGGCTTGGAAGTGGATGATGTGATTTTGCAACAGCTCGCATCGTCTTATTCAGTCCTAACCGACGATGAAAAAGACCTCGGCGTATGTCTATGTGACATCGGTGGCGGGACCACGGACATCGCAATTTTCGTGAATGGGGCGATCCATCATTCCGCTGTGATCCCCATTGCCGGCGATCAGGTGACGAATGACATTGCAATCGCTTTGCGCACGCCGACGCATCATGCCGAAGATATCAAGATCAAATACGCCTGTGCACTCACGCAGCTTGCCAATGCACAAGAAACCATTGAGGTTCCTAGTGTAGGAGATCGTGCGCCGCGAAGACTCGAACGCCAAACTCTGGCTGAGGTAGTCGAGCCGCGTTACGAAGAACTATTTGGATTGGTGCAAAACGAATTGAAGCGCAGTGGTTTCGAAGAGATGGTCGTTGCAGGTGTCGTGCTTACTGGCGGTGGCTCGAAAATGGAAGGCGCAATCGATCTCGCAGAGGAAGTTTTCCACATGCCGGTGCGTCTCGGATCTCCCCAATACATTTCGGGTTTGGTGGATGTCGTACGTAACCCTATTTATTCGACCGGCGTCGGCTTGCTGTTGTTCGGCAACCAGGCAGTCGATTCGGCGGCGCAAAACGCGCGGTTTGAGAGCCAAGGAAGTCTATTGGAACGGATGAAGAACTGGTTTCATGGGAATTTTTGAACATACAGGATGTTTTAGTTGAACATGAGTGAATGCATTAGAAGTAAAAAAGTGTCGAATCCTAAGTCGGTTAACTGCCTTCTCGATTCGACGAAAGTGGGGCTGGAATATTTTCAATACTACGCATTTCTTAATGCGCAGTTAATGCCTAGCAGGCTAACGCGGAGGGGCTAATATGTTTGAACTTGTAGATGCCTACAGTCAGAACGCTGTAATTAAGGTAATTGGTGTCGGTGGTGGCGGCGGCAATGCCGTCCAACATATGCTTGGTGCTGCCATTGAGGGTGTAGATTTTGTCTGTGCGAATACTGACGCTCAGGCGCTCAAGAATTCTTCGGCAAAAACTGCGCTGCAACTCGGCAGCGACATCACAAAAGGATTAGGTGCGGGCGCGAATCCGGAAATTGGTCGACAGGCGGCCTTAGAAGACAGAGATCGCATTAGTGATGTCTTAGAGGGATCCGATATGGTTTTCATCACTGCGGGCATGGGCGGTGGAACAGGAACGGGCGGCGCGCCGGTAGTCGCCCAGATTGCTAAAGAAATGGGCATCCTGACGGTTGCTGTCGTGACGAAGCCTTTTCCTTTCGAAGGGCGTAAACGCACTGAAATGGCGAACGATGGAATCCGTGAATTAAGTCAATTCGTCGACTCGTTAATCACCATCCCCAACGAAAAATTATTGAGTGTGCTGGGGCGAGATATTAGTCTGCTGGACGCCTTCAAAGCCGCAAATGACGTCTTGCTCGGTGCTGTGCAGGGGATAGCCGAGTTGATCACTTGTCCCGGACTCATTAACGTTGATTTCGCTGATGTGAGAACTGTCATGTCAGAGATGGGCATGGCGATGATGGGTTCTGGAAGTGGTCGCGGGGCGGACCGTGCTCGAGATGCGGCGGAAGCGGCAATATCGAGCCCGCTGTTGGAGGACATTAATCTCTCGGGAGCGAAGGGGATCCTCGTCAACATCACATCCGGTCTGGATTTGACCATGGGTGAGTTCGAAGAAGTTGGAAACACAGTCAAAGAGTTTGCTTCAGACAACGCTACAGTTGTTGTGGGAACTGTGATCGACCAGAACATGGAAGATAAAATTAGAGTTACGGTGGTTGCCACAGGCATTGGGAGTAGTAGCGTTGAGCCTCGAGTGAAGGAAGATATACCAACGCTCAATACGAAAGTTGCAGACCAGGAGCTTGACTACAAAGTACTGGAGCGTCCAACCGTAATTCGTAAGCACCCCGAAAGCGTCGAGGAAGGAGAAGAGAAAATGATTGATCCGGACTATCTCGACATTCCGGCATTTTTGCGGCGCCAGGCAGATTAACTAACGGGTGTTGAAGGCGCATGATTTTTATCCGCCGCGCGACCGGGATCTTGAATAACGAAACGTGCTAGAACGCAGGGTCAAATTGACGCCCTGGCGTTTCGCAGCGTCTTCGAAGGTGTGGTAACATCGCCGCTAACATGCTCTAGATAAAAAGGGCAGTGGGGAATTATGATCAAACAACGTACGTTGAAAAACGTCATTCGTGCGACCGGCGTTGGTCTGCACACCGGGAAAAAGGTCTATTTAACCTTGCGGCCGGCGCCACCCGACTCCGGAATCATCTTTCGCAGAACTGACTTGGATCCGCCGTTGGAAATTCCCGCGCGGGCAGAATTCGTTGGCGACACGAGTCTATCAACAAGCCTTTCACGTGATGGGAAACGCATTGCGACCGTGGAGCATCTGCTTTCTGCATTCGCTGGCCTCGGTATAGACAACGCCTGTGTCGACGTCAGTGCCTCTGAAGTCCCGATAATGGACGGCAGTGCGGGACCGTTCGTATTTCTGATCCAATCCGCCGGATTCGAAGAGCAACGTGCGGCAAAGAAATTTATACGTATAAAAGAAGTACTTGAAGTCGAAGACGGCGACAAGCACGCGCGATTTGAACCGTTTGATGGTTTTAAGGTTTCGTTCGCTATCGAATTTGACCACCCGTTTTTCCAACAAAGTAGTAAATGTTCGGAAATCGACTTTTCCACAACCTCGTTCGTGAAAGAAGTGAGTCGGGCGCGTACATTCGGATTTATGCGAGATGTGGAACTATTGCGTGAGAGAAACCTGGCACTCGGGGGTAGCCTCGACAACGCCGTCGTAGTTGATGACTACCGAGTATTAAATGAGGACGGCCTTCGTTACGAAGATGAGTTTGTGAAGCACAAAATTCTTGACGCCATAGGCGATTTGTATCTCTTGGGCCATAGCCTAATTGGTTCATTCCATGGCCATAAATCGGGACATGAATTAAATAACCGATTGCTGCGGGAACTATTAGCGAACAAGAAAGCTTGGGAACTCGTCACGTTTAAAAATGAGGACGTCTCACCTATTTCGTTTATGCAACCGATGCCGGCAAGCTAGTAAATTCGCTTGCTCGCGTCTACCCAAATGCCTACTTAAGATCGCCCCATTTTGCCGCCATACCGTTTTACTGATTGTGTCGCTTGAGGCGTCTCAAAATGTGCTGCAAAGCGGGATCAGAGACCTTACTGGCACAGGACTCTAAACTCGCCATGTCGGACGCGCTTAGAGCCGACATCCGATGTGGTTTGCGATCGCCCTCTGAACCCTTGCGCGTATCGATCTTTACACGAATCGAGTCAACAGCGGGACAATTCGGATTAGATTTGCATAAGCTGAGTAGTTCCGGGATCTTATAACGGAGTTTCGCGGCCCAGGCTGCCGACTCAACAATGAGCGTAAGTTTCCTGTTCCGCCACAGCGCAACTTGGATATGGCCGCGCAACGGTTGTTCGATAAGCTGCAGGAATCGCTGTTCAATTTCGGCATATTGTGCGGCTTCCTGTACCAATTGCCGTAGGATCGAGTTTTGGGTGACAATAGCAACTAGTTTTGTGGGGGACGACATCGTAGGCAACTCTCGATCCATCAGGTATCTAGTCTAACCTGGCTTTCGGCTTGTCGAAATCAAAATTTAATGGAACTCGTACTAATTTCAAATTCGAAGGGCGCGTTTGGGCGCGCTCGTATCGGAGTATGGCGGTTGGTGATCGCAATAATGATCATGGCCGGCCTGCTGTTTTGCATTGCTTATAGCGGATTTAAACGGGGCGAGGAGTCGATGGCGAATGCCATCCGCACTGATCCCGCGTTCGCTAGAACGATTTGGCAAGAAGAATTGGTCGCTCAGCGCCAGTTGCTAAACGACATGCGTGTCGGTTCGCAAGCCGAGTTAACTACGTTAGCGGCTCGAACAGGCAGCTTACAGGCCCATGTGACAAGGCTAGACGCGCTTGCCGAACGGCTCGTTTTGGTCGCGGATTTAGATCCCACCGAATTCGGGTTTACTAATGTGCCCGGTCTCGGCGGACCGAATCCTGAGAATTCGGTCGCGCCGAAATGGAGTTCTCTACTGGCAAACCTAGATGCGTTAAGTACCGACCTCTCGGTAAGAGAAGACAGGCTGGACGCACTAGAAGCCCTGATCTTCGATCGCCGCTTGCGCGAAGACATGCATCCGACCGGACGGCCGTTAAAAGACGGTTGGATTTCCTCGCAATTCGGATATAGAACCCATCCATTAAGCGGTTCGCGCGAGTTCCATAGCGGGATAGATTTCGCCGGTAAAGCAGGCCTGGACGTCGTTTCAGTCGGCGCAGGAATCGTGACTTGGTCAGCCGGACGTTGGGGATATGGCAACATGGTCGAGATAAATCACGGTAATGGTTACGTAACGCGTTACGCACACAATAAGAAAAACCTGGTAAAAATTGGCGATACCGTGGCAAAAGATGAACCGATCGCATTGGTTGGCTCGACCGGCAGCTCGACCGGTCCACACGTGCATTTCGAAGTATTGCACAATGGAAAAGTCGTCAATCCAAGGAACTTCATAAAACAAGCCGCCGCAAATTAAGTTCCTCAATATCCCTGCCAGCTTGCCTCTCTATTTTGCTACACTAGTGCTCCAGCGAGCATAGGCTCCCGTAACGTGAATCGCGCACGAAAAGCAGGCACTTCATGGGATTCTATGTAGGCTCTGACCCGAGCAGCAATCACGCTAGCAAGCGCTGATAAATCATTTGATTCCGCTTTCCAATTTGAGGCGCACGCGCGACTCACGCAAATGAAAACCAGATAGAGACCCGTATGAGCGTAAATCCCCTCAAATTGCCGCAAAAACTAATCCGATCAGTATTCGGTAGCCGCAACGACCGATATTTGAAGAAACTAGGCAAGCCGATTGTCGCAATCAACGCACTTGAGACACAGTTTGAGGCCCTCAGCGATGAGCAGTTGAGAGAAAAAACCGAAGATTTTAAGACCCAGTTAGCAGACGGGAAAACCCTTGACGACCTCTTACCGGAGGCCTTTGCGCTTGTTCGTGAAGCCGGTAAGCGGGCCTTGAACATGCGCCATTTTGACGTTCAGCTGCAAGGCTCGATGGTTCTGCACCAAGGCAAGATCGCGGAAATGCGCACCGGCGAAGGTAAGACGCTTGTCGCAACCTTGGCCACGTACTTGAACGCGTTGTCTGGTCGCGGCGTCCACGTAATCACAGTTAACGACTATTTGGCGAAACGAGACGCTGAATGGATGGGGCGAATCCATTCCTTCTTAGGTATGAGTGTTGGCGTGGTGCTTTCGGGTATGGATCCCAACGACCGAAAAGCGGCCTACAACGCCGATATTACCTATGGCACGAACAACGAATTCGGCTTCGATTATCTCCGCGACAACATGGCCTTTTCGGCCGATCAGCGCGTCCAACGCGAACTGGTCTACGCAGTTGTTGATGAAGTCGATTCAATCTTGATTGATGAAGCTCGAACTCCGCTCATAATTTCGGGCCCCACCGATGACCGGAGCGATATCTACGCCAAGATTGACCAAATCGTTCCTAAACTGACCCGCCAGCAAGGAGAGACGGAGGAAGGCGAAGAAGGCGACGGGGATTACTCTGTGGACGAGAAATCGCGTCAAGTCAATCTGACCGAACAAGGCCACGAAAATGTGGAAGCTTTATTAACGGAAAACGGCCTGCTTGCAGAAGGCGAAAGCTTATACAGCGCCGTGAATATCTCCCTAATGGCACACGTTAACGCAGCGTTGCGCGCCCACGTCTTGTTTAAGCGCGATGTCGATTATGTCGTCCAGAGCGGCGAGATCGTGATCGTGGATGAGTTCACGGGCCGGACAATGGCAGGAAGGCGCTGGTCCGAAGGACTACACCAAGCAGTGGAGGCGAAAGAAGGTGTATCGATACAGCAGGAAAACCAGACCTTAGCGTCGATAACGTATCAAAATTATTTCCGCTTGTATGACAAGCTATCCGGTATGACAGGCACCGCGGACACGGAAGCTTACGAATTCCAGCAAATCTACGGTCTGGAAGTCGTGGTCGTCCCGACCCACAGGGATATGGTTCGCGATGACCTCGGCGATGTTATTTTCCTAACGACAAAAGAAAAATACGCAGCCATCATTGAAGATATCCGCGAGTGTATAGAAACGGGACAACCAGTATTAGTTGGAACGGCATCGATCGATAGCTCTGAGTATCTGTCTGACTTTTTAGATAAAGAAAAAATAAAGCATCAAGTGCTTAACGCAAAATTTCATGAACGCGAGGCACAAATTATTGCTGATGCGGGGCGGCCGGGCACCGTTACAGTGGCTACGAACATGGCTGGCCGTGGAACCGATATTGTACTCGGTGGCGGGCTCGAATCAGAGTTGGCAAAGCTAGATGAACCCACGGAAGAAGAAGTCGCGGCATTAAATTTGGATTGGCAACAACGGCACGACACAGTTCTAGAGTCAGGTGGGCTGCATATCATCGGCACGGAGCGGCATGAATCGCGCCGCATAGATAATCAATTGCGTGGTCGTTCTGGTCGTCAAGGCGATCCGGGTTCTAGTCGTTTCTATTTGTCGCTCGAGGACAATTTGATGCGAATCTTTGCCTCGGAGAAGGTCGCGGGCCTGATGCAGAAACTAGGCATGGAAGAGGGCGAAGCGATTGAGCATCCATGGGTAACAAAGGCAATTGAAAACGCACAAAGAAAAGTTGAAGGTCGAAATTTCGATATCCGAAAGCAGTTACTTGAATTTGATGATGTCGCAAATGATCAACGCAAACACGTCTACGAACAACGTCGGGAACTCATGGAAGCAGATGACGTTTCCGAGAATATTAAGGGAATTCGACACGACGTCGTTAGCGAATTCATCGACCGATTCATTCCGCCGAAAAGCTTCGATGAGTCGTGGGAAGTCGAGGGCCTCACCCGTGCTTTAGAGTCGGAATTCGCCCAGCGTTGCGACGTAGCAGCTTGGTTGGAATCGGACGATCAGCTGGACGAGGCGGGCCTGCGTAGCCGAATACTCGAAAGTATCGAGAATACTTACAACGCCAAGGATGAACTCGTTGGGCCAGAAGCGATGCGCCAGTTCGAAAAGGCGATCATGCTGCAAATCTTGGATAGTCGTTGGAAAGACCACCTGGCAGCGATGGATTATCTTCGCCAAGGGATCCATCTACGCGGTTTTGCACAAAAGAACCCCAAACAGGAATATAAACGTGAAGCGTTCGAAATGTTTTCGCGGATGCTCGATGAGATCATGCTCGAAGTGATTTCTGTCCTCTCGAAGGTCGAGGTAAAGGAACGCGAGGACGTTGCCGCCGTCGAAGAACAACGTCGACAAAAACTTGCCGAGATGGAATTTCAGCACCGCGCGCCTGACAACGCGCTAACGATGGACACCGGCGCACGTAATGTGGAGACGCGCGACAACGCACCGTTCGTCCGTAAAGGGCAAAAGGTTGGGAGAAACGATCCATGTCCCTGCGGCTCGGGAAAGAAATACAAGCAGTGCCACGGAAAACTCGTTTAAGATCTGAGCTCTCGGAACCGGGTGTTGCGCTTAGGCGGAATTATCCCTCAGATATGCCGGATAATGCCTCAGGTTTTAGATCTCTGGATTGATAAGTTCGACGGCCCGTGAACTTCTCACCAAGGCCTATATTCAAGCCGTCCCAAGGCGAACGTGCGAACGATTTTCCCCTGGAACACCTGCCAGAACGAGCGAGCATCTAGGCGTTTGATCAGGGGAATAAAGGCAGCGATCGTGGCGCGCTAATGGCGCTGAATTCGAGCGTTCATCGACCTAAAATCTAGTGCCCAAGATGACAATATTACGGCGCCGAATAAAGCTGTAGGCGTACGATACGAGGTCCAGAGCGTGGCAATCATCCCAAATCCGAGAGTTGAAGTAGTCGCTGGTGTAATTCGTCGTGCTGATAGCAAGATCCTACTGTCGCTACGACACAAGGATGCGCACCAAGGAGGCCTATGGGAATTTCCAGGAGGGAAACGGGAGCCAAACGAAAGTCGCTTCGCGACGCTCAAACGAGAGCTTCATGAAGAGTTAGGAATAACTATCCACCGGGCGACTCCGCTGTTGCGGCTGCAATACGAGTATCCAACCAAGGCGGTTGAGCTTGACACATGGGAAGTATCACACTGGGATGGAGCGGAAAGTGGTCGTGAAGGGCAGCAAATAGTCTGGGTTCCACCTTCTCAACTTCATAAGTATAGTTTTCCCGCTGCGAACGAACCGATAATTCGGGCCGCATCATTGCCGCGGATATTACTCACGCGTAGTTTATCTGCCGCCAACGACGCATTCCCTGTCGAGCAATTTAAATCCCGAACCTCAGCCGGGCTGGGGAACTGCTTGCAATTTTCGGCTAGCGTCCCCGCTAGGTCGCGAAAGGTTCGAATTATTGCAGGTGTTGAATTGTGCCGAGAAATTGGCACCAAGCTTCTGTTTATCGATGAGGCGATTGGTGAGCGCGGCATTGTCTCAAAAACGCAGGCATTAAATTTCTATGATCTTGGTGACCACCACCGCGATATTTTTGTTGGCGTTGTTTGTAAGGAAACCCACGAGCTCAGGCGAGCGGAACTCAACGGAGCCGACTTCGGTATTGTTCTTGCCCAAAATTTCGACAATCGACGAGTTGGTCTTTCGGGCATCGAATGGACCGAGCTCGAAAACTTAGTTCAACGAACCAATATACCGGTTTACATCAAAGGGGATTTCGACGAGATCGATCTAGCACGTGCGATAAGCGCAGGATGCCAAGGTATCGCGTTGCATCGGAGTTTTCTCCCGACCGACTTGTCGATGCTTGCAAAAGCAACGGAGTTAGCCGAAACTCGCGATGTCACCGAGCAGATTGCAACTCGCGACCTAAAATGACCCGGTTCGGTTAGATTGCGCAGCACTGGAGATTGAAATTAACCACTTCCCGGGCTTGAATTGGCCGACCCTTGCTATCGGGCTGGCGAAAAAACCTCACCGCGAATCGATGCTTGCCTCCGCTAATTTCTGGGAAAACGTCCAGCGCGTTATCGACGGTTAGTCGAATCAGCTGACATTGCAACGCTGGATCGAGCTGCTGTTGATAAAGACCATCGTCAACCGATAACGAGCGAGCCGACGAACTCTCGCGTAACATCTTTAGCACTTTCGACACGGCGCTTTCGATAATGACTAGATCCGATAGCCAGTTCCTGAGGTGTGCGGAGCGCACGGCCAAGGGTTTGCTCAGCCAGTGATGAAACGCGGGCAGATCAAAATTGCACGTACCGCCAGGTATTGAAACGCGTTGTTTCACCTGACTGATTAATTCGTCGGCCCGCAGAGTCGCGCCGGGGTGGCAGGCAGTTGATTTCAACTCACTAACAAGGGGGCCGACTTGTGCAAGAATCTCCTCAAGTGTCGCCTGGTCGACACCGGGATTGTTCCGCAGTCCAGAAATCTTTGCGACGTGACGTTCCAGCTCTTTAATTAATTCGCCCTTGATGTCGGTGCGAGTGAGTAAATCACAGACTTCTAGCGTGCTCACGATGGCGGCTCTAGCGTGCCATTCACTTTCACCATCCAAGCCGGTGCGAATCGCTGAAAAGAGATGTTCAAGCCGCAAGCAGTTACGTATTCGCTCGTTGAGCGGCTGCTCGAACACGGTGACGCTGTCAGCCTCCGGGAATAGTTTGCTTTGGGCTCCGATTTCGCTGCTCATTTATTTTGCGCTCTAGCATTAGTTATTCCGCGGCCATGAGATATTTTGTGTGTAAGGCTTCCACTGGGCCGCGGAGCGAATCAAGTCCTGCTGCATTTTCAACGATGTCGTCAGCTAAGCGCAACCGCTGCTCACGGGAAGCTTGCGTTTGCATAATCGACTCCACTTGTACACGCGTTAAATCGTCTCGAGCCATAACGCGCTCTATCTGAATTTCGATAGGGCAGTCGATAACTAATATCCTGTCAAGATTCTCGTAGCCGCGTTTCTCGACCAGCAACGGCACACATAGAATGCAGTAAGGGGATTGGATTTCTTCGAGTTGGGAATTTATACGATCGCGGATCAACGGGTGAAGGATAGATTCTAGTTTTTTTCGTTTGCTTTCATCTTCGAAGATCAATTGTCGCAGCTTCGCACGATCGATGGTGCCTTCGGTATTCAAAATGTCGGTGCTGAAGGCCGTAACAACAGCTAGCAATCCCGTTGTCCCGAGTGCGACTACTTCGCGAGACGCAATATCAGCATCGACGATCGGCACATCGAGGCGCTCGAACTCCCGACAGACCGCTGACTTGCCCGAGCCAATTCCACCCGTTAGCCCGACGACGAAAACGCTCATAGAGAACCGGTACCGAATAGGTAGCGTTGCGTAATATCGTCACCCCAGATCAGAGCGATCCAGCCGGCGATCGCGAGATAGGGGCCGAAGGGGATTGGTTTTGATTTATCGTGAGCCGCGAATAACATCATCGAGATGCCGAAACAGGCACCCACAACCGAGGAGACAATAATCACAATGGGAAGAACTTGCCATCCTAACCAGGCACCCAGTACTGCCAGGAGCTTGAAATCTCCATATCCCATTCCATCCTTGCCGGTCGCGAGCTTGAATCCCCAAAACACAGTCCATAACGACAAGTAGCCCAAGATGGCGCCGAGCACAGATTCCTTGAGACTTACGAATACGCCGAAAAAATTTACGATTATTCCCGCCCACAGGAGCGGGAGCGTGATTGCGTCCGGTAACAATTGCGTATCCATGTCGATCGCAGCGAGCGAAATAAGGCACCATGACAAAGCCAATGCGCTGATACCTGCGGCGCCAAATCCGAAGCGCAGTGATACCGCGATCGCGACAATGGCACTGGTCACCTCAATTACCGGATAGCGGGCCGAGATTGATGCTTTACAGGCTTTACATTTTCCGCCCAGCACGACGTAACTGATTACGGGAATATTCTCCAACGCGCTGATTTCATGATTGCACGATGGGCAACGCGAACGTGGCGTCATTAAATTGAAAGGTTCCGATTCGTCGGGTGTTGAATCACTACTTAAAAAAGACTCGCACTCGCCGCGCCACTCTCGCTCCATCATTAAGGGCAAGCGATGAATGACCACATTGAGGAAGCTGCCGACAAGCAGGCCCATAATGCCTGCAACAACGGTGAATAAAGTCGGGTTTAGTTGCAGCAGCTCTATCACAATTTTGGGTCGCCAATCTCACGGTGAATGAAGTTAGTCTGGCTGGTCCCGCGGTTGGGCTTACAGCGCGAATTGCGCGTCGGGTAACGTGGAACTGAGTTCAACGTGCGCTAAATTAAGGAGCTGTTGCACAACGACAGCCGCTTCGGCTAACTGGTATGGTCAATCGGTAGAACATACCGGTCGCCAACCGCGTCCAGTGCGGGCTTTGTTAGCGAATCGTGCTAAACGACCTGACCCATTTTGAAAATTGGTAAGTACATGGCGATCACGAGTCCACCAATAATCACACCAAGTACCGCCATGATAATGGGTTCTAAAAGACTCGTTAGCGCGTCGACGGCATCGTCGACCTCTTGCTCGTACCAGTCGGCAACCTTACTGAGCATCGCGTCGAGCGCTCCCGATTCCTCACCAATTGCGACCATTTGCACGACCATGTTGGGGAAAAGGTTAATGTCTCGCATACTCACTTGTAGCTGCGTACCGGTCGCTATTTCGTCACGCATCTTGAGCGTGGCATCATAAAACACAATATTGCCACATGCTCCGGCAACAGACGTCATCGCTTCTACCAGAGGCGTTCCAGCCGCGAACATCGTCGCTAAAGTACGTGCGAACCGTGCAATGGCTGATTTCTCCAGAATGTCGCCGATTACTGGCAGTTTTAAGGAAATTCGATCCATCAAATGTGCGAATTTCAATGACCGCTGCTTTAGCTTAATTAATCCGACTACGGTACCGATGATCCCGCCGATTAACACCCACCAGAATTCTTGGAACCATTTCGACATGTTGATCACAATCTGCGTTAGCGCCGGAAGATCGGCGCCGAAGCCAGAAAATAATTCTTGGAACTGCGGGATCACGAAAATCATTAGAATGCAGGTAATGACAAAGGCAATAACGACAACGGCAATGGGGTAAAACAAGGCACCTTTGATCTTGGATTTTAGCGCCTCGGTTTTCTCCATATAGGTCGCCAGTTTATGTAGGATTTCCTCTAAGATACCAGCATGTTCGCCGGCCGTTACGAGGTTTACGTACAATTCGTCGAATTGTAGAGGGTGCTTGCCAAGCGCTTCATTGAGCGCAGTGCCCGACTCAACGTCGCCCTTAATCGCTAAGATGAGATCTTGCATTGCCTTGTTTTCGTGGCCGCGGCCAACGATCTCAAACGATTGAACAAGTGGCACGCCGGAGGACATCATCGTTGCCAGCTGGCGTGAGAACACCGTAATGTCTTTGGTTGTAATTTTGCCGCCTGCCGCAAACAGTGATTTTGGCTTCTTTTTTACTTTTAGCGGGTTGACGCCTTGACGGCGAAGCGTCGCTTTAATTAGTGCGTCACTGCGACCCGACATCTCGCCTTTGACACGCTTGCCATGCCGATCGACGCCTTCCCAGACAAACATGTCTGATTTTACTGCTGTATCCGCCATGATTTACTCCACTGTTACGCGGTTGATTTCCGCGAGGCTCGTAACCGCGGCTCGCGCCTTTGCGAGACCCGATTTCCGAATATCCCAAACCCCTTCTACGGCCGCTTGGTCGGCGAGATGTACGGCGTTTGCTCCTTCAATAATCAGGCGTTTCATCGCGTCCGAAATCGGCATTACTTGGTAAATACCACAGCGGCCCTTGTAGCCACTAGGGCAATCTACGCCACCGTCTCCCGGCGCAAATAGCTTCACACCAGCGTCGATTTCTTCTTGGGTGAAGCCTTCGTCAAGTAGTGCTTCGGGAGGTATGTCTAACGGCACTCGGTAATCTGGATGCAACCGGCGTGCGAGACGTTGGCCTGTAATAAGATTAATTGTTGTCGCAACCGCAAACGGCTGAATGCCCATGTCTTGTAGGCGCGTGAGGGTTTGCGGTCCGTCGTTCGTATGCAGTGTCGACATAACCATGTGGCCAGTCTGCGCCGCTTTAACGCCGATGGATGCTGTTTCTAAGTCACGGATCTCGCCAACCAAAATAATATCTGGATCCTGTCGCAAAAACGCTTTTAAGGCTTTTGGAAAGGTCATCCCAGTGCGTTCGTCAACCTGCACCTGATTAACACCCGCAAGGTTAATTTCGACTGGATCTTCAGCGGTCGATATATTGATGTCTGCTTGATTAAGAATATTTATCCCGGTGTACAGTGAGACTGTTTTGCCGCTACCGGTCGGGCCTGTCACAAGGAACATCCCATAGGGTTTATGTAAATTTTTCAGGAATAAATCTTTCTGAAAATCTTCATAGCCCAGTTGGTCGATCTGTAATTTTGCTGCATCCGAATCGAGGATACGCATGACGGTTTTTTCGCCGAATAAGGTCGGGCAAGTGCTAACGCGAAAATCGATTGATTTCGATTTTGATAATTTGAGTTTGATACGCCCATCTTGGGGGACACGTCGCTCCGAGACGTCAAGTCTCGACATCACCTTTATGCGCGCCGCAATTTTGTTTGCAAGTGCCAACGGCGGTTTCGCGATTTCCTCGAGCACACCATCGATGCGGAATCTAACGCGGTAATATTTTTCGTAGGGTTCGAAATGTAAGTCCGATGCGCCTTTTTTGATCGCATCCAACAGCACTTTGTTCACAAAGCGAACCACCGGGGCATCATCAATTTCGGAGTCTTCTTCTGCATCGGGCGTAGCGCCGCCAACTTCGAGGTCGTCGAGGTTGTCGAAATCTGTGTCATCCATGTCACCGAGCCCGGTGTCGGCTGCTTCAATAGCCCTGTCAATGGCTTTCGCGAGTTTATCTTCTTCGATAACGACAGCTTCGGTATTTGCACCGATATGGAACTTAATTTCGTCGAGCGCCTGTAAGTTCGTTGGATCGGACACACCGATGTAGACTCTGTTGCCGCGCTTAAATAATGGCACGGCATGGTGTTTCCTGATTAATTCTTCGCTCACTAGCTTGAGGACTTCAGGATCGAGATCCATTGCCTCAATATCGAGCAGCGGAACACCGAATTCCTGAGACGCTGCCTCGGCAATAATTTTCGCGGTGCTGATTTGATTGTCGACGAGGAATTTAACGAAAGGGAGTTTGCTATCTAATGCTTCGCGGAACGCATCTTGCGCGGACACCTCGTCAAGGAGACCGTCTGCCACGAGTTTTCTGGCGAGGCCGCTCAATGGTACCCGGTTCGTGGATACTGCCATGCTCTACGTGCCTTTTATTTTAGTGGGCTATACGAACTAAAATGGTAGATGAAAAGGCGGTAAATAGCTACTGCATCGACGAATTTTCATGCTGTTTGAGACTTCGCGCACAGCCAAAAACCGTCCAAAAAAGCAGTTGTTCGCGCCAAGCAAATACCCGTCGATTTCTAGAATTCTGGGCGCCAGAGGAGCTCTAAATGACATCCCTTCAACCGAGAACATCAAGGTGCTGGCAATATGGCGATGTCGCGCGTTTCAAGTTACCAAAAAGTGGCACTTGGCTTGCCTGTAACTTAAGGCTCTTCGATCCACGCTAGAGTCGCCATGCGTCCTGTCACACCGTCCCGTCGATAAGAGAAAAATTGCGTTGGTTCGCCGTAGGTACAGCCCTGATAGCGACTCACGGTGGCGACGCCCAGATCACGAAGTTGCGTTTGTGCTAGTAAATACAAATCCGCATGCCATACGCCGAACTCTTGTCGAAACGCCGGCTCATAGGCCTCATTTTTGCTCACGAACCAGTCTCGAAAGTTGCGTTTGACGGCATACGCATCGACGCTGATGCCAGGGCCGATCCAAGCGCTGAGGTGCGCGGCCGAGGCGCGAAAGCGATCGATTGCTGCGGGCACCACACCTTCTAGCAAGCCTTTCCAACCCGCATGGAGCGTTGCAACTTCCTGCCCAAAACTATCAGCAATGACAATTGGTAGGCAGTCGGCGCTCATGATGGCGCACACGACGCCAGCCTTATCTGTGTAGGAGCCGTCCGCGTTTGGTATGTCCGACCGGCGAATCTCGTGTGCGTTAACGATTCGGGTGCCGTGGACTTGGTTTAACCAGCGTGGCGTAGCGGGGAGGTTCTGAGTGTTTTCGACGAGGCGTCGATTTTCGCTAACTGAGGCCACAAGGTCGCCAACGTGTGTGGCAAGGTTAAGACCCGTGAATTTTCCACAACTGGCTCCTCCAACGCGAGTTGTTGTAAACGCGCGGACTGTGCGCGCGAACGCAAGCTCCGGTGCAATGACTTTCACTATTTAATCGCTTAGCGCGGACAGGTCGGTGGCTAACGCACCAAGCAGCGCACGCATGTCGCTCGGCATCGGGCTTTTGAGGGAGATCCTAGTCGAATGTATTGGGTGCTCGAATTCGAGACGTCGGGCATGCAGCGCCTGACGCGGAAAATGTCGCAGCTTATCTTCTAGTTCGAAATGCGGTTGTGGGGGCAGAAGCAAGCGACCGCCGTAGCGACCGTCTCCAACAATCGGATGTCCAACATGGGCTAGGTGGACCCGGATCTGATGCGTTCGGCCTGTTTCTAGTTCTACTTCCAGATGCGTGTGCATGCGAAATTTAGTCGTAATTCGATAATGCGTCACGGCGTTTCGCCCACCCTCGCGGACGGTCATGCGTGTTCGATTGCCTGGGTCACGGCCGATTGGTGCGTCTATGGTGCCGCCCGAAATGAACTTTCCGTTGGCAACTGCATCGTAGATTCTTTTGATTCCGCGGGCCGCCATTTGCTTGATAAGTAATTGATAAGCTTTACTAGTGCGCGCAACAATCAGCAGCCCGGAAGTATTTTTGTCGAGACGATGGATGAGACCCGCACGCGGCAACGCGGCCAGTTCAGGAAAATTCTGAATGAGTCCGTTTGCCAGCGTGTTCCGGTTATTGCCGGCGCCGGGGTGGACCACGCAACCGACAGGCTTGTGGACGACGATACAGTCCTCGTCGGCATGCACGACCTGGAAATCCACGACATCCGGTTCCAGATCTTTACCTGCTTCAAGGATCGCCGTCAGCTGGACCACATCCCCGGTCCTCACGGTATAGCGTGGACGACACATCTGAGCGTTGACGGTGACGTGACCGGATTCGATCCACCCTTTGATAGACGAGCGCGAATATTCCGAAAAAATCTTCGCCAGCGCCTGATCAAGCCGCATACCCGCCTCCGTCGTCGTGAATTCGGCGTTATGATGTCGAACGTCACTCATAGTATTTGCTCTAACTTGCTTGGGCAGTGTTGTGTGGTGCGGATAAATACTTAGTCATACAATAGCGCGAAACGTATCGCCAGGACCTTATGAACGAATTATCTCTACTTAGAAAGTCGCCGCCAAATACTATTGCGAGGGTAGTGCGCCCTGTGTTGATGGCCTGCTTGATTGCGGCATTATTAAGCACGCTCGGCTGCAGCCTGTTCGGTGAAAAATCCGAGGATGACTCGCCCGATAACTGGCCCGAACAGAAGCTTTATCTAGCAGCTAAGGATTCGCTCGATACAGGACAGTGTGGCGGCGCGATCGAGAATTACCAACGATTGCAATCGCGCTATCCATTTGGCCCGTATGCCGCGCAAGCGATGCTTGAGCTTGCCTATTGCCACTATAAGTCGGAGAACTCGGCTGATGCACTAGGCCAGATCGATCGATTTATACAGCTCAATCCGACCCACCCACACACTGATTATGCCTATTACCTGCGCGGACTGATCAATTTCAATATAGGTCGGGGATTGACCGCCCGAATCATCCCCCGCGATCCGTCGCAGCGCGATCCTGGCGCAGCATTGCGTTCATTTAAAGATTTTTCTGGTTTGATTCAGGAGTTTCCGAAGAGCCGCTACGTGGATGATTCCGAATTACGCATGCGACATTTGCGTAATATTTTGGCCCAACACGAAGTAAACGTCTCGAATTTTTACATGCGTCGTGGCGCCTTCGTCGCTGCCGCAAACAGAGCGCGCAATGTGGTCGAAAATTACCAGCAGACGCCAGCCATGCCGGAGGCATTGGTGTTATTGGCAAAATCCTACAAGGTTCTTGAATTGAACGATTTGTCTAACGACGCTTTAAGGGTCTTGGAACTTAATTACCCGAATCATCCAGGCATCACCGAAGTCAATAAAACAGCGGTTCGATAATGCCGAGGCGCTTTAACCGTCAACCGATGAGGGCGGCGTCGCAGCTTGTTCACTGTAGCGCGAGGTTATCGGAAAGCGTCGGTCGCGCCCGAATGCGCGTTCGGATACTCTCACGCCGGGTGCCGCCTGGCGCCTTTTATACTCATTGCGATCGACCATTTTTGTGACCCGCCGAACGATTTCAAGATCGAATCCTTTTGCCGATATCTGTAACGGCGTCAAGTCGTGTTCGATATAGTCTTCAAGGATTGGATCGAGAACATCGTACGGAGGAAGACTGTCGGTGTCTGCCTGGTCGGGCGCTAACTCCGCCGTTGGCGGACGTTCTATTACTCGCTCCGGAATAACGATTGACTGACTATTGCGCCACTTGGATAACGCATAAACCAGCGTTTTTGGAACGTCCTTTAGCGGTGCAAATCCGCCGGCCATATCGCCATATAGAGTCGCATAGCCAACAGACATTTCGCTCTTATTACCCGTCGCCAAGACCATTTGCCCGAGTTTGTTCGAAATAGCCATTAATATGACGCCACGGCATCGCGCCTGCATATTTTCTTCGGTGACATCGGCGTCACGTTCGGCGAACAGCTCGTGAAGCACGTCGTTGAACGCACCGAATGGTTTTTCGATCGGTATTACGTGGCACTCACAGCCCTGGCGTCGAGCCTGTTCTAAGGCATCATCGATACTCATCTGAGCGGTATATCGAGACGGCATCGAAACCGCACGGACTCGCTCCGCACCGATCGCGTCCACGGCGATGGCTAAAGTTAAGGCGGAATCAATACCACCTGACAGACCGAGTACAGCGCCTGGAAAATTGTTCTTGCCGATATAATCTCGTACACCGAGCACTAGGGCCGCATAAACATTTTCAAGATGATCCGTATAACCGTCATCCGGACCGTTAAAGACGAGCTGATTATTCGATCGCGTGATATCGACCACCGCGACGGTTTCTTCAAACTCTTTCACCTTAACGACCACTTCACCGGTTGCGTCTACCACTAGAGAACCGCCGTCGAACACGAGTTCGTCCTGGCCGCCGACTAAATTGACGTACGCAATCGGCAACCCCGATACTGCCACGGCGTCCCGCAAAGCGTTCAACCTCGCGCTACGTTTTTCTATTCGGTAGGGCGATGCGTTGATGTTGAGGATCAATTCCGCGCCTGCCGACAGTGCCGCCGCCGCCGTTTGCGGCTCCCAAATGTCTTCGCAAATGCTAATAGATAGGCGAAAACCAGCAACTTCGACGACGCATGTTTCGTGTCCCGCCGTGAAATAACGCTTTTCATCGAACACCGCGTAATTTGGAAGCTGGTGTTTTTGGTAGCGCGCAATTAACACCCGGTCGCGAATAATTGAGCAGCTGTTAAATAGGTCCTCTCCAACTTGTTCCGGATGCCCGAGCGCGACGGTTATGCCGTTCGTGACGTGGGAAATTATTTCGATAGCATGTTCGACTCGCCGATGGAGTTCCGGGCGAAATAACAAGTCTTCTGGGGGGTAACCCGTGATGGCGAGTTCTGGAAATGCGATGAGGTCGATCTGCAAACGATCGCGCGCATCAATAATTGTTTCGATTATCTTCGATGTATTACCGTCGATATCGCCGACACAAAGGTTCAGCTGGGCCATGCCCAGCCTAAGACGTCCGTTCATGGCATCATATCAGGATCAAAGTAGTTGGCGGCGACATTCGTCGTCGCCGCCGGTTATTCAAGATTACAGCGCAGCCTTCATCGCTGAGCCCAGTTCCGCAGGCGATCGCACGGTATGGACTCCGGCGGCCTCAAGTGCGGCAAACTTATCGTCCGCTGTGCCCTTGCCGCCCGAGATTATTGCGCCTGCATGCCCCATCCGTTTGCCGGCCGGCGCCGTTACGCCGGCGATATATCCGACCACGGGTTTAGTCACATTTGATGCGATAAATTCGGCCGCTTCTTCCTCAGCGGACCCGCCGATTTCTCCTACCATGATAATCCCTTGAGTATCGTCATCGGCTTGGAAAAGCTGGAGGCAATCGATGAAATTCATCCCTTGGATCGGATCGCCGCCAATCCCAACGCAAGTTGTTTGTCCGAGACCCGCCAGTGTTGTCTGGTGGACGGCTTCGTAGGTTAGTGTTCCAGAACGCGATACGATTCCAATCTTACCCGGCAGGTGAATTGCGCCTGGCATAATGCCCATTTTGCATTCTCCAGGGGTAATAACCCCTGGGCAGTTCGGACCAATCAGATAAATGCCTTCGCGGTTCATCAAGCTCGCCTTCACTCTCAACATATCGAGCACAGGGATGCCTTCCGTGATGCAAGCGATCACTTCGATGCCTGCATCAGCTGCTTCAACGATCGCGTCTGTGGCGAACGGCGGCGGAACGAAAATCATGGTGGCAGTCGCACCAGTAGCCGCTACCGCTGCGTGCATTGTGTCGTAGACCGGTAATCCGAGATGCGACTCACCGCTGCGTCCAGGGGTAACTCCACCGACGACTTTGGTGCCATAAGCAAGCGCCTGCTCGGCGTGGAAAGTTCCTTGTTTACCAGTGAAACCTTGGACCAGCACGCGGGTTGTTTTATCGACGAGTATAGACATGATTATTTTCCTCCTACGGCTGCTACGACTTTGACGGCCGCATCGGCGAGATTCTCGGCGCTGGTTATTGCTAGATCGCTTTCTGCTAGCAATTTCTTTCCTTCGTCAACATTAGTACCTTCCAGACGCACAACAACCGGTACGCTTACCCCGACCTCTTTTACGGCCTGAATGATGCCTTCAGCAATTAGGTCGCAGCGTACGATGCCGCCGAAAATATTGACTAAAATAGCTTCTACTTTTGGGTCGGAGACGATAATTTTAAATGCTTCCGCAACCCTTTGGGCCGTAGCGCCGCCGCCAACGTCTAAGAAATTGGCCGGTTCGCCGCCGCTCAGCTTAATAATGTCCATGGTGGCCATTGCGAGCCCTGCGCCATTAACCATGCACGCGATATTGCCGTCGAGGGTCACGTAGTTCAGGTCGAATTCTTGCGCCTTGCGCTCCTTTTCATCTTCTTGCGTAGGGTCGCGCCATTCGGCGATGGTTTGTCGGTAGAGCGCGCTGTCATCGACATTGATTTTTCCATCGAGCGCAGCAAGACTCCCATCTTTTAGTATGGCGAGCGGGTTTATCTCTACAAGACTCAAATCCTTGTCGATGAATAATCGATAAAGACCTTTTAGAAACGTACTCAGCTGTTTGCGCTGATCCGAATTGAGTTCGAGCGCAAAGCCAACTAACCGGCACTGGTAATCCTGGATGCCGAGAACGGGGTCGATACCGATCGTGACGATCTTTTCTGGGGTTGTTGCTGCAACTTCTTCGATATCCATACCGCCAGCTAAAGAAGCCATAAAAGTGACCCGGCGCGTGCCACGGTCGACGACGGCGCCAAGGTACAATTCGTGTGCAATATCCGCGGCCGAATCCACTAGGACGATATTCACTGGTTGTCCATCCGGCGCAGATTGCTGCGTAATTAGCTGGGTGCCGAGCAACGCGCGTGCAGCAGCCTCTACTTCATCGGCGGATTTGACAAATTTTACGCCGCCGGCCTTGCCGCGTCCGCCGGCGTGCACTTGGGCTTTAACCAACCATGCATTGCCCCCGAGGGCTTTCGCATTTGCCACGGCTTCTTCCGGGGTGCTAGCTGGTTTACCGGGCAGGATTGCTATGCCGTAATCCTGAAAAAGCGATTTTGCTTGGTATTCATGGAGATTCATTTGTTCACCTAAAACCCGTCATGAGAAGGTTAATGTATGTAAATCTGGTTGTTTAAAAGCGGCGACGAGGCACGCTGTGGGCCATTTTTTATGGCGAGCCCGGGCCACGGTTCTTACCAGGCCCAACAGCCCTTTTCGAAAAATTTAAACTGGGCGCCGCATCGACGTCGTGTTCGAGCGGTGAGACTATAGCGAATTACCCGCTGTTATTGAACGGTGATCGGGAATTTGATTCACCTATAACAGCGGAACTGGACAGTTCGTTACAAGAACGACGCAATTTAGACTTTCAACTATCGAAACGAAACCGTTAAGCAAATCTCGAACTCTTGCCTACTGCGTTTTCGGGACTGCTGTCACTCTAGTAGGGTTTTTCGGCGTTATAGAACTGGCCACACGGTCGGTCTCCGTTCTGCAAGGCAAAGGATTCGGACTGGCATTGCACGAACGGGATGCTACGGACGAGGCAATTACCGACCTCTACCAGTTTCATCCGTTTATGGGCTTTATGTTTAAGCCTGGCCAAGTTTTTTCAGGCAGCCACCCGCGCCAGGTCGCGACCTCCAGGATACGAATTGACGATCATGGATTTATTTCGGGACCGGACTCTCTCGCCCTGAGGAAAGCTGACAATGAAATTCGAATCGCGATGATCGGCGCTTCTACTACGGCGAATTTGTCGCTTAAATTACGAAGATAATTGGCCGGGAATGTTACGAGAGTTGGTGCAAGTCGCTCTTCCCGACAAGCAGCTAAGCGTAATTAACGCCGGTGTCCCCGGATTCAATACTGCGCAAAGCGCTCGCCAAACTAACCCTACGAGTGATGCCATTTAACCCCGGCATTGTTATTTTCTACCATGCGGACAATGATTTTAAAATTGTCCAACCCGGCATCGAGCTCAAATCAGATTGCAGTAATGTTCATGTTCGCCCGTATGGCTTTCATGATCGGCCAAACCGGATAATCTAGTTCCTGAATCGAAGGTTGTTTTACGTGCGGGTTCGTAATGCTTACCGAGAACTGACTGTCGCCGACGCCGAAATTGGTCTCATGAAGGGCGCAGACCGCTTGAACCAGGTACCGCCGGACGCACAGGCTATTTTCGAACGAAACGTGAGAACCATGGTGGACGTCTCGCTTAGTGGTGGAGCTGCGGTGATTTTGTCGT
>JBLFWZ010000034.1:0-25551 GCA_047611905.1 Gammaproteobacteria bacterium | reverse complement strand
TATTTTAGAGCGAGCAGCGAACTTGTTCGAATCGAACCGTGACGAGCTGATTGCTTTATGTGTATTAGAAGCGGGAAGAACTTTACGCGATTCAACCGATGAAGTGCGCGAGGCGGTCGATTTTTTTCGCTATTACGCTGCCGAAGGCCGTAAGTTATTCGCGCACGAACATTTGATGCCGGGCCCGACTGGCGAATCCAATCAGTTGCGCTTGCGCGCTCGCGGTGTGTTTGTGTGCATCAGTCCGTGGAATTTTCCGATCGCGATATTTGTTGGCCAAATTGCCGCGGCCCTGATTGCGGGGAACACTGTGATAGCAAAACCCGCGGAACAAACGTCACTAACTGCCTGGCGAGCTTGTGAGTTGCTCTATGCAGCCGGCGTGCCAAATAATGTGCTGGCGTTTTTGCCCGGCGACGGTGAAATGCTTGGCGGGATCGTACTCAGCGATGCGCGAGTCGCCGGGGTCGCGATGACCGGCTCGATTGATACTGCACGCGCGATTAATCGCACCTTGGCGTCTAGAGATACCGCCTTAGCGACCCTTATTGCGGAAACTGGGGGTGTTAATTTTATGCTCGCCGACAGTTCGGCCTTACCGGAGCACGTCGTGCGCGATGTGGTGTCGTCGGCATTCAACAGTGCTGGTCAGCGCTGCAGTGCGCTACGCGTGCTGTGCGTTCAGGAAGATATCGCACCGCGAGTGCTAGAACTGCTTATCGGATTTTTGGCGACCTGGAAGGTAGGTGACCCCGCGGAGCTTGCTTCTGATATGGGGCCGGTTATCGATCGCGACGCGCACAAGGCACTCGAGAATTACATTGAATTAGCGAGCGATGAATTTGCCGTGCTATATCGTGGGCCGCAGGCACCTGATACAGATGAAGGCAACTTCGTCGCTCCGGCGATTATCGAGGTACATTCGGTTAGCGATATCCGTGGCGAAGTTTTCGGTCCTGTGTTGCACTTCCTACGCTACCGCGCTACGCAATTATCGCAACTCATCGACGACATTAATGACCTCGGTTACGGCCTCACGGTCGGCATTCAAAGCCGCATCGAAAAACGCACCCTGGATATTCGTGATCACTTACAAGTCGGAAATGTATACGTAAACAGAAATATGATCGGCGCCGTGGTCGGCGTGCAACCATTCGGTGGTTGCGGACTATCCGGCACGGGTCCGAAGGCTGGCGGACCGCATTACCTACTACGCTTTGCAACCGAGCAGACGTTCACGGTCAATACGGCGGCAATTGGCGGTAACGCAACGCTACTGAGTGCCGCTGCAACGTTAGCAAGTGACGAAAGTTCGTAAACCAGGCTTGGTGACTTCGGTGTACATAGAATCCCATCGATGGGCCAAGGATTGCTGCACCCTAGATTTCACTGCTTAATTCCAAGCGCATCTAGCCGTAGAAATCGATAGATCAAGATCGAATGAGATCTATCTGACAACCGCGACCATAATCAGGTGTAGTGGATAGGTGGAGGATAGAGCAATGCCGATTGCCAGCACCATTAGCGATTTTTTAATCGACCGCAACATTGATTACCATGTGTTTCCGCACGATTACACAGAAAGTTCGAAAGAATCCGCACGCGCCACGCACATCGAACCATCGCGAGTCGCAAAAGCGGTTGTCCTAGCTACGCAAAGCGGAACGATGCGCAGATATCGCGTCGCCGTATTACCGGCATCGCGAGACATTGACGTCGAACTGCTTAGTGAATTGACCCGAGAGACGATGGAACTTGCGAAGGAATACGAGTTAACTATTTTGTTCCCAGACTGCGCAGTAGGCGCTGTACCCGCACTTGGAAATGCGTATGGATTGCAGACGATCATCGATGAGTCAATTAAGGACCGTTGGGACGATATTTTTTTCGAAGCAGGCGATCACGAAGAATTAATTCGAGTTA
This sequence comes from Gammaproteobacteria bacterium, assembly GCA_047611905.1. Lineage (GTDB taxonomy): Bacteria > Pseudomonadota > Gammaproteobacteria > UBA11873. The sequence continues at coordinate 23,628 of JBLFWZ010000034.1, read as the reverse complement.
GTTCGGATCAATTCAGACGTTTGATGGCGGACGCACGCTGCGCCGCATTTAGTTATGCTTCGACGGACACGACGCGCAGGCACTAAAAATATCTAATGGAGGGACACGAATTACGAAATTGCCCAAAAGATTCATTTAAGTAACGACGTGCTACCCAAGCATTGCGCATAGCTGTTTGCTTCAAGCCATCGTGTTCGCGGGGCGGCTGCGTTTGCAACCCCACTTAAGGGTACCTCGCCTGCGTCGCACAATAATTCACCGGTTAATCATATACGTCCGGCTGCTTTCGGTCGCGACAATCAGCGTACAATTGCGCTTCCGCGAATCCTTCAACCGGGTGAATTTAGTATGGAACCATACAAGTACCTGTCGGTACAGACCGACAACCACATCTCTATCGTAACGCTCAATCGTCCAGAAGCGTGCAACGCCGTGCACTACGATCTTCTAGCCGAACTTGAGCATTGCGCATTGGGATTTCGTGAAGACACGGATACCCGGGTCGTTGTATTCACCGGTGCAGGACGGCATTTTTGCGCCGGCGCAGACCTCAACGAACTAAGCAGTAAAAAAGATGACTCTTTGATTCTGCGTCGCCGGCGTTTGCGCATCGGCGAAAGGGTATTGCGGGCCATACTCGGCATTGATCAAATTACCGTCTGCGCTTGGAATGGCGCGGCTGCTGGCGGCGGTGGCTGTCTGGCCGTAGCAACAGATTTCCGCATTGGCGCGCAGGATTCCTTTATCTTTTATCCGGAAATCGATTTAGGCGTCAACTTGATGTGGCAGAGCTTGCCAAGACTGGTGCGACTCGTTGGTGAGTCTCGCGCGTTGCGGCTCGCCGCTGGCGGCGAACGCGTTGCTGCGGAGACTCTGCTCAATTGGGGTTTGTTAGAAGAGATCGTGCCGAATGCAGAGTTAATGGAACGCACCTTAGCGTTTGCGCAAACCTACGTTAAAAAGGCGCCGATTGCTGTGCAAATGATCAAACGCAGTGTCAATGCGATCGGCAGTCACTTGGATCAAGCATTAATGCATATGGACGCGGACCAACACCTACTGGTCGCACAGAGTTCGGATCACGAGTTGGCGGTCAATGCTTATATGGAAAAGCGCGAGGCCGATTTCACGGGCAACTAGCCATGATGAGCTGGGACGAATGCCGATCTCGGCTTAATCGCGTTGCCTAACTCACGTGTGGCCCGTCGGACCAAGATAGTTTACTGGGTCGATGAGAGTGCACGCCAAGTAGTTACGAATTCGTTCGGCGCATCCTTGCGCGCCCTCGCTCCGGGGCTAACGTGGGAAGCCGTTCCCAGCGACTATTTCGTTATGTAGAACAGATCAGAGATTTGCGAGTGCGAACATTTATTCTCACTCGCGCACCTCGCCAAAAGCTGTCCGTTACCGAAGCTAATTCACGTCTAGAAACAAGTTAAGCCGTGGCAACCCAGTTGCCATGAAAACCCGGCGGTATACGATGCGGGATATGGATCACGGCTTGAGCCGGACCCGTAAAATCATCCGCATTAATTATTTCGAGCGCTGTGGTCTCGTTGCTCATATCGACGACTAACCCAATTAGCCAGCCAGCATCTTCGGCACCAGATTCGTTTCGCGGGACAAATACGAATTCGCCTGGGTGCCGGTCCTTGCCGAAGTCGCGCATTTCAGTGGTCGCATTCTCAACGTCGTGCTTGAACAATTGGGTCGCGGCGATAGTTAGTTCTATGTGATCTTCCATCGGCAGTGCAACCGAATAGGCGTAGCGATACGGCAGTCCCGTTTGGCGATCATCAATTCTTGGGAATTCTTGATTGTGATCGTGTAGCACACGACGATCAACTTGCTTGGCGGATGGGTCAATTGTCCACCGCTCAAAGCGTGAGCGAATGGAGTCCGGGCCCAAGGTGCTGCGCGCAAACATACGATCGTGCGCGATGACATCGACGACGACATTCTTGTCGGCCGTTTCGAAGGCGTTCGCGGCGTGGAACACATAATTTGGATCGACATCACACCACACGACGTCAGCATTAGTTCCGTTGCGGGGCAGGAGGCCAACGCGGGCTTGATGATTCTCGTTCCAAGCGTATGGAAATAACAGCCCCGACAGCAAGGCTTTCATCGAGAAGGTAACGGGTAAATCAAAGACCAAGACGTAATTTTTCGTGATCGCGCAATCATGAATACTCGGGCCATCGCTAACTGTAATGGCTTCCTCGCGGATCACCTGGCCATTCGGATCAACAACGACATGCCAGACTTTATCCACCGTTTCTCCGTCGTAACAAATCGCATGCTGCTCGCCAGTCTCTATATCCACATGTGGGTGCGCACTAAATGAATGTTTAAGTGTTCCGTCAAAAGGGTTGTGGGCAATTGTTTCGAGTTCGTTCGAAAGCTCAACCGGCTTACCGCCCGCCTCGACGATCGCGAAGGTCCGTCCATTCACGCCAATGATGTTCGTGTTCGCCGTGTCAAAGCGCGGGTTGCGGATGCCCGGCTTGGGTTGTTCTCCTAGCGCCTTACTGACGGCCGTCGAACGAACCCAACGATTGCGATACCACACGGCTTGGCTGTCCAGTATCCGTATACCGTGAGCCATGCCATCGCCAATAAACCAGTGATAGTTGGCCGGGTTAGGCGTGCTCACAGGGTTAGGGCCGATGCGTAAATACCGACCATCCAGTTGTAGCGGGATTTCGCCGTCGACTACCAAGTCGCTAAGCGTTTCCTCAGTCGTCATTGGCACGTGAATTCCGGTCAGATAGGGATGCGGTTTATCCAGACTTGAGCGCCGATTGCGATTGAATTCGGATATGGCATCAATCCCTTTTGTTACCGTGGAGCGGATAGTTTTTTCGATCACACTTGCCATGATTTCATCTCCTGATAGGAAAACGACGTTGCAATGTTTACAGTGCTAGCATGAGCACAAAAGATAACAGTGTCAACATAAAGCAAAAGCCCGGTAAAAACGCGCCGTACCACCATGGCGATTTGCGCGCAGCGCTAATCGAATCGGGCCTCGAATTACTACAGCAGCGTAATGCGGAGGATATCGGCCTGCGCGAAGTCGCACGTCACGTTGGGGTTAGCGCAACGGCCATTTATCGTCACTTTCCTGACAAGGAGGCATTGCTCGTCGCCTTAGCGCATGAGGGCATGGAAAAACTTGCGGCTATTCAGCAAGTGGCCGGGGCCGATGCAGGCGGTGGTGCGGATGGCTTTCGAGCGACGGGAGCAGCGTACGTAAAATTTGCCGTTGATAATCCGGCGCTGTTCCGTCTCATGTTCAGCTGCGCGCCGGCTATCAGCTTGCTCGATAGTGAACTCGGTCGAGTTGGAAGTGCGATGCGCGCGTTACGTGAGAATATCGCGCGACTGATGCCAGAGGATTTGCCTGACTACGAACGCAAGGTGGCAGCGCTTCGCGCTTGGTCGATCGTTCACGGCTTATCGCTACTCGTTCTCGATGGTCAAATCGAATACGACGAAGAGACCATCTATCGAGTCATTTCTGGGACTCGAATATAGCGACAAGTAAGACAATTCCGAATCGTTGGCGCATATTTTAGCCGGCTACAATTTATTGTCGCCTATTGGGCGGGACCTATAATGCGGAACGAGTCTACGATGTTAACCTGCTGGTAGCGGTCAATTGAGCTAGACATGCAATCTAGGGCTCGACTAGTATCATCGCAAAATCATTTCTGGTCGACGACGACCTCCAAACAACATTCGATTGCGTGAAGCAGCACGTCGAATCTCCAAGCGAGGCAACACAATGGCTCAGCCAACAAATATTTTGGACGGCATCCGCGTACTAGATTTCACCCAGGCATTGGCAGGTCCGACGACCACGCGCTTAATGGCCGAGATGGGCGCGGAGGTGATTAAAGTCGAATTGGCGCCGAACGGCGAGCAAGCTCGCGGCCTACCGTTTTTTCGTAACGGCCGATCGGGGTATTACATCCAGCAGAATCGCGGCAAGAAAAGCATTGCGATAGACCGGAAAAACCCGCGTTCGATTGAGTTAGTCAGAAAAGTGCTCGAATCCTGTGACGTGCTGGTTGAAAATTTCGCGCCTGGTGTGATCGACAGGCTCGGTTTTAGTTGGGAAGAAGTTCATGCACTGAATCCTCGCATAATAATGGGTTCGATCTCGGCCTTCGGACAAACGGGTCCATTATCAAAACTGCCCGGTTACGATTACATCGGCGCGGCCTACGCTGGGGTGCTGAGCATGATCGGCGAGCCAGACGGCCCACCGTACTTCTACATGCTTGGCATTGGTGACGTCATGACCGGTACGCATTTGCTCGCAGCGATTAACGGCGCCTTGTTTCATCGCGAACGCACGGGAGTCGGCCAATACGTTGAAGCCTCATTACTCGATTCTTACTTCCACTGCCATGAAGTTAATGTGCAAGCGCACACGGCTTCCAACGGTGAGATCAAACCACATCGCTCCGGTGCGCATCATTATGCGGTGTCCCCGCTTGGCGTATTCAAATGCAAAGAAGGCTATGTGATCATTGCGGTGCTACAGAACCAGTGGCCGAAATTTTGTAACGCCTTAGGCAAACCCGAACTCGTTGACGATCCACGTTTTGTGGATAACGTTGAGCGGGTTGCCAATCGGGACGCATTATCGGCAATCATAGAAGAAAGCCTGACACGCTATTCAACTGCCATAGAAGCTGCCGAGGATTGGGGTTTCAATCACCATGTACCGGTCGCGCCGATCCTGTCTGTCGAGCAAGCAGTGAACCACCCGCATTTAATTGAGCGCGAAACGATCCGAACGATCGAGGATCCGGTATTCGGTAGTTATCAAGTACCGGGCATGCCGTTACGTTTTTCTGCCGCGCCGCGTCACCAAAAATTGGACGCCGCTTATATGGGTGAACATAACGTCGATGTGTTTACGCAATTCGCTGGTGTCAGTGAAGCGGATGTGCGTGCCATGGAAGCCTCAGGTGCACTTATTGCAAAACCCGATGTTGCGGAAACGTAAACTCACACGCTGACGATTATCCGACCGACGGTTGATTCGTCGGTCGGGTGATCTCGTTTCCTACGGTGTCCCTACGAGATTAGCAATCCAAAAGTCGCAGACTGTTACGCCTGTGAGATGGGCTGTGGTTGCTAACCGGGCACTAACACTACGGTGAACCAGCGGCGCCCGAGTCAACCCTCGCGGTTTCGATGCGTGCGTTCGGTTTGCCTTGTGCAATATCGTCGATTTCCCCGGAGTAAATGAGGCAGAACAATGTCCGTCCATCGTCGCCGCCTAATTGGCAAGCGATCGCCGAGCCCGGGCCGACGTCTACTGTACCAATGACCTCGCCGGCTGAGTTTACTTGGACGAATTTTTTGTCGGCGAACAACGCAACCCAAATATTACCCTCCATGTCAAGACACATGCCGTCGGGAACCAAACCCGGAAACTCAGCATAAACCCGTCGATTGGATAGATCGCCGTTCGCCGCGCGATCAAACGCGGTTAGTCGGCCAGCGAAAGACTCTGCAACGACTAAGGTGCGGCCGTCAGTGCTAATGACCGAGCCATTTGGACATTCCAAATTATCGGCCACGACCCGATGTGACCCGTCTGGGTCGACGAGAATTATTTCCGCCGTAGCGGGATCGCCACCGCCAAAAATGTCGTAGCCAAAATTACCTATATAAGCGCGACCTTCTGAATCGACGACCATATCATTGAGGTCGCCGTTTACCGTGGCGCTCGCGTCGGTGTGCAGCACGAGCTCACCATCGACCAGCTTGTAAACCAAACGGTCGAGCATCGATACGATGATCGGTGTACCGTCAGGCATAAATCCAAGGCCAGATGGCCGCTTGGGGACTTCGGCGACGACCTCGCGCTCGCCACTTGGTGAGATGCGATAGACCTTGTGAGCCATCATGTCCGATACCCACAGTGCACCGTCGTGCCAGCGTGGTCCTTCTAGAAACACAAAACCATCGAGGAATTTTTCACTTGTGTATTGTTTCATGCTGTTCTCCCAATAGAACCCGAGTGGAAAAATATACCAATTTGCGACGTTACCGATCCGTCGCTGTCGGTTATTCGTTGCTATCCAAGCGTTTGCTGCGACACTCTGAGGCTTAACGAAGACTCAAGTATATGTTCAATGTAGCGATCCATGCGTGGCCGCTCGATGCCACTGAATATCATCAGCGCAACCATGTGGCTGTTGGCAACTAGCATGCGCGCAGCGTCATCGACGTCGACATTGTTATCGATTGTGCCTTGTCGTTGACCTTTTTTAAGGACCTTAGTGTGCGCACTGATCATTTTATCCTGAAGCTTGAGATAGCGCGGCCAGTGCTGATCGTTGATTGCTGTTCCCCACACTAACCAAATACGAATGTGGTTCGGATGAGTTGCCACCGTTTCGGTAAATCGCTGGTAATTGCGCAGGAACGTTTCGGGCACATCGTGCCGAGATTTTTGAACGTGGTCGACGATGTTCCAAAGCACGTTTTCGACTGCGCAAAGCACCGCGTTGCTGAGTTCGCTTTTTGTAGGGAAGTACGCGAATACGGTCGCAATCGATACATTCGCGCGGTCCGCTACCTCGGTGTGGGTTGCGCCCGTAACCCCTTGGTCCGCATAGACACTGACGGCGCATTCGATGAGTTGTTCGCGGCGCGCGTGGCGGTCCATGCGACGCGGTGTCTTGGCCAATTGTTCCAATCGAGACGCGCTCCGGTTGTTACTGAAGATCTATTCAGTTGACATTGTTTTCAGCAACGATAATAGTTCTGCCAACCGCCGTCTATACCTCCGGAGTTGCGCAGCGTGGTCTTGTCATGACTCTCTGCGATGGTTGTTGCTGAATGCCAATCTCGAATTGCATCCAGGCAGACCCAGATCGGCGAATGTATACAATTTTAGCCAGGGCCATCAACTGATGACAACCGATCAAGTCGTCCCAACGAGCAGCCACGAACAAGCGCGAGCGGACCTCGACACGCACGGCATCGCGATCGTGACTGATGCGTTATCGAAGAAAGAAGTTGCGGATATTCGCCGGCGGCTGTTCGATGGTATCGATACGAGCGAAGCAGATGGCGTGCCGACTCGAGGCTACCCGTTTGATCCCGATTTGCACAACATTCGTGTGTTCCACTTGTTCAACTTAGATCCTGTATTCGTCGATCTAATCCAAAAACCCTATGCCATTGATTTCGTTCGCCACGTCTTAGGTGACGACTTTCTTATTTCTAACTTTAGCGCCAACATTACCGAACCCGGCAATCAGCGGATGGCGATGCATGCCGATCAAGGCTACGTGTTGCCGCCGTGGCCAACCCAACCTTTGGCTTGCAACGTCTCGTGGCTGTTGGACGATCTGAACGAAGAAAACGGCGGTACTCGTTATGTACCGGGGTCGCATCGCTATGGGCATGGCCCGGCAGAAGGCGAGTCAAAGAAGACTTGTGGCGTTGAAGCGCCTGCCGGATCAATCGTGATCATCGATGGCCGGTTGTGGCATCAAACGGGTGAGAATCGCGCGAGTGGTGGCTATCGCGCGGCCTTGTTTGGTTACTACGCATTGCGCTGGTTGCGACCCCAAATCAATTGGAACACCGCGCTTTGGCCAGAAACGGTGGAGAGTCTAGATCCGAGTTTTCTACACCTACTTGGCTACTATACTGGCAACACGGAATTTCAAATTCCTAACGGTCTGCGTGCACCGCTGCGCGCGCCGGCGGAAATCGATGCGGGAGACAATCATTTCGCGCTTGCGCCAAATGAAAGACACCGCGTGTAGGCGACGAATAGCAAACTTGTAATTGGGAGTAATTGATCAATGGCAAACGAAATTCAACCGCAACGACTCGGCAGCATAGTCGAAGCGTCGATCGTGGCCTATAACGCGAAAGACTTCGATCGTTACCGCGGGTTTCTGGCATCCGAGTTTTATTTTTGTCATTACAACCGAGGGTTCGACCACACTGATCCCGACGAATTTATTGCCACGCTAAAATTATTTGCTGATCAACTGATGCCGGATCGACAGATCGGCCCAGCGATTCGATTGCTCGAAACTGACAATACGGTTGTCAGAGTGCATCGCTGGGGCGGGACGGCGACGGCAGATATTCCAGGCATGGGGCAGGCCGGAGACGTGCTGGGGCTTGATCTGTGCACGCTCTATGTATTTCGCGACGACAAAATTGCCGAGTATCACGACTACGGCTAAGTAGTCAGGCGAAACGCCTGCTTGACAATTCGGCCGTGACTAAGCACTAGCGCCGCGGCTTACATTAGGAACAAGTTTTACGAACACCAACGCCTTCGGGAGATGATTAAAATGTACGACAAGCGACTAAGTAGTTTTTTAGCCTGTTTAACACTATGCCTGTCATGGGGAGCGATTGCGGCGGAAAGGATCAGTGAAGGCGGCGCGTCCGAAATCCCCTCGGGTGGCGAATGGTCCAGTTACAACAAGACGCTCGACGGACAGCGTTATTCAACCTTGAAGCAGATCAACAAGGGCAACGCCGCTCAGTTGACAGAAGTTTGCCGTGTGAAAATCGCCGATGGCGGATCATTTCAAGCCGGGCTGATCGTCATCGACGACGTGATGTACGCGACCACCGCGACCGATACATTGGCGCTTGATCCAACGACCTGCAAAATTATTTGGCGCCATCGCCATCGCCGCCAAGGAGATTCTCCTTTGCCGGTTAATCGCGGTGTCGCCTATTACGCGGGACGCCTCTTTCGCGGGACTGACGATGGTCAAGTGATCGCGCTCGATGCAAGTACTGGAACCGAACTTTGGTCGAATATTGTCGGCAATCCAGCGCTCGGTGAAATAGTCACGGGCTCGCCGGTGGCGTGGAGCGGACTGGTATTCGTTGGCACGGCCGTATCCGAGTTTGGCGTGCGTGGTAGGGTGATTGCTTATGAAGCAATGACAGGACGAGAGGTTTGGCGATTCCACACCGTACCGGCTCCGGGCGAACCAAACGCGGATAGCTGGCGCAAGACCATTTGGAACGACATCGGCGGCGGCGGCGGTGGCACATGGTCCCACTTTGCATTAGACCCGACGACGTCTGAAATTTTTATCCCGGTTGGTAACCCCGTCCCGGATTTCGTACCCGCCGATCGACTCGGCGATAACCTCTATACGAATTCCGTGTTGGTGCTCGACGCACAGGTGAATTGAAGTGGTGGGACCAGCTCGCACCAAGCGATGGACTCGACCACGATCTAGCGGCATCACCAGTGCTTTATCGCAATAGCAAGGGCGAGCAAATGGTCGCGGCCGGTGGGAAAGACGGTTACGTGCATATTGTCGATCGTCGCACGCATAAGTTGGTCGCCAAAACGGCAGTGACGACAGTCGACGAGCCGGCTCCCGTACCGACACCGGAAGGCGTAGAAGCCTGCCCTGGGCCGGCCGGCGGCGTTGAATGGAACGGGCCTGCCTTCGACCCTGTAAACAATCGTTTGTTTGTCGGATCGCTCGATTACTGTGCCTTGTTCATGAGCGATCCCGGCACCACCCCAGAAGTTGGCGGTTACAACATGGGCGGAACGTGGACCGGTCTCGGCACGCCGCGCGGTTGGGTGTACGCATTAGACGCCGATACAGGCGCCGTTGCGTGGCGCTACCACGCCGACCATCCCGTGCTTGCGGCGGTCACGCCAACGGCGGGGGGCATCGTGCTCAGCGGCGACAATGCTGGCGGGTTTAGAGTTTTCGACAGCGTTAGCGGCGAGATATTGAAAGAAGTTGATACTGGCGGATCATTATCCGGTGGCATCATTACTTATCAACAAAGAGACCGTCAGTATATTGCCATGACATCCGGCAACATATCACGAAGCCTATTTGGTGCGGCAGGTCGTCCGTCGATTGTCATCATGGCGTTGCCCCAAGCGATGGTGAGTGCCGCCAACAGCGACACGTCACCGAACGTCGAGCGCGGACAAGATGAATTTAATCGATCGTGCGCGGTTTGCCATGGCACTGAAGGCGACCAGTGGAACAAGATCGATATCAAGGCCACAAAACAGAAAATGACCATCGACGAGTTAGTCGAATTCATTAAGAATCCGCGCGAGCCGATGCCGCGAGTTTTTCCTTCGCCGACATCGGCGGACGACGACAGGGATATCCGTGATATAGCAACTTTCATCATGCAATGGCAATGATGCGAACAACTGACGGAAGCATCCCCGGGTACAACGAGTGTGTTTCTAAATAGTCGTGAATAGATTCGCCACTCACTAGACGGAGCACGGCCGGGGCTTCGTGCGCCGGCCGGATAAGCTACCGAACGCTCGCTGACATACTGCTTACCAATTCGGTTCGCGGAACCAATAGGGTCTTGCCATGACTGACGCAAATTCCAGCTTAGAGATGTGGAGTTGGATCTTCCTGTCGGGCTACGTTGTTGTGATGCTTGGCCTTGGTATTGTGGGTATGTGGCGGGTGAAGTCTGGCGACGATTTTGCCGTGGCGCGGGCAAGTTATGGGCCGATATTCTTAGCATTCGCGATCGTGGCGACGAGTGCGAGTGGCGGAACGTTCCTTGGTTTGCCCGCCATGGCCTACGAGGCAGGTGTCTCGGCGCTGTTGTATGCGTTTGTTTATCCGATCGCTATTTATTTCGGCTTTCTAGTTTCTCTAAAGGTCGTCAGGCGAGTTGGTGAGCGTTTCGGTAATCGATCGATTCCGGAATATTTAGGTGACCGATTTGAATCCGAAGCGCTGCGCATTGTGGCCGCTTTGTTTTCACTGCTGCTGCTATTTTATTTGGCCGCACAATTACTCGCCGCAGCGGTCTTGTTTACGAAAGTAATGGGCATTGATTTGTTGCCCGCGCTCATCACGACTGCGGTGATCTTGTTTGTCTATATCGTTATCGGTGGCGCGCATGCCGATATTCTCACCGATGGGGTACAAGGCGCACTAATGCTCGTACTCGCGATTTTCGTTACCTGGATGTTCATCACCGGCTTTGGCGTAGGCGGTGGGGTGATGGGCATCATGGACAAGTTGCATGAGATCGATCCGGCGCTCACGATGCCATTGCACCCGAGTTTTCCGATCTTGAATTCTTGGTGGGATATCTTCGCGATAGCTATCACTCATGCGCCGGTTGGCCTGCTACCCCATATCGGTAACAAGCTATGGGCACTTAAAAGCGACAGCGATCAACGACGTCTACTCGTCGTTGCTTTTGTGTTCGCGATGTTAATGGCGACTTTGACATTCGGTGGATTGATCGCCCGTGCAGTCCTTGGAGACGCGCTGTTCGAGGATGGCGCTAACCCGAATGAAGCTATTCCCGTCTTATTCATCACGCTCATGCCTGCGTGGGTCGCCGCCCTGATTGGCGCCGGTGTTCTCGCCGCCGTCATGTCGACGGCCGACGGCTTGTTGGTTTCAACATCGCAAATATTCGCCAACGATCTTTATCGCCGCTCGATAGCGCCGCGCCTAAAATCCGCGCCGAGCGACGCTGAGGTGGATGCCGTGGCGCTGAAAATCAGTCGTGTCGCCATTGTGATCATTATGATCGGCTCGGTGTGGCTTGCATGGGAGAGTCAACATTTGAATGTTGCCTTATTAATCTGGAGCGGCGTCGGTGGTCTGATGGCAGCGACCGCCGGACCTATGTTTCTTGGTGCGTTATGGGATCGAAGCACACGCCCTGGCGCATTGGTCGGTTTTATTTCCGGCATTGTCGTCTTTATCGTGTTGAAATCTGGAATGCTCAATCCTGAATGGCTTAACGGCACAGCGCTCGAGGTGGCTTTCCGTTGGATGGTATCTCAGAGTAACAATCCGTTTTCATGCTCCGCGCTCGGTGCTATCGCGTCTGTTAGCTTAATGGCGATTGTATCGATGCTCACGACGCCGCCAAGCGAGGCACATTTAGATGTCGTGTTCGGGCGTGGTTAGCCGTCGACCAGGAGATGGATGAGATGTGTTGCGACGTCGATAAGCAACGAGTTAAAGATTTCGAAGACCGCTGCTGGATTTTTTATCGTTCCACTGGAGATCTTATAGGAAACTGACATGACGAAAACACCAATGCAAACCGATACGGCATCGTCCGAACATTTCGATGCGATCGTCATCGGCGCCGGCATCAATGGCATGTTGCAACTCATTCGTTTACGCGAATTGGGTTTGTCGGTACGAGTTTTCGACGCAGCGGGTGACGTTGGCGGCACATGGTATTGGAATCGATATCCAGGCTGTCGATTCGATTCAGAAAGCTATACGTATATCTTTTCTTTCTCACAAGAATTGCTTGATGAGTGGGACTGGAGCGAACAATTTTCTGCGCAACCGGAAACGCTGCGTTACTGCAATTACATGGCCGATAAATTCGACTTGCGCAAAGACATGCAATTTAACGCGAGAGTGAAGTCTGCGACATTCGACGAACTCAACGACGAATGGGAAATTGAACTGGAAGATGGCAGCAAGGCGCGCTCGCGATATTTCATCACAGCCTTGGGACCATTATCTGCTCCAGTGATGCCGGCTTTTGAAGGGATGGACACTTTCCAGGGGGAGTCCTATCACACGGGTTTGTGGCCCCACGAGCCGGTCGATTTCGCGGGCAAACGAGTGGGCGTGATCGGTACCGGTGCGTCCGGTGTGCAGTTGATTCAGACGATTGCGAAAGAGGTAGACCACCTAACCGTATTCCAGCGGCGACCGAACTGGTGCTCACCGTTGCACAACAGCAAGATCGACGTCGAAGAAATGGCCAGCATTCGCGCGCGCTACGACGAAATTTTCGCAACCTGCGGCCAAACCGACGGCGGTTTTATGCACGTCCCGGATCCGCGCAAAGCAACCGAGACGAGTGCGCAAGATCGAGAAGCGCTATTTGAGAAACTTTACAACACCCCTGGGTTTGCGATTTGGTTAGCGAATTTTTACGACACGTTTATGGATGTAGAAGCGAACGCGATGATCACGGAATTTGTTGAACGCAAAATCCGGGCGCGCGTTAATGATCCTGACATAGCCGAAAAACTGATCCCAAAGGATCATGGGTTCGGAACGCGCCGAGTGCCGATGGAGATCGGGTACTTCGAAACTTATAATCGTGACAACGTCGATCTTGTGTCAATTCTCGATACGCCGATCGAGTGCATCACTCCAACTGGACTGCGGGTTGGCGGCATAGACTACGAGTTCGATATTATTGTCTATGCGACGGGCTTCGACGCGATGCTCGGTTCGTACAATCGTCTCGATATTCGTGGCATCGGCGGCCAATCGCTGCAGGAGAAGTGGGCAGACGGTCCGCGCACGTTCTTAGGGGTGCAGATGGAAGGTTTCCCAAACATGATGATGGTGATTGGGCCGCATACGGGTGCCTCGTTCTGTAACATGCCGCGTTGCGGTGAAGAAAATGTCGATTTTGTGACGGAACTGATCCGTTTCACCGAATCGAAATCTTACACACGTGTCCATCCTTCGCGAAAGGCCGAGACTGATTGGACCGAACACGTGATTAAAGTTGCCGATAAAATGCTGATCAATCAAACCGACTCCTGGTTTACCGGCATCAACCGCAACATCGCTGGTCGCGATAAGCGGATGCATTTGCTCTACACAGGTGGAGCACAACGCTACCGGCGCAAATGCAGTGACGTGGTGGCCGGCGATTATGCCGAGCTGCAGTTCTCGTCAAAAGCGCGCTAGATTCAGAACAACGATCTGCGTTTGCGAGGAAAGCTGATGGAATTAGACAATCAAGTCGCCGCCATTACGGGCGGCGCGAGTGGCATCGGCGCGGCTACGGCACGCTCGATGGCTGGCGCTGGCGCCCGAGTAGCAATACTCGATCGAGATGAAGCAGCCGCAAGAAATCTAGCTCAAGAACTCGAAGCGCAAGGCGCGCATGCGATTGCGATAGCAACTGATGTGAGTAATCGGGGTGATATCGAAGCGGCACTTGAAAAAGTGGTCGGCGTTTACGGTCGACTCGACATAATGGTGAATAACGCAGGGATCACGCGGCCTTCGCGTACTGCCCAAGTCAGTGAGGAACTGTGGGAAGACGTGATCGGAATTAACCTAAGCGGTGTGTTTTGGGGCTGCCAAGTGGCATTTTCTTACATGCGCGAAGCGGGTTACGGACGCATCTTGAATACGTCGTCGACCTCATCGCTTGGGTCGTTTGCTAATGCATCCTATGCGTCGACAAAGGCCGGTGTCGTGGCAATGACTCGCTCGTTGGCGATGGAATACGGTAAGCATGGCGTTACGGTCAATGCGGTTGGTCCCGGTATGGTTGTGACGCCAATGACAGACCAAACCTCCGAGGAACTAAAGCAAAGATGGATCCGCAAAACCGTTGTCGGCAGACTGGGTGAACCAGAAGATGTCGCGCGCGTATTCCTTTTTCTTGCATCGCCGCACTCTAGTTACATTACCGGACAGATGATTTTTGTCGATGGCGGCTATACCTTACCGACGATGAAAGCGTGATCGCGATGGACTCCAGCGAGTCCGCGAAGATTTGTGTAAAATCGCCGTCGCGTCGCGAATGCCCAAGCGCAAACAACATTCACAAAATTGATTGGAAAATCTCATGAGTATCAAACGCAAGGCCTACATCGCCGGCATCTATGAACACCCGACACGCAAAGCCGAAGGGATACCCATTGCCCAGATTCATGCAGAGGTCGCGAAAGGCGCGCTCGAAGACGCAGGCCTAAGCCTGTCCGACGTTGATGCGTATTTTTGCGCCGGCGACGCTCCCGGCCTGGGCGGTCTGTCGATGGTCGACTATCTGGGTCTTCAAGTCGGACACATAGACGCTACCGAAACCGGTGGTTCATCGTACATCGTGCACGTTAATCACGCGGCGCAAGCGATCGCGACGGGAAAATGCAAAGTCGCACTTATTACCTTAGCCGGCAAGCCGCGCACTGGCGGGGCTGCACCCGGGCGCGGCGCAATGGCAATGCCGCCGC
Source organism: Gammaproteobacteria bacterium (assembly GCA_047611905.1). GTDB lineage: Bacteria > Pseudomonadota > Gammaproteobacteria > UBA11873. Next base: position 8,621 of record JBLFWZ010000034.1, on the reverse strand, counting down.
CGGATGCGCCGTTTGAATCCCCATTTAAACCAAGCGTGCTGAATGTCTACGCCATGTGTGCTCAACGTCATATGTATGAATACGGCACGACGTCGGAGCAACTCGCCTGGATCAAAGTCGCAGCCTCCCATCATGCGCAACATAATCCACACGCGATGCTTAAGAATGTCGTCACCGTGGAAGATGTTGTTAATTCGCCGCTCGTCGCCGATCCACTGCACCGGCTCGATTGCTGCATTATTTCTGACGGTGGCGGTGCCTTAGTGATCGTTGCGCCCGAGGTTGCCGCTAAACTTAAACGCCCTAAAGTCGCCGTGCTCGGTGCTGGGGAAGCAGTGAAACACTTGCGCGGTGGCCAAGTCGATCTCACGTATTCGGCGGGAGTTCGTTCCGCGGCGACAGCATTTGACGAAGCGGGCATCACGCGGCAGGACATTAAATACGTTTCCGTCTACGACAGCTTTACGATAACGGTACTCATGCAACTCGAAGACATCGGGTTTTGTGAGAAGGGCGCCGGCGGACGTTTTGTTGCGGACGGCAATTTGATATCCGGCGTCGGCAAGCTACCGTTTAATACAGACGGCGGCGGCTTGTGTAACAACCACCCAGGTAATCGCGGTGGCATGACCAAGGTTATCGAAGCTGTGCGTCAATTGCGCGCCGAAGCGCATCCGGCCGTGCAAGTAAAGAATTGCGATCTTGCGCTCGCGCACGGCACCGGCGGATTTCTTGGCACGCGACATGGCAGCGCAACATTGATTATGGAGAGGGCATAGCAAATGGCTGACGATAAAAATGCTGCGTTTCTCGCGGACATCGCACTGGAGCCTTACTGGGAAGCGGCGAGAAATGGGAAATTGCTACTAAAAAAATGCGCTAATTGTGGACAGACTCACTATTATCCACGACCCATTTGTCCGTTTTGTATGAGCGACAAAACAGATTGGATCGAAGCGTCCGGCAAGGGCACGATCTATACGTGGAGCGTCGAGCGTCGCGCACCAGAGCCCTATGCCATAGCGTTTGTGAGCTTACCGGAAGGACCGACCATCCTGACCGCAATAGTTGACACCGATCTAGACGAGATTTCGATTGGCCAAGCAGTGAAGCTCAGTTTTGAAACTCGCAACGATCAGCCGGTACCGGTATTTAGTCCTGGCTGATCGCATGCAAGATAACTTGTTTGCGAGGCAGTCTGTCTAACTTAGTTGCTCGTCGTGAGCATGGAGCTGTAGTAGGTAAAAGTGTTCGATTTTGAGAGGCGTAGTGATTCTACGTCATGATAAATCGCGCACTTCCCAATTTCGTGCCACGCAACGCGACAGATTGCCCCTAAGTCGGATCCTTTATCCGACCGTTACGATGCGCCGAAGACTTCCGTGACGTGTTCGGTATCTAAGTACTCTCGCACTTTGGCGATTTTACCGGCCTTACAAACCATCATGAAATGATAGATGTTCTTATAGGTCTTGCCATTTGATATCTCGGCATAAGATTCGGCCTCAATCGAGACGCGATCGTCTTCAGCCGTGAGCTGGCTCGGTGTGACTTGAAACCCTTTAGGCGCACCGCTACTCATGTCGCCGAGCAAGTTTGCAAATTCGGCTTTCGAGTAGGTTCCCGAGAGTGCGGTTGTTCCCATCACCGTCCAGGTGGCGTCTTCGGAGAGCATTCCGACGGCGCTGTCGTATTCTCCTGCAGAGAAATTTTTCCAAAAATTCGTGACTAGCGTTTTATTTCCTGTCGTACTCATAGTTAAATTCCGAAGTCAGGTTTACGTGACAGCAAGCCTACCGTAGTTTGTCCTGGTTCCGCTATCGATAAGGCCAACCGCGGCCGATCTAGGGCTGGATTGTTCGATGCGAAACGATTGTCAGGCAAGTTCGACAACGGCCTCGAGAATCAACTATCGATCTTGCCTGGGAACAAATTTCCGCCGCTATACTGCTGCTTGAGTTAATTCAATGGCCTAGGGGGCTAATATGATTGTGATCACAGGGACCATCAAACTCGAATCGGTGGACGAACTCGAAAGGGTGAAAGCAGCACTGATTCGGCGCGCTGTTAGGAGTCGCGCGGATGCGGGCAACATCGATTACGTTTTCTCACAAAGCCTCGAAGACCCAACAGAGATCCGTTTGACTGAGAAATGGGAAGACGAAACGACGTTGAACGCGCACTTAAAAATTCCGGATGAGGAGTTTGGCGTCATCATCACGACAGCCAAAATCGAGCGCGCGATCGTCGTCTCTAGTGAAGTGACCGCCGAGAAAGAATTGCTGAACCGTTAGCAATAGGTAAACAGTGTGCGGTCGTTCGTTTCATCCGATCGCTTTGCGGATTAGCAATTCAATACAGTAACAACTCGAAGCCGGGAAGCAATTGGGCGAGTCCTGCCGTTAATCACTCAATCAATTAGCTTCCCGTCGTGGTCGCGAATTTCCGGCCCATTCACCCGAGCGCGTCCGTCGCCAAAGCCGCTGTCGCGGTCCTTTAATGCGGCCTTGAGTCCCTTCTCTTTGACATTGTCTTTGAATATTTTTGTGCCAGGCGCAAGGTGCGCTCGTGCATCATTTTCCGCCGCCATGCGTTGCAAGGTACGCGCACCCATCAACTCCATCCCGACATTGACGATCCGCTTATTCGCAGCGAGTAAATCCGCGTCGATTAGCGCGAGCCGATCCAATAGGCCCTCGCACTCTTGCTCGAGTAAATCAGCCGGGACGGATTTAAGCGCCAAGCCAATCTGCGCTGCTTCCTTACCGGTGACCGTATCTCCAGTGAGAGTTAATCGCTTCGCCCACTGCGGACCCACGTGATAAAGCCACATCTGGTTCGGTAAGGAACCGAGATCCCGCGCTGGTGGGAAGCCAATCACGGCATCGTCGGCGACAATGACCATGTCGCATAGCAGCGCGATATCCGTGCCACCAGCGAGACAATACCCATGCACTTGGGCTATCACCGGTTTGTGGATATCGAAAAGCGCCATTCGCATCCGCTGACCACGCTCGAGGCGCCAAATGTCATCGTCTATGGTCGGGTCGGCGTACAAATTGCCGCCCCGTCGTTCCTCACCATCGCCGACTTGCGCGCGAGCCCCTGGATCAAGATCGTAGCCTGAGCTGAAACAACTGCCTGCGCCTTTAATGACGATCGCGTGCACGGTTTTCCGATCGTCGGCGTCCCATAGCGCGTGATTTAGCTCTTCGAGTAGATTTAAAGACAATGCATTACGCTTCTGCGGACGGTTCAGCGTAATGCGCGCACGACCGTTGGCGATTTCGTAGCGAATGAATTCGTAATCTGACATGCGCTAACTCCGTTAGTGATGACTATTTATAGTATTTCAAGAAGTCGGGTTCGCGTTTTTCATTGAGCGCGTTGACGCCTTCTTGTGACTCTTCAGTGAGGTAGTACAAGCGTAATGCTTGCATCGCCAAACCACCCATGCCGCGAATAGATTCCGTGTCCGCATTGAAACTTTTCTTCGCTAGGGCGATGGCAGTCGGACTCCGTTTATTTATTTCGTCGCACCAAGATTGGACTTCTGCATCGAGTTGAGCATCCGGGACGAACTTATTGATAAGGCCCATGTCGAGCGCTTCTTGGGGGCTATATTGTTTACACAGATACCAAATTTCGCGCGCTTTCTTTTCGCCCACAACTCGCGCGAGGTAAGCCGTGCCAAAACCCGGATCGACCGATCCCATTTTCGGGCCAACTTGGCCGAAAATGGCGTTGTCCGATGCGACGGTTAAATCGCAAATTGTGCACAGAACGTTGCCGCCACCGATCGCGTAGCCGCGGACCTTCGCAATAACAGGTTTCGGGACATCGCGTAGAACCGAGTGCAATTCTTCGACCGGCATTCCAGCGGCGCCACGCGCATCATTGTTGCCGTACATACCGCCTTCGTGTTCAGACTGATCACCGCCCGTACAAAAGGCTTTACTACCCGTGCCAGTAAAAATAATTGAGCCGATGTCTTGATCCCATCCGGCCTTTAAAAAAGCATCGAGAAGTTCGACTACTGTGCGCGGTCGAAACGCATTGTATTTCTTTGGGCGGTTAATACAGATGGTGGCTGTACGACCATCTACGCTATAGATAATGTCTTCGTAATCGCTCATGCGAATTCCTCGATTCAATAAAATTCAGGTGCTAACAATAGTGCTTAGTCGGACGGATATACAATGAGCAATCCGCCCGGCTTATAGACCATCAGTCGTCGATGCCGGCGCGACCCCCAGATAAGGCCTTATCAACATCAACGACCGACCGCAGCGCTCAGGTCGGATTTAAGATAGGCGCTTCGTAGAAGGCTTTGTCGCCTAGCGCGTCAATGGCGGCCCAAAAATTCGGACCTGCGTTTAACTCTCCGATGCTTTCCGGATCAAGCATCATCGCCTGGCGACGATAGAACCATTTGTCTGGACACAGCTGGACTGCCGCATTGAAGTGCCGCTTCGCGCTATCAAGTGATCCGCTGAGGTAGAAATGCCTACCGAGGCGCACGTGCGTTGCTGCACGAACATCGGCGTCGCTTGGTCCGCTCATCCGACGCCGGACCTCGTCTGCCGATAGCGCGTAGGGGCTTTGTGCACCATTTTTCACCCAGTCGCGCAACGCCTCAACATAAGACGTGCGTGTGTTGAAGCCTTCCTGCGCTGCCGCCTCAGGTATTTCTAATGTCTCGCGGTTAAGGTGGCGCACCATATCCGGCGCGCCTGCAGACTCTGCTGGTCGAACGATTCGACCGGCCTCGTCGATCCAAACGCTTTGCGGCACATTTACCATACCGTACAGTTCGCCAACGGAGTGGTTTTCGTCGATCAAGCAAGGATAGGTTGGTGGTGCCTGTCGGCGCCATAGATCCGGCGCCCAACCCACGAGCCGCGCGACGGCTTCCGGACGTTCTTTGCAGTCCGCGGCGCGTATTTTCGCTTCAACGGCCGGTTTGCCGGCGGTATCAAACGCCACCGCAATAATCTCTAGACCTTCGTCTCGTAAATCTTCGTAGATTGCCTGCCACACGGGCAGATCAAAACTGCAGCCTCAGTAAGAGCCCCAAGAATAGAGAAATACTTTTTTGCCACGATAGTCTGAAAGTGAATGTAACCTGCCATCGATATCCGGCAAGGTGAAGTTGGGCGCTTCAAGGGAAAACAGCGCGTCGTGTCGTGTGCTGACGGACTCGCCAAAGGCCCATGCGTTGTGTGCGTCGTCGCGTACGATCGGTTGACCCATATGATTGGCGAACGCCGCAACATCAATGTTGCCATTAGCATCCGTCCAACTCGAATCGGTGCGCACGCAAGCATCACCACGGCACAAGCCTTCTAGTTTGAGTTCCCAGCCGGTGGCACGGTGCATTTCGTCCGGCGATAGCCATAGTTGCTCCGCGTTAATGATCGCCGCAGATAGCTGAGTGACTTTGTCGTCATAAAGCATTGTTACATTCACTTGATTACTCCCGGTGAGGTTTGATTGTCCAAAACGTCATTCTATCCGTGCGCCAACGCTCAGAGAAGATATCGCGGCCACTGGCGGGTCGCGCGTACTGCAATGGGGTGTAACGAGACGGATATTTCCACGGCTATACGCTGCTTATTCGACCGCGCGCTCAGGCACTGCCATAATCCAGCGGCGGCGCGATCGTGTAGGGGTTCGCTCTTTCACGACCAAATCGCATGATCTAGCGACTCCAGATCGAGAAATATCAACGACCAATTAAATTTAGGAGCTATCCAATGCCTGACGCATTTATTATCGATGCCTGCCGTACACCCCGCGGAATCGGCAAAGTCGGCAAGGGCGCATTGGCGCATTTGCATCCCCAGCACCTTGCCGCGGCGGTACTGAAAGCGATTGCCGAGCGCAACGAAATCAACACGGCAGAAGTCGACGACATCATTTGGGGTACGAGTTCGCAGGCCGGCGCTCAAGGCGCAGACCTCGGTCGAATGGCAGCGTTGGACGCTGATTACGATATCAAGGCATCGGGTGTCACCTTAGATCGTTTTTGCGGTTCAGGGATCACGACGGTTAACCTTGCCGCAGCGCAAATTATGTCGGGCATGGAGGATCTGGTTATTGCGGGCGGTACAGAAATGATGAGTTATACCTCGTCCACCGCCGATCCGAATGTGCCACCGATGCTCGATAAAGGAAATTTACGATTGCGTGCGAAGCATCCGCAGTCTCAGCAAGGCGTCTGTGCTGATGCGATAGCCGCGCTAGAAGGGATTGATCGAAGTGCTGTGGATCAACTTGCGCTAGTCTCGCAACAACGCGCCGCGGCTGCTATTGCCGACGGCAGGTTTTCACGTTCGCTAATTCCTGTCCAGAATTTGGACGGCAGCGTGGCGCTCGATCACGATGAGTTTCCGCGGCCGGAAACGACGCTGGAAACGCTCAGCAAGCTGAAGCCAGTATTCGGCGCGTGGTCCGAATTTGAAGTTGACGAAACGGGCGCAACCTACGGCAGTCTTATCCGACAAAAGTACCCGCAACTGACCACAATTGAAGCGATCCATCACGCCGGAAACTCATCCGGTGTCGTCGACGGGGCAGCCGCAATATTGTTGGCCTCAGAACCCTATGCAAAGAAACACAATTTGAAACCTCGAGCGCGGATCGTAGCGACGGCTAACATGGGTGACTGTCCGACCTTAATGCTCAACGCTCCCGTACCCGCAGCACGCAAAGTGTTAGCGCGCGCAGGGCTCAGCATAGACGACATCGATTTGTTCGAAATTAATGAGGCATTTTCTGTCGTCGCGGAAAAATTTATCCGCGATCTCAATCTCGATCGCGACAAAGTGAATGTTAATGGCGGAGCGATGGCGCTTGGCCATCCCATTGGTGCAACCGGTTCGGTTCTTATTGGGACTTTGCTGGATGAACTCGAGCGTCAAGGCAAGAAGCGCGGATTGGTCACCATGTGTGCTGCTGGTGGGATGGCGCCTGCGATAATCCTTGAGCTAGTTTAGGAGCAAGCGTGCGAGCATTTTACGTGATCGCACGATTCCCTGATTGCCGATACAGCCAACGTTCGAAGGCTAATGAGTACGGGCTAGTTGAGCAAATCGATTCGCGTTTATGATCTCATCGGCGAAAACGTCGATTTCGTCTTACAGATTTAGAGCGTGAGTTTCGACTCGGACCGACAGTATTAGAATGGCTCTTGTGATCGTTGATAATCGTCGTTTACTGGAACCGTTTGTGATTGCGGAGTTGATCTGCAAGCGAACCTTGTGAGCCATCGATTTTTACCGTTAGACATAAAAACTTGTGGCGAGATGACCTGATACCTAATGTCGAGGAAAGGAGTTTTCGATGACGCGTTTTTCCGTAATTCGATTTCTCACTTGTTTCGGCCTGACCCTGGCAGGAACGTTTGCTCATTTTTCGACGGCTGCAACTATCACCGAGACAGTCATCGTAGGGGATACGGAATGGGCGCAAGCCAATTTGTTTGCGGATTTATCGTGGAATCAAATAAATTCAGTTTGTCCCGCAGGCATTTGCGGTGCAGGGTCGCTTAATGGACTTCAGTTAAGCGACTGGACGTGGGCGTCTCAAATCGAGGTTGGAGAACATTTATTTGTACCGTTCCCATTCACGAATTATACGGCCGGCGACGACTCCCAAACTATTCTGGGAGATGTGTTCTCCCCCGTGGTTGGCCGCAACAAGGTTTTTTCTCAGTAGCGGGTCGTTTATACCCGACGAAACGGGATTACTTAAAGCGTCTGTACAAGGCCTGATCAGAGACGAGGGCGGCAACGCTGAGGCAAACCTTCAATTAATCCCGCCAATTCTTCAAAACATCCTTCCTATTGAAGAAGGTGCGCCTAGTATCGTAGTTTCGACATTCACCGCCGCGCAAAGCGAGTTCCTCGATGCCAGTAGGCCGACGCTAGGCGCGTGTTCTATCCGGCTGCCCCGGTACTATTGCCACCGGCATTCCTTTTTCTTGGGTTACCACCCGTCGGGTTAGCGCGGTTTCGTCGTAAAGCCGGGTAATGTCTGTAGATTTGGAACGTTAAGAGTTATTTGGCATCGACTGACCGCTTACGCCACCAACGGTCATTCAATTGAGTAGAGGATTGCGCCGCAACGGTCTCATAACGACCCATTCCGGTCCTTTAGCTGTAGCTAATATGCACTCAACTTTGACGTGGACACAGAGCCTCAAGCGTGTGTTCAATATCGAAATCTGCGAGAGCTGCTGCGGCCACGTCAAACTTATCGCCTGCATCGAAGATCTGGTTGTGATTGAGAAGATCCTCACTCACCTCGACAACAAAGCCGCTTGCGGCGCCGCTCAGCGTTTACCACCGTGCGGGGTGCCACCCAACGGGAGCTTGTTCGGGTAATACGCATCAACCACGCAAGCCTGTGCGGCGACATCGAAGGGGCGGCACGACTGCATGGATGCAGGAGACACCATCTTCCTCAATCACGTACAAGCTCTGTTAGAGGACTTGCACTTGATACGTCGTTTGGTGCTTCAATACACCGAAACAGATATGCACCAGCTTTCGCATTGCGGCGCCTAGCGCACTCATCTTCGCTTTCCCCTTTTGCGTTAGTCGTTCGTATTGCTGTTT
>JBLFWZ010000033.1:0-26053 GCA_047611905.1 Gammaproteobacteria bacterium | reverse complement strand
CCGCCCGATCCAGCGCCAATTACAAATAAGTCGTAGTCGTATTCAGCCATTGCCTAGATCTCGATTTTCAATGCGGTGCCGTAGCATACTGCAAAGCAAGAGTGTGAGGCGAGGTTAAGCCTGCGTGCGGATCAAAATTTGCACTCGCAATTGATGCAGTTGCTATTAGGTGTTCCAACAGCGTTAATTTCGCACTAAGATCATCAATTATCAAGATGAAACGTCAATCTATAATGGCCGCATTTCCCCCTGGTTCTGATAAGCTCGATCGCGTCGTTGCCGAGGCGCGCCGCAACCGTGAGCAGCGAGAAGCCGGTTACCGCGAACAAGCGTTGAAACTGTATCCCTGGATTTGCGGACGCTGTTCGCGAGAATTCACGCGCACAAACCTCCACGAACTCACCGTGCATCACCGCGATCATAATCACGATAACAATGCGACTAATGGAAGCAATTGGGAGCTACTGTGCTTGTACTGTCATGATAATGAGCATCAACGGCTAATTGAAGCTGGCGGCACATCGTCGGGCAACGATGGATCGCAAAACAAGAAGTCGACGCACAACCCGTTCGCTGATCTTCAGTCATTGTTGAAAAAATAGCTTAAACGCTTTTTCGACCCCGAATCTTTAGCTGGCAGAAAATTAACTCTATGGTGATTTCGACATTTTCCGTACCCCCGAACGATCGCTATTTTGAAGATTACCCGACGGGCGCAATCTTCGAACTTGGTTCGATGAGCGTGACAGAGGAGGAAATTGTCGAGTTCGCCGAACGTTTCGATCCGCAGCCGTTCCATACCGATTCGGCGGCTGCACACGACACAATTTATGGCGGCATCATCGCAAGTGGATGGCATACTGGCTCGATTTTTATGCGTCTACTCGTTGATGGATTCCTCTCTTCAGTCGCGGGAATGGGTTCTCCTGGTATCGACGAGATCCGCTGGCCCGTGCCTGTGCGCGGTGGTGACAAACTGCAGTTACGAGTGACCATTGTTGAAGCGCGGATATCGAAATCCAAACCTGATCGAGGGATTACGAAAACCTTAGGTGAACTCTTTAATCAAAATGGCGAGATCGTCATGTCGGTGCGATCAAATGGCTTTGTGGGCCTTCGACCCCAACTCACTCGATGACCCGATGGTTGCAATCGAACGTCACAATCACCGAGGAGATTGCGCATGAAGCTGTATGATTGCGCCGTTGCGCCGAACCCTCGACGTGCGCGTATGTTCATTGCCGAAAAAAGTATCGAAATAGAAAAAATCGAAATAGATATTTTGGGCGGCGAGAATTTGCAGGCGGACTACCTGGCTGTGAATCCGCATGGGCTGCTGCCGTTGCTTGAGCTCGAAGACGGCACCCGGTTCGACGAAGTAATGGCAATTTGTCGTTACCTCGAAGAGCTCCATCCGCAACCACCATTGCTTGGGCGCACTGCGATTGAACGCGCTCAAATCGAGTCGTTGCAACGTAAGATGGAATTCGACGGCATGATTGCGGGGTCGGAAGTGTTTCGCAACCAGCATGCGCAATTCGCGTTGCGCAGTATCCCTGGTGCTGGCAAGACCGAAATTAAGGCGATCCCCGATCTTATTGCCCGTGGCACGCAGACACTCGCACGGTTTTTTGATTCGCTAGAGCATTACTTAATGGAGCGGCAGTTCATCGCCGGAGAGTCGTTTACTATGGTTGATATTACTGCTGTTTGTGCGGTTGATTTCGCCGGTTGGGTGCATATCACTATCCCGAAAAATCATCCCGCGAGTTTACGTTGGTATGCGGCGGTATCGAGCCGCCCGAGCGCGAAAGCGTAGTAGCATTCCATGAACGAGACTGACATGACGATCTGCCTCTTAGATATAGACGATTACGAAACCGTCCAACGAGAGTTCTCTAGTGAACGTTTGTGGGCGATGTTTGACGGCGACCGCGAGCATATGAACCTCGCGCACGAGTGCATCGACCGACATCGAGATAGAGGCCGCGCCATTAGCGTTAAACACGATGACGGCAGTCTGGAGCATCTTGACTACGCTGAGTTGGCGGACTTAACGAGTCGCTTCGCCCACTGGCTAGAAGCGAATGACGTCAGTAAGGGCGAGCGGGTTGCGGTTATCTTGGAGCCCGGTAAAGCTTTCTATACTTGCATGTTTGGTAGCATTAAGCGTGGCGCAATCGCGGTGCCAATGTTTACACTTTTTGGACCGGAAGGACTCGCGTTACGAATTAAAGATTGTGATCCGCAGATTGTCCTGACTGAAGCCGACGCCGAAACGATCCAAGCCCAATTTCCTAATATCCGCGTTGTTGATGTCGGTGACGACTTCTTCGCCGAAATTGCAGCTTACCCGACGTCCTATACCAGCACGACGCGAAGTAACGACTTATGTGTTTTTCAGTATACGTCCGGCACAACCCGCGAATTACCGGAGGCCGTGAAGCACACGCAACGTTCCGTTGTCACTCTCATGATTGCGGCGCTATACGGCACAGGTTTGCGACCGCAGGATCGATATTTCTGTCCGTCTTCACCCGCCTGGGGGCACGGGCTTTGGCATGGAACCATCGCACCCCTCGCGCTTGGAATCCATATTGGCGCCTATGCCGGAAAGTTCGACCCGATGCGTGTCCTCGAAGCCTTGGAAGAACTTGCAATCACTAATTTCGCGGCCGCCGCCACTGTCTATAGAATGATTCGTAATAGCGGCGGCACGGAAGGATTTTCAATCGCTTTGAAGAAGTGCACGTTCACTGGCGAGCCACTCGATTCGAACACCTTTGATTGGATATCGAATACATTTGGCATCGCCCCTGCGAGTATGTACGGGACCACAGAAGTAGGTGTGATCATGGTGGATTATCCGGGAATGTCGGGCCATGAGACGCGGCGCGGAGCATTAGGCAAACCTGCACCAGGCAACGAAGTCGCCATTCTCACCAGCGCGGGATCTGTCGCCGCGGTAAACGAAATCGGTGAAATTGCCGTAAAGCGTTCCGGTGAGTGGTTTCGCGTTAAGGATTTCGGTTACTACGATGAAGACGGTTATTATTTCCACGCGGGTCGCGCCGACGATGTGATCATTTCGGCGGGTTGGACGATGAGTGCAGTAGAAATCGAGAATACGCTACTCAAACATCCGGCCATAGGCGAGGCCGCGGTCATCGGTGTTCCGGATCCGATTCGGGGACAGGTGGCGCGTGCGTATTTGGTGTTGCGAGAAGGGCACGAAACGAACACCGGCGAAATTCAAATTTACATGAAAGAACAATTATCGCGGCACGAATATCCCCGTGAAGTCGAATTCATCAAGACCATGCCCAAAACTCCGGCCGGAAAAGTGAATCGTAAGGTTTTGCGTGATCTCGCAAAATCAACGATTGAATAACCCGGGTTCGTCAATTCGTTAAACATAAGCAGCAACAATTATGAGCAAAGAACTAAACCGCGAATTCGTCGGAATTACCGATGCATCACTAGACGACTTGCGCAAACGCATCGGCGTAAAAATCGGCCGTACTTTGGAGCCTTGGTGCTATGAGGCTACGCGCGACAACATTCGTCACTATGCGCACGGCATCGGTGATGACAATCCGTTGTGGTGTGACCCAGATTACGCGGCGAAAACTGCCTATCGCGGGATCATCGCTCCGCCTTCCTTCATTTTTGCATGCAGTCGTATTATCAGCGGTTACGTCGGCGGAATGCCGGGCATTCACGCGATGTTCGCGGGTTGTGACTTTAACTGGATGAAGCCGATCAGTCGCAACGCTGAAATCTCAACGGAGGCGTATCTAAAAGATCTCGTTGAGCATGAGACGCGTTTTGCGGGTCGTTCGGTGCAACAAATTTATCACGTTGATTTCTTCGATGAGACAGGTGATCAACTCGCCAGTACTGACTCTTGGTGTTTTCGAACAGATCGAGATATCGCCCGGGAAAGCGGCTCGAAGTACGACTCGCTGAAAGACAAACCGCTGCGTGTTTATACCGACGAAGAACTGGCTGCGCATAGCGAGATTTATGCCGCCGAGCGAGTTCGCGGTGCGACACCTAGATTTTACGAAGATATTGAAGTCGGAGAAAAATTACCGACGATGGCGAAAGGACCAATGACCGTCACGGGTTTTATTTGTTACGCACAAGGTTGGGGCGGTTTATATATCCGCGCCAACAAACTGGCTTGGCAAATGCAATCTCGTCATCCCGCGACGGGAATAAAAAATAGATTCGGTATTCCTGATTGCCCAGAAAGGGTCCACTGGGAAGAAGAGTTTGCGCATAAAGTTGGCGCCCCTGGTGCTTACGATTACGGCCCTGAACGATGCTCTTGGTTATCGCACGCGATTACTAATTGGATTGGTGACGACGCCATGCTGGTAAAATTGTATAGCGAAATACGGCGTCATAACCCGGCTGGAGACTTGCTCACGATTGACGGGAAAGTGATCGGCAAGCGCGAGGAGGGCGGACGCAAGCTTGTCGATTTTGAGCTCGAGGCACACAACCAAGACGGAGAGCTCTCTATCCGCGGCACGGCGACTGCCGCAATGCCGAGCCGAGCGTAGTGCTGGGCTGCGTAAACTGCGCGAATGCTTATTTTGATTAAGTAGGTGCCGGCACCCCATTGCTTCGCGAGATTGATTGTAGAAGCGGGACCCGGCCTAATTTTTGCTGTTTACCACGACACGTATTTGCCGATCGGCGCCAGTTTCAGCCGACGGGTCAGGAGCAACCTAGCCGTTCGACGCGCGCCGTCGCGCAGCAGAAATTCGATATGAAGACAGGGTATTTAATGCTAATTCACAATAGCCACGAAAGCCTGTCTGATGCCGACACGCGATTACTCCGAAGGGAAGTATCGCCGCAAGTTCAAAGCTGGGGCATGGAGCCAACTCAGGTCGCCGTATCTTCTGACTAGTGTCTTGGGATCAGACTCGGCGTTCGTTCGTCGGGTCTGATCACTTCCACTAGAAGATTTTGTGCTGTCGCGCACCGAGTTCCAGTTTCGACAGCGACCACGCTCAGCAACACGCTAAACACATCATGTCGCGTGCGCGCGCGAATTACGGAGCAAGATCGTAAACGGCGTTAACACAGCGAAAATTAACGCGATAAACCAAAACACGTCGTTAAAAGCATTCATCTGCACATGCCGGAACATCACTGCTCCCAGATTTGCCGCCGCATTTGGCGCATCGATTGCCACGTTGGTCTTGTCTAGCCATTCGTAAACGCGTGGGTTCGTATCACTAATGTTGCTGCCAAGATGATGCCAATGCAATTGTTCGCGCCGCACCAGCAAGGTACTCGTAATCGCAATACCAATTGACCCGCCGATCGTCCGCATCACACTGTATAGACCGGCTGCTTCGGCGCCTTTTTCTGTTGGAATTGTCTCGAACGTTGAAGATGACAATTGAGAAAACACACAGGCGACCGCGAATCCGAATACAACACCCGGCAGGATCAGTCCCAGCATGTCTACATCAAGTGACAAGCGCGCCATCATAGAGCTCGCAAATACTGACAACAACAAGCCGCCTCCGATTAGCCAGCGAGTATCGATCAAGGGCGCGATCCAGGCGCCGATAATTATCATCATCACCGCGCTTACCACGCCGCGTGGTGCTAGAACCCAGCCGGCGGTGTCGGCTGGGTAGCCGAGTACGCTCTGAGCCAGTAGCGGCCACATGACGATGGTAGAGTACATCGCCATACCGTATCCGGCCATCAGGATATTACCGACCGCAAAATTCCGGTCGGCGAATAATCGAATATCGATTATGTTATTTTCGCGGCCCAAGGCCCTGACGATAAATAATAGAAACGCACTGGCGGCAATCCAACACAAGGCCCAGATAAACGCGGAATCGAACCAGTCACGCGTGTGGCCCTGATCCAATAATGTCTGAAACGCGCCTAGCGAGACTGAGAGTAAGGCGAGCCCCCACCAATCCATTGCAGCGTTATCGCCTGTTGGCGGATTCTTAACGTCGTCGAAGATAAACACAAGCGCGATAATTCCGAGCGGCAAATTAATAAAAAATATCCACGGCCAGCTCCAATTTTCAGTTATCCATCCGCCGAGCACGGGACCCATAACGGGAGCCACCATAATGGCCAATCCCCAAATAGACATCGCTTGATTGCGTTTATGGCGCGGGAATGCATCCAGCAATATCGATTGAGAAATTGGTACGAGCACTGCCCCAAACCCGCCTTGTATGAAGCGGAACATCACCATCGAAGTGAGGCTCGATGAAAATCCACAGGCCGCGGACGCGGCCATGAATCCGATAACGCTAGTGATTAACACTCGACGTCGACCGAAGCGGCCTACAAGGTTGCCGGTGAGCGGCATGACTATCGCAGTCGAAATCAGATAAGAGGTAATCATCCATGTGATCTGATCGGGTGTCGCGCCGAAACTGCCCATCATGTGCGGTAGGGCTACGTTGACAACAGTTGTATCGAGAACTTCGAGCAACGCTGTGAGCATGACGCCAATAACGACGCCCCAATTTGGACGCTCAGCGGCTGATGACTTCACGGTTGAACGTCAATGGTAACCGTGGCGCTCGCACCAACTCGTAGCGGTTTGAGATTGCCCGGATCGTCTTTTCGTGGATTGATGCGGATGCGTACCGGGAACCGCTGAGTTACTTTTACCCAATTTCCCGTGGCATTTTCCGGCGGCAGTAGCGAGAAAACCGCTCCCGACCCGGCACCGAGACTTTCAACTTCTCCGTCGATTTGAAGATCAGGGTACATGTCAATCGTAATGGTGGCGTGGGATCCCGGACGCAAGTTGCCTAGATCCGTTTCCTTAAAGTTTGCCTCGACCCACCACTGCTCGTCTTCAACAATCGAAAACTGCGGACGTTCCGCAATGATCATTGCCCCTTCGCGTAAGGATATGTTTGAAACCCAACCGGAAACAGGCGCCACGATGCGCGTAAAAGACAATTCGAGATTTGCGCTTGTTAGCGCAGCCGCCGCCGCACGCAAATTCGCGTTCCCTTCTCCTATTACGCCAAGTTTGCTGCGCGCACGACGCAGATCGGCCTGCGCGCGTGCAACGCTGGCTGTTGCTTCGGCGCGCGTCGCCTTCGCGTTGTCGAACTCTGATACTGAAATTAAATTCGACGCCGCCAGAGACGTGGCGCGTTCAAGATTCCGAACGGCCCTCGCCAACGCGACGTTCTGCTCTTCGAGCGTCGAAAGTGCCACACCAACCTCAGCGTCACTCGCACCAGTAGCCTGAGCTGCGATTTCGTAGTTCGCTTGCGCGGAGGCGACGCTCGCATCGAACGTCGAAGGGTCTATATCGAATAGTCGGTCGCCAGTGTTCACGTATTCGTTTTCGGCGACGTGGACAGCAGTAACGGGCCCAGAAACACGGGCTGCAATATTGACTATGTGCGCTTGAACATACGCGTCATCTGTCGATGGGTGCAGTGCCCGATAATTCCAATATTGCACGAGGCCCAAGCCGACACCGCAACATAAAGCGACGAGTAATATCATGCGCAGGCGGCGCATCTGCGTTCCCCTTTTGGATAAAAAAGTCGGTAGTTTTACCTACCGGGTCGGGATTACTTCGAAGACGTCGGCTAGACGATACCCGGTGCGATTAATTTTCAATCGCACCGGGCTAAATGTCGCGCAGGCGCCCGCTGAGTTAGTACTTAGGAGCACGTTTTTCGCGAAAGGCGCTCACGCCTTCGGTAAAGTCCGCGCTCGCCCGAACCCGATCACCATGAGCTTGTTCTTCGTCTTCACGAGCCAAAGCCGCGGCCGCCGCGCCGGCGGAAATGTGCTGCTTGACTGCTTGTACCGCGAGCGGGCTATTGGCGGCAATTAACTCGGCGATGTGCAGCGATCGGTCGATCAATTCGTTTGCTGGGACCACCTCGTTTATCAATCCGATCCGCATTGCTTCGTCGGCATTTATCATCTCGGCGGTGAGGAGCAACTTCATCGCGTGAACATAGCCGATTTGATTAACGAGCTTGGCAGTGGCTC
Source organism: Gammaproteobacteria bacterium (assembly GCA_047611905.1). GTDB lineage: Bacteria > Pseudomonadota > Gammaproteobacteria > UBA11873. Next base: position 18,022 of record JBLFWZ010000033.1, on the reverse strand, counting down.
CGCCAAACGGGTAGATGCCCCATTTTACTTCCGGTAAACCAAATCGCGCATGCGGTGCGGCTATCCTGATGTCGCTAGACAGCATTAATTCGACGCCACCGCCGGCGCACACGCCGTTAATGGCGGCAATTATTGGTTTCGGATAGCTTGATGTCTTTAACAGCGAGCGGTTGATCATGGCCGCCATTTCCTCGTTTGCGCTCAAATCACCGCTGACATCGGCGCCAGCATTAAATGCTTTTTCTCCAGCGCCGGTGATTACAATTGCGCGGCAGTCCGAGGTCTCAAGTTCGTTCCAGATGCTGACGAGTTCCGCCATCATTTCGCGAGTCATGGCGTTATGTTTCGGCAGGTTGTCGATCGTAATTAGCGCAACGTGGGCGCGTGGGTATTCGAGTGATACAGGCATAGTATTGTTTCCTAACTGATGGTTCCGGGCAGTATGAGTATTCGGCCATAAGCGCGACGTTCGGTCAGTAATTTAATTCCCTCGACGCCGCGATCGAGTGGCAATTGATGCGTCACCAAGGGGCGCAGTTTTTCTTCCGTGTACCACTTAAGCAGCGTTTCCATTGAGATTTGCAGCTTGTCTTGTGCATACCATCGAAAATAGCGGAGCGAAGACCCGAGTGCCGCGCGATTCTTAACGAGCAGCCGATTGGCAGGAATATTGGGCACGCCGCCAACAAAACCGACATGGACGTAGCGCCCGCCCCAGCCAAGCGACGAAAGCGCGGCATCGAATAGTTGTCCACCAATGGGATCGAAACAAACGTCCGCACCGCGCTCGTCAGTCAGTTCGAGAATTCGCGCCTTGAGATCTTCATTGCTGTAATTAATCAACTCGTCGGCGCCGTGCTCGCCTGCAATTGCCAATTTTTCCGGCGTACTGGCGCAGGCGATAACTCGCGCGCCCATGGCTTTGCCTATTTCGACCGCCGTAAGCCCAACTCCACCGGCCGCACCAAGCACGATCAGAGTTTCATCGCGTTCAAGCCGACCTTGCCAACGCAAGGCAACGTCGGAGGAGAGATAAGCGATTGGAAACGCGCCCGCATCGATGATGTCCATGGATTGTGGAATTTTCCAACTGTCGGACTCTTCGGCCACTGCCTGTTCGGCGAGACCACCAAAATGCAGCAGCGACATCACGCGATCACCCGGGCTAAATCGCGTAATTTGCGAACCACAAGCTAGAACGGTTCCTGCAGTTTCGAGACCCGGTGAGAAGGGCAGTGGGGGTTTGGTCTGGTATTTCCCACTAACCATAATGGCATCGGCGTAATTTACTGCCGTTGCTTCGCAGCTAATTAGAATCTGTGTTTCGGATGGAACAGGGGCGGCAACGCTGCCAACTTCTAGTTGGTCGAGTTCTCCCCATTGACGACAAATTAGTGCACGCAAAATTAGACCCTCCCGTATGAGCGCACTAGTTTAACCGAACTATTCGAATCAGTGGTCGAAGCCGATATCGGTGGCGATAGTTTTTCGGCATAATCTTGTTTGTTCATGTCGGCAGGGCTATTAGCGTAGCGGCCGGCTAAATTCTGCACACGATAAATCGTGTTTTTGTCGCTCCGATTAATCTGTGCGGCGGCTCATCGAAGAGAACAATTAGAGTGCGTAATGGACGGGACTGAGAGTAAAAAAATTGCCGAAGCCTGGGTCAATTTCCAGAAAAATTGGTGGGCATGGGACAAACTCGACGAGCTATGTCGAAAAGACGCGAAGGGTGCATGGGAGGTGCTCGTGGAGCTCGTAGAAGTGGCCGAAAGCGCCGACCTCCTGGAAGATATCGGTGTCGGGCCGTTGGAGGATTTCATCAACTACTATGCGACAGATTATATCGATGACATCGAATCGGCTGCGCGTGCGAGTGCGCAGCTCAGCGCTGCGCTTGCGCATACACAGTTGCGCGACGTAAACCACGAAATGGCTGAGAGAATCGCGGCGCTTGGTTGCCGTACGTCGAGTTCCTCGGAAGACGCCGGCGACGTCGACGAAAACTTCTGAGGCGCAATTCACTGGACGCGGAGTTTCAATAAGAGTCCATGGTTACGACGCGTACTCAAACTGATTTATCGGAGCTATTGCAGACGTATCTTGAAGATACCGACAGTAGTTTCAGTATCGGAGCCTTTGGTGCTGTGGCGGAGTTTTTCCGGACCCCAACGGAGCGCCTGGCATCAAACGCAGACCCCTTAACGCGTGTTACAACGCGGGGGGGGATAAGAACTCGCTTACACCGGGATGCGAAAGTACTGGCCTATGAAATGCTAAGTACGCACTGCAAACGATGGTTGCACGGTGTCGCGTTGTGCCTACCGGACTGCTCGGCGCGTGGTGCCGAGCGCACGGTGATAACCGAACTCGGCCCCGATCAGAATGCGATTCGCGAACAAGAAGCCGGACACCTATTGTTCGATATGGGACTAGCCCTTGCAAATACCGACTTCTGTGTTCGATCGAATGAGCCGGCTGTGATCGCCGCCCTACGTAAGGTCTGCGGAAGCCCATTGCTAGGTCGCGATTCGAAGATCATGAACTTGATTATCGAGGCAAGCCCCCATCGAGTTGTTAGCTCTAGCCTCGGTCGGATTGAGGTGTATCAGACTATCGATCGGCATCAGACCCCAGACGGGCCGCATACGCATGTACTGCCGAAGTTGCTTCGCGCAGGTCGCACGCATGACGCGAAAATCCCTATTGTTAATAATTATCTGCCGTGTCTGAATTTATACCCGCCGAGCCCATTAACTGCTAACAGCGATGGTTCGTACGGATACCAACACAACCGACATTTAGCTTTTCAGTCGCTACTGGATAAGTGGGGTTCTGCGCAATACGTCGAGCAAAAACGCGAGGTAATTGCCTCTTTGCAACGAAACACGGATCCATCCACTTTCACGTTTCCGAGTAACCGTATTCGGCGATCTGCCGTTCGGATTGGTTTGCGCCAAGCAGCGTTCGACAAGAGCACGATGGAGCAAGCCCAGAAATGGATTCAGTTTTTCGAAAAGCGCCAATACCATGAGGAGGCCTAGGTGAACGAAGTAAGCGAACCAGCAAATGTTAGCCGCAATGCCATCATTATTTATGTTCTGTATTTAGCCGGGTTCGTGCTCGGAATTACGCCGTTGATCGGCCTGGTTCTAGCCTATATCTCCCAAGCGGAAGCGCCGGAGTGGCTGCAAACTCATTACAAATTTCAAATCCGTACGTGGTGGATAGGTTTTTTATTCGGTGTTATCACGTTCATATTGAGCTTTGTCTTGATCGGGCTTTTTTTAATCCCTGTTCTCGCGATTTGGCTGATCATCCGTTGCGTCAAAGGATTAAACGCCGCAACCAAGCAAGAGCCGATAAATGATCCGGACAGCTGGTTGTTTGGCTGATTCGGTCGGATAATCTTCTTGCTCGGTGTCCGACAAGCGCCGGGCTTAATATTTCGAATTAAGCAGATAACGGGATCGTAAAAACGATATGACTAATTTCGTTGAGATAGTAGACGTAGGCCCGCGTGATGGCATTCAGAGTCAGTCGACGATTCTAGAGACGACCACTAAATTAGAGTTTATTACGAGACTAATCGACGCTGGCGTTCGACGTATCGAGGTCGCGAGTTTTGTCAATCCTAAGCGCGTTCCCCAAATGGCCGATATCGATACGCTGGTGAAGCGTTTACCAAACAACGATGACGTCAAGTATATCGGTCTCGTTTTAAATCGTCGTGGATTCGAGCGCGCTGTCGATTCTGGTATCGATCAGATCAACTGTACGACGGTCGCGAGCGAAACATTCTGCCAGCGCAATCAAGGCGCGAGTATCGCGGAAATGGATAAAATGATGGAAGACATAATTCGCGAGTCTCAAGCGCGCGGTTTGTTTTTTGGAGTGACGATCGGTGCAAGTTTCGGTTGTCCGTTCGAAGGAGAAATTGATCCTGCGCGCGTGGCCGACATGGCACGACGATTCGCCGATCTCGGCGTCGACGAAATTGCGCTCGCTGATACCATCGGAGTGGCCGCACCGACAGATGTGAGCCGTCTACTAGATTTGGTAATGCCGGTCGTTGGTAAGACGCCACTGCGTGCGCATTTTCACAATACGCGCAACACCGGTGTCGCGAACGCGTACGCCGCAATCCAAAGCGGCGTTCGGATAATCGATGCAAGTTGCGGTGGGCTCGGCGGTTGTCCGTTCGCGCCAGGTGCAACCGGAAATGTGGCGACTGAAGATGTTCTCTACATGCTCGGACGTATGGGTATGGAAACGGGCATATCGATAGACAAAATCATCGAAACGGCAAAGTGGTTGGAGAAGCCACTAGGGTCGACTATGCCAGCGATGGTGAGTCGTGCAGGGGTATTCCCTGCGTCAGTTGCATCTCAACCAGTGGCCTAATTTGATCGACTTTGTCGATTGAATATCAGTACACGTTGCGAGGCGGACAGGTGCGCTTCCATCACTTTCTGTGCCCAATGAGGATCCCCGGCCTGTAAAGCATCAATCAATTCGCGGTGATGATGATTGGCCCGCTCAATGTCGTTATCGGAATATTTTTCGAAGGTGCAAAGAATGACTGGAACTTCGACTACCCAGGCGAGGATTTTTGAAAGGCGTTCACTATGTGAAGCGACCAATATCGTATGGTGAAAAACTGAATTAGCTTCGAGAATTGCAGCCGTATTACGCACATCGTGGTAGTTGAGTAATTCGTCCATCCGATCGGCGGACGCGACCAGTTTTTTTATGTCGCTATCCGTTATACGAGTCGCCGCGCGAAACGCAGCTTGGCCTTCGAGTAGAGACCTTAAGGTGTAAATTTCTTCAACGTCTTCTAATGACCACGATGCCACATAGGCGCCGCGATTGGGTACGAATTCGACGAGGTTTTCCGAATTGAGTCGCCGTAATGCTTCCCTAACTGGGGTACGGCTAGCGCCGATTTCGTCAGCAACGACTTCTTCTTTAAGGTGAGTCCCGGCTGCGTAGTCGCCGCGAACAATTCGTTGTCGTATTCCTTGGTATGCCAGGTCGGCGATTTTACTCATTGCTGCACGGCCTCGAATGACCCTCATCGCCGTACGAGGGCCAGAGGCCTTTGGCGTACTAGTGCCGTTGAAGGGTCGATTAATGTGGCGAGGATATTTCTGAATACGCTCGTGGCGAGCTCAAATCATACGTCGATGCGAGGAATTCGCAATGAAAAAGACGTCGGCTAATCTATCTAAATCAACATTATTCGACCCTAAATACTGCAAGTCAAACCCACGAGGCAAAGGCGCTTTTTCAAGTTAGAAAGCTGGCCTAACGACAGATTTTTACTGCCCGTCGACCAAGCTAGTCGCGCATGGCACGGCTGTATAATTTTGCTATCGCGCGCTTCCAAATTTTCGCAGGACGGGCAGGGCTACCGGCCCAAACGCCAGGTTCCCGAATGTCTTTCGTGGCCATTGATTGACCGAGTAATGTGACGTTGTCTCCGATATGAATGTGGCCCACAAGCCCGACTTGCCCGGCGAGCACAACATCATTTCCAAGTCGTGAGCTACCGGCGACTCCGGATTGGGCAACTAGGATGCAGCGTTCACCGATCTGAACATTGTGTGCTATGACAACTCCGTTATCTATCTTGGTCCAGCGTCCAATTCGTGTTGAGGAAAATCGCGCACGGTCGATCGTCGAATTTGCGCCGACTTCTACGTCAGATTCAATGACCACATTACCTAGTTGAGGGATCTTTACTTGTCCTTCCCCGTAACGGATGTAACCGAATCCGTCTCCGCCGATCACAACTCCGGGCTGCAGCACGATCCGGTTATGCAGCACCGTCCGTTCCCGCAATACGCAGTTTGGGTAGATCACGCAATCATCCCCAATAACCACCTCATCCAACAATATCGACCCAGGCAGTATTTTCGTACGCTCGCCGATGACCGTGTTAGCCCCAACAACGACATTAGCGCCAATCGTCGCGCTACTAGCGATGCTCGCAGAGTCGGCGACCACTGCGCTGCGATCGATTCGCTGCGCCGTAGAAGACGCGGTTTGAAGATAAATATTGGCAATCATTGCCATCGCGTAATCCGGGTTTTCGTGAAACAAATTGACCTTACCGTCAACCGGACAATCCAAAAAGGTAATGAATGCTGGAATTTCGGAACTCGCAGCGGCGCCTAAAAGCCGACGGTCCGCGACGAACGAAAGGTGGTTTTTAAAATTATCCGATAGGCCACATAGTCCGGCAATTTCGAGTTCTCCATTACCTTCATAGTTCATCGAAAACTGTTCCGCGATTTGAGCCAAACTATGCGCCATTCGATTCTCCGACATCAGTATGTTTTAGATAATTTATGGATTGCTTGATCGTCCAATGGTCGCGCATGTACCTCAATATTGGTATCCCTAATCGTGATAGATTGGAGCGTCAGAATTTAGCTTACTAATTTTATTGCACGATAGACGGAGGTCTGTGTTGGTGACAAAAAAATCGAAGGGACGGAAACTGGCTGGTCAATCAGGCGCAAGTTCTCCTCGGTCGAGGGATTTCCTAACCGCCTTCTTTGGCGCCGTCGGATTGGTACTAACGAGCGGATTACTGTTTTATTCTTCGACTCGTGCAAATTTGCCTTACTGCGGGAGCGGGTCGAGTTGCGATGTCGTGCAAAGCAGCCGTTGGTCGATGTTTCTCGGCTTACCTATCGCCCTGTGGGGGTGGGGTGTGTATTTAGCCATAACGGCGGTCGCCTTGTTCGCGAAATCGAATATAACCCGTTCTCGATTAATCGGTTTTTTTGTCACGATTGGCTTGGCGGTTAGCCTTTATCTAAATGCCGTTTCGCTTTGGGTTATCCAGGCAATGTGCGCCTATTGCCTGGTTTCACTCGGAATTATTTTTTCAATCTTCGTGCTTAATTGGCGCCGCGCCGCGCAGTTTGAAGTCGGAACGTGGCGTCTGGGCAGTAGTGTAATGGCGGGACTACTTGTCATATTCATGCATCTGAACTACGCCGGGGTTTTCAGCCCAAGCGCGGGTCCCGAAGATCCCTACCTGCGAGGACTCGCGGAACACCTCACAAAGTCGGAGGCGAAATTCTACGGCGCCTACTGGTGCTCGCATTGTCAGGAACAGAAACTCGTATTTGGCTCATCGGCGTCGAGACTGCCCTACGTTGAGTGTTCGCCTAATGGTCAGCAAGGTCCGCGCGCAACCGCATGCGTAGCGCAAAACATTCAAAATTATCCGACCTGGGTTATCAGCGGTCGCCGAGTGGATCAAATCCTGAGCGCGGCCCAACTCGCGCGCTATTCCGGTTTCGCGGCGCCAGCATCTGTCGAAGTAAAAAATTAGCAGGACCTAATAATCCGATGACTACACCGAAGCTGACGATGCTGCGCGATCCAGGCCACTTTCTAGCGCTTGGAGGCGGTTCGGGGTTATTTCCGAAAGCCCCCGGGACCGCAGGATCACTGGTCGGGCTACTCGTCTATTGGCCAATGATGGCGCTAGATAATTTAACCTACATTGCGATCACAATTGCCCTGTTTGGCATTGGCGTTGCGCTATGCCAGCGGACCGCGGCGATCCTTGGGGAGCACGATCACCCAGCGATAGTCTGGGACGAGATTGTTGGGATGTTGCTGACACTGAGCGTTATTTCCCCGAGCATCATCGGCTGCGTACTGGCCTTCGTATTGTTCAGAATCTTCGATATTTTCAAACCATGGCCGATAAATTTTCTCGATAGACGCATCACCGGCGGGTTTGGAATAATGCTTGATGACGTGTTTGCAGCAATATATTCCGGAATTATTCTGGTATTTATTCAATATTTATCATATATTTAGGGATGCTAAGTAGAACTTACATTAGTTTAAACCCGTAACTGGAGAACTTCGTTGAATATCGCCCGAATTAAACGGCTATTGGGAGTCGGAATACTGATTGCCTTACCCTTGGTCGCCGGCGCCGATATCTATAAATATGTTGATAAGTACGGTCGTGTGCATCTCACCGATGAACCGGTACATGGTGGTTATAAGCGTCTGGTAAAAACCTGGAAGGGTTGGGCGGAGGCCGGCATCCGCTATGGAAATTTGGATAAAAATAGATCCCTGCATACGCCAACTATCGCTATTGTCGCGAAGCGGCACCAACTGCCAAGTGCGCTAATCCATGCCGTTATCACCGCTGAGTCGGCTTACGACTCGGGCGCTGTTTCGCCAGCCGGCGCCGTCGGATTAATGCAGTTAATGCCGGCAACGGCCGCGCGTTACGGTGTTAACAATCGGCGCGATCCGCGTGCGAACGTTTTGGCCGGTACTCGCTACCTGAAAGACCTGCTGGGGATGTTCGATAATAATTTGGTTCTGGCCCTAGCAGCGTATAACGCTGGCGAAAATGCCGTTATTAAGTATGGGCATAAGATCCCGCCGTATGAAGAAACCCAGACTTACGTGCGTCGAGTATTAAAATATTACAATGACTACAAGAAGATCATGTAGTGCTAAAGCCACTTTTGGACAGCTAATTCATACCACGCGAAGCCGCTCTTAGGCGCAACGCGCGTCGTAACGTCCAGTCTTCGAACGCCTCATGGGACAACGATTCTTCGCGACCTATTGCTATGACTGAAGAACCTCCGAATATGCGTACTTCTACCGTTGCATCGATGCGCGAGGCATCTCCGTATATTCGATCGCACCGTGGCGAAACCTTTGTCGTCTATTTCGGCGATGAACAAATAAACCGTACGGTTCTCGATGGGCTCGCACAAGATTTGATTTTGTTGCGTGGGCTAGGCATTAAACTCGTCGTTGTTCATGGAGCGAGGGATCAAATAAATTCTCGATTGCGTGATTCAAATATAAAGCAAGAATTCGTCGGTAATTTGAGGCTTACTCGAATTGACGCGCTACGGCACGTGAAAGATGCGGTGTCTGCAGTTCGAATAGAATTGGAGGCGCGTCTTTCACAAGCTGCACTCGATGTGCCTAGTCGCGGAAATGCACTTACCGTCGCCGGCGGGAACTTTATTATTGCTCGACCTGCGGGTGTCGTAGATGGCGTCGATCTGGATTTTACTGGAATCGTTCGGCGAATTGACCGCGCAGCAATCGAGCGGCGACTTAACGACGGCGAGATAGTTTTGATATCGCCGCTCGGCTACTCTCCAACCGGCGAGGTATTTAATTTAAATTCTCTCGATCTAGCGACTGCAGTAGCATGCGAGCTGAGCGCTGCGAAAATGATTCTTATGATGGAGTCACCAGGTTTAGTTGATCGGGACAATGTTGTTGTGCGTGAACTAACTGCGCGCAACGCGCGCGAGTTTGTCGCGGCCAACGCAACCGGAGGCCGGTTTTTAGAGTGCGCGATCCGCGCTTGCCAGTTCGGCGTCCATCGAGTGCATCTAGTAGATCAATCCGTTGATGGTGTACTGCTAGCGGAATTATTTACTCGCGACGGTGTTGGAACTTTGGTTAGCGATACGCCGTTCGAGCAATTTCGGATCGCGACAATCGAAGACGTTGGTGGTGTCTTGGCTCTAATCGAGCCGTTGGAACAAGAAGGCTTACTCGTCAAGCGATCCCGAGAGAAGTTGGAAATAGAGATCGGCCATTTTTCCGTTCTCGTACGAGAGGACACCGTAATCGCGTGTGGCGCTTTATATCCGTTTGCAAATGCGATTGGCGAATTGGCTTGTATTGCGGTGCATCCAGATTATCGACGCGACGGGTTCGGCAATATCGTGCTTCAGGCGCTAGAACGCCGTGCGCGTGACGCTGCTCTCGAAGAGGTTTTTGTGCTCACGACGCACGCGAGTCATTGGTTTCAGCAGAACGGGTTTGTGCGCGCCCAAATACAGGAATTGCCTATTGAACGGCAAACCATGTACAACTTCCAGCGAAATTCCTTAGTGCTACGGAAACGGTTTTGAGGTTGCTGCACTAATTCCTTTTTCGGCAACCGGCGGGACCCAGTTGATAGGTCCTCGGCTGCCGCCACCCGTGTCGGTATCAATTTATACGACGTCGGCTTTTTCTAGCTCTTTCTGGTCGCTTTCTACAACGAGTTCGCCGTCGCGAACCGTGACAAAAATATGGCCGCCACCTTGAAGATCGCCGAACAATATTTGTTCTGCGAGCGGTTTCTTAATCTTGTCTTGGATTAAGCGTGCCATCGGTCGCGCGCCCATGATCGGATCGTGGCCGTGCTCCGCCAACCAGACTTTCGCTTCTGAATCGACATCCATAGTGACTTTTTTAGTGTCTAGCTGCGCTTCCAATTCGATCAGGAATTTGTCTACAACGTGACCGATGGTTTCAGGATCTAGCGGGTTGAATTGGATAATCGCGTCAAGTCGATTGCGGAATTCCGGACTAAACATGCGCTTAATTTCTTCCATGGCATCGCTAGTGTGGTCTTGCATCGTAAAGCCTATTGATGAGCGACTAATGCGCTCAGCTCCGGCGTTCGTTGTCATTACGATAATGACGTTACGAAAATCTGTTTTGCGACCATTCGTATCAGTGAGCGTGCCGTGGTCCATTACTTGAAGCAGTATATTGAATACATCTGGATGAGCTTTTTCCATCTCGTCCAGCAATAGCACCGCGTGCGGTTGTTTCATTACTGCTTCAGTTAGCAATCCGCCCGTGTCGAATCCAACGTATCCGGGCGGCGCACCAATTAAGCGTGAAACGGTATGGCGCTCCATGTACTCAGACATATCAAGACGGATCAGTTCGATGCCCATTACTTGAGCGAGCTGCCTCGTTACCTCGGTTTTACCGACACCGGTCGGGCCCGCAAACAGGAACGATCCGATCGGTTTTTCAGTGTTGCCCAACCCTGAACGGGACATCTTGATTGCCGAGGCTAGACTGTCGATTGCTTGATCTTGACCAAACACCACCATCTTAAGATTGCGATCCAACTTCTGCAGCGAGTCACGGTCGGAGGTGGAAACTGCTTTCGGCGGAATCCGCGCGATCTTTGCCACGATCTCTTCGATATCGCCCACCCCGATGGTTTTTTTGCGCTTAGATGGGGACAGCAATTGCTGACGTGCTCCGGCCTCGTCGATGATATCGATAGCCTTATCCGGGAAGTGCCGGTCGTTGATATAGCGGTCCGTCAGTTCGACTGATGCTCGCAGCGCCTGGTTCGTGTACTTCACATCGTGATGTTCTTCGAAGCGGGATTTGAGGCCCTGCAGTATTTTGATCGTTTCCTCTATGGATGGCTCATTCACGTCGATTTTTTGAAACCTCCGAGATAACGCACGATCCTTCTCAAATATTCCTCGGTATTCTTGGTAGGTTGTCGAACCAATGCATTTCAAATCGCCGGAAGCCAACACCGGTTTAATTAGATTTGATGCGTCCATTACGCCGCCAGATGCGGCGCCGGCCCCAATGATGGTGTGGATTTCGTCTATAAATAGGACAGCGCCGGGTTCTTTATCTAATTGGGCTAGAACGTTCTTCAACCGTTTCTCGAAGTCGCCGCGATATTTCGTGCCCGCGAGTAGCGCGCCGAGATCGAGCGAGTATATGGTTGCGTCTTCCAAGACCTCAGGAATATCGTGGTCCACAATTTTCTTCGCCAAGCCTTCGGCAATCGCCGTTTTTCCGACGCCGGCTTCTCCGACAAACAAGGGATTGTTCTTCCGTCGGCGGCACAAAATTTGGATCGTTCGCTCGATTTCGTGCTGACGACCGATAAGGGGATCGATTTTTCCTTTTTTGGCTTGTTCATTCAAATTCGTAGCGTATGCTTCCAAGGGACTTTTGCCGCCTTCAGCAGATTCACCTTCTGCGTCGGCCGCAGCGGCAGGATTTTCCGCAGCTTCGTCATCGTCGTCGGACACTTTGGATATTCCGTGCGAGATGCAATTGACGACATCCAAACGTGCGATGTTTTGTTGATTGAGCAAATAGACTGCTTGGGATTCGCGTTCGCCAAAAATTGCGACGAGAACATTCGCGCCGGTGACTTCCTTCTTGCCGGAAGACTGAACGTGGAAGACGGCTCTTTGCAACACCCTCTGAAATCCGAGTGTTGGCTGCGTGTCGCGGTCCTCGTCCAAGGGCAATAGGGGCGAGCTCTCATTAATGAAATCTTCGAGCTGGCGCCGTAATTGGCTCTGATCTGCGCCGCAGGCGCGAAGCACCTTCACGGCGGTTGGGTTATCGAGTAGAGCCAGCAGAAGGTGCTCGACGGTCATGAATTCATGACGTTTCTCGCGAGCATCTTTGAAAGCAAGATTCAGGGTTACTTCGAGTTCTTTACTCAGCACTATGAATTCCTAAAGCTAAATAGTTTCTGGAACGACATTTCGATTTATTCCAATTCCAGTGTACATAGTAACGGGTGTTGATTCTCCCGTGCGTACTGGTTGACTTGTGACACCTTTGTCTCGGCGATCTCATGGGTGAACGAGCCGCAAATGCCCCTTCCTCGAGTGTGCACTTCTAGCATAATTCGTGTTGCAGTGGGCCGATCGACGGTAAAAAACTGTTCCAACACGTGAACAACGAATTCCATCGGAGTGTAGTCGTCGTTCAGCATAATCACTATATATAGTGGTGGTTTCTTGACTTTCGGTTTCGCAACTTCAAGAGCAACTCCCGATTCGTCGTCATTTGTATCGTTGTTGTCTGCCATCTTTATGTGAATACGAACATTCTTAGGTGGAACTCTTTACCCGGCAGGAAATTATACGACCCGGCGGCGGATTCTCCAAAAGCCATAAATCGGCTAGTCGGAAAGGCTTGGAATAGTGTTTTCCAATTTTTACATTTCCTTCAGCCAGATAAATGTGGGTCGTTGAGGCGAAATTCAAGGGCACTGTTTTTTCAAAGGATCCCTAGCAGGCTCCGGCGGCAGTGCCGGCCTAGCGCTCCACAGCCTATATTTTGATCTCGGTAGGCCCACCATCAAAGGGGCAATTCATTGGCGGGACTGGCATTGACAAGTTGTGCGGTGCAGCGTAGCTTGCGGCCCCGGATTGCGCCGGAACTCACTATCTAGGTTGAGAGTAGTCCATTGGGATTTCAGATAGGGCAACGTTGCAGAACAACCGTTTCAGTTCGACAACGGCGGCGCGCGCAAAACATTTGATTGGCTTGGAGTATTTACGATGGTTATGTCGTTTCAACAGCAGGTTGAAGACCTTAAAGCGGATTGGCGGACGAACTCGCGTTGGAAGGGTGTCCAGCGGGACTACACGGCGGAAGATGTCGTGCGATTACGCGGTAGCGTTCAAGTAGACCATACCTTGGCGCGCCGAGGTTCCGAAAAACTCTGGAAGCTTGTAAATGAGGAGGCTTTTGTCCCGACTCTAGGGGCGCTAACTGGCGGTCAGGCGGTTCAGCAAGTTAAGGCTGGCGTGAAGGCAATTTATCTATCTGGTTGGCAAGTCGCCGCCGATGGTAATACAAGTGAGACGATGTACCCGGACCAATCGCTGTATGCGGTCGATTCCGTTCCCACGATGGTACGCAGAATTAACAACGCATTTCAGCGCTCTGATCAGATCCAATGGTCGAAAGGTGGTGGAGATATCGATTATTTTGCTCCGATCATAGCCGATGCCGAAGCGGGATTTGGTGGCGTTCTAAATGCATTCGAATTGATGAAGGCCATGATTGAAGCGGGCGCTTCGGGTGTCCACTTCGAAGATCAATTAGCGTCGGCAAAGAAATGCGGGCACATGGGCGGCAAAGTATTGGTGCCGACTCAAGAAGCCGTGCAAAAACTCGTCGCCGCGCGACTCGCAGCTGACTCAATGGGAGTGCCGACAATCGTTTTGGCCCGCACTGACGCAAACGCTGCCGCGCTATTGACTTCAGATATTGACCCACGCGATGCAGATTTCATTACCGGCGAGCGCACTCCAGAAGGATTCTATATGACGCGCCCAGGTATCGATCAAGCGATTGCACGCGGATTGGCCTACGCCCCCTATGCAGACTTATTGTGGTGCGAGACTGCGGTTCCGGATCTTGCTGAAGCAAAAACCTTCGCCGACGCGATCCATGCAAAATTTCCTGATCAACTGCTGGCATACAATTGCTCGCCGTCTTTCAATTGGAAGAAGAATCTTGACGATCCTACGATCGCTAAGTTCCAAAGCGAGCTCGGTGCAATGGGTTACAAATACCAATTTATCACGCTCGCCGGAATTCATAACATGTGGTACAACATGTTCGATCTGGCCCACGAATACGTTCGTAATGGCATGACGGCCTACGTGGAAATGGTGCAAGAGCGTGAGTTCGCGGCCGCCAGCCGAGGGTATACATTCGCTAGCCACCAACAAGAGGTCGGTGCTGGCTACTTTGACGACGTAACCACGGTTATCCAAGGCGGCGCTTCGTCGGTGACCGCGCTGACAGGTTCTACTGAAGAAGAGCAGTTTGGTACTGCGAATTCGGCATAGGCGAGAATCGTAGCGTTCTTCAACTTCACCGCGCGGTTGAGAAACTGCGCGGTGAAGTCAGTTATTCGCGCATGAGTCGCGATAACACTGATTGATACGTAACCGACAGCATATCTAGTTCTGCCACCGAGACGCATTCGTCGATCTTGTGGATGGTCGCGTTGACAGGTCCGAGCTCAACTATCTCAGCGCCTGTGCGTGCGATAAAACGCCCGTCCGATGTCCCGCCGCCGGTCGATGCACAAGTTTCGATGCCGAGATGTTCTCGAATCGATTCTCGAACACTTTCTAGTAAGCTCCCGCCGCTCGTTAAGAATGCATCACCCGACAGATGCCAATCGATCGAATAGTCCAAGCGATGGAACTCTAGGATTTCATTCACTCGTTGCTGCAAACTAGCGACTGTACTTTCGGTACAAAAACGAAAATTGAAGCGCGCTTCTAACGTACCAGGGATGACATTTTCGGCGCCTGTACCAGAAGCGATATTCGATACTTGGAATGAAGTCGGCGGATAAAATTCATTGCCGTCATCCCAATGATTCGCGCACAATTCACTCAAGGCAGGGGCTATCAAATGGATCGGATTCGCCGCACGGTCTGGATAAGCAACGTGCCCTTGGATCCCGCGAATCGTTAGGCTGCCGTTTAAAGAACCGCGGCGACCGTTTCGAATGCAGTCACCAAGGGTAAGGTCGCTGCTTGGTTCGCCAACCACACACCATGTAATTTGTTGCCCACGATCTTGCAGCGACTCGATGACTTTGACGGTTCCGTCGGTCGCAATGCCCTCTTCATCGGAAGTCAGCAGTAAGCTGATCGTACCGACATGAGAATGGTCATCTGCCAGGAAATTTTCGATGGCAGTAACCATCGCAGCCAAGCTACCTTTCATATCGGCGGCGCCTCGTCCGAATAGGTAGCCGTCACGTATTTCTGGTTTAAATGGATCGCAGGACCATAGTTTGAGATCGCCCGTGGGAACAACATCGGTATGTCCCGCAAATGTGAAAACCGGTAAACCGTCACCATGTGTCGCCCACAGATTCGTCACGTCACCGAAGTTTAAGAACTCGGTTCTAAAGCCACATGCAACTAGCCGCGCAGCGATCACGTCCAAGCAACCTGCATCGTCTGGGGTGACGGAGCGTCTGCCCAACAATTCCAGGGTTAGATCGAGTGTCGCGCTGTTCACTTTTGCGTAGAAATTCGTTCACTATCGGCAGCGAGTAATCGTTTGCGCGCGAGCCGCGCGAATGCGGTGTCTAATTCGCAGCCGACGAAACGTCGATCCAAATTTAGCGAAGCGACTCCGGTCGTGCCAGATCCTGCAAACGGATCGAATACGAGATCACCGGGATTAGTACTCGCACTTAGGCATTGCTCAACCAAGGCTACCGGTTTTTGTGTGGGATGCTTACCGTGCTTCTTCTCGTCGCTGCCTGGTGCGGTGAATCGCCAGACGTTCTTCATTTGTTTATCACCGTTGCGTTTTTTCATGTCCTTATAATTAAACGTGTAGCGTGTGGAGCTTCCCTTCACCGCTTTCGTCGCCCACAGCAGCATTTCAGTTGCATGTGTAAAACATCGGCAGCCCAAATTCGGCGGCGGATTGGGTTTTTCCCAGACGATGTCGTTGAGCAATCGGTAACCGATTTCTTGCAGTGCCATTCCAACGCTGAAATAAACGTGCTGGGTACCGCTCACCCATATCGTGCCCGCCGGCGTTAATAACCGGTAGCACTGTTCCAACCACGCGACGTTGAACGCGTGATCGCTGGCAAGTCCGCCGCTAGTGTCCCATTTGCCTTTATTGACCGTGGTTCGGCGCCCGCTTACGCAAGTTGTGCCGTTGTTTGACAGGAAGTAGGGTGGATCTGTCCAGATGCAGTCGAATGACTCGTCCGGCAAACTCTGCATTAGCGACAATTGGTCGCCGCGGTAAAGCGACGACTGCCCATCGATGGATTGCCAAATATTTTTGGCCGATTTTAGCTGTGCCATTATCTGTTGTCGGGGCGGCTATGTTGACCGCTCGCCGGGGGCGAAAGCTTCTATTGAGAGCGCATGAATGTCCGATTGCATGAGGCTACCGACGGCGTCGTAGACCAACCGATGCCGCCTTACAAGCGGTTGATCAGCGAATTCTGAGGCGGCAATTATTACGTGGAAATGGCCTAGGCCGGTGCGGGCGCCTGCATGTCCCGCATGGTGGTGGCTTTCGTCAGAAATTTCCAACAGCTCAATCGAAAGCGCCGACTCTAACGCCGAGCGGATTTTTTCGATGCGCACAGCGCCGAGATTCTCCGGGCTCATGGCACAACTTGCACGAATGGCTTCACGGTGAGCTTGCGAAAGATTCCGGATTTGGCATACGGATCGTCGTTTATCCACTGCTCGGCATCGGCTAACGACGCAAACTCAGCAATAATCACGCTGCCGGTAAAGCCGGCAGGTCCTGGGTCTTCGGCATCTATGGCCGGAAATGGCCCGCCGATGATTAATCGTCCGGCCGCGATCAGTTCGTTCATCCTTTCCAGATGCATAGGACGCGCGGCCTTGCGCAATGCAAGACTGTCTTCTACATCTTCCCAAATTATCGCGTACAGCATACCGCTAGACCTAGTTTGACATGGCTAAAAACCGAACGTGTGGTACGCCTTCTCAGAAGCTAACGCGTCGGCGGTGAATTAATTCTGTTGCCTGTCCTAGCGTACCGGAACCACGTGCAGACCAGCAAGTACAGGGCGGCCGTGATTGTATTGCATTCGCAAGTTACGCGGCTCTGATCTGGCCGGTCCTCGAATTGCGAACAGAGCTGCGTTTGAAGGTGTCTTAGAGGCTGGCGCAAATCGGGACCTTCCGGTAGTCTCCGCGCTTGATCCATCGAGACGCCGTTTTCGCTCGTATAGCGGAGTTTCCGAGGCCCCTTGGTCCGCGCGCGAACGCTCAACGGAACTTTGCTCGCCAAACGCCGAACGAATACCATGAGACTAACAATTCATCCTACCCACCCCCAGCCGCGCTACATCGCTATGGCTGGCGAGAAACTTCGCCGCGACGGCGTCGTGATCTATCCGACAGACTCATTTTACGGGCTCGGATGTGCAATGGAATCGCAAACCGCGAGCGCTCGTATCCGCGAAATTCGCAAGATGAACAAGCATCAATTTCTGACATTGGTTTGTCGGGATTTATCGGAGCTGTCGACATTTGCGCGGGTTGATAAAGCTAGCTACCGGCTGATCAAATCACTGACACCAGGGCCATACACATTTATCTTGCAAGCAACCCGAGAACTACCGCGCCGCTTACAAGATCCGAAACGAAAAACGATAGGCCTGCGCATTCCGGACAATCCAACGGCTCAGGCGCTCCTCGATTTGTTAGATTCCCCCATGCTGAGCGCTACCGCGCGCGATGGAAGCGATGATGATATTTTATCGGATGTGGATGAACTCGATGTATGTCTCGGCCGTAGGGTCGATTTGTTCTTAGACGCGGGGAGTTGTGGGGCCGATCCGACGACCGTCATAGATTTGTCCAACGGAGATCCCGTTCTCGTGCGC
>JBLFWZ010000032.1:0-26304 GCA_047611905.1 Gammaproteobacteria bacterium | reverse complement strand
CCGTCGGGTGATTACGAAAGGCAGTGTTGAATCACCGGAGTCGATTTCCTGATTCTTCCCGGAACTATTGCCACTATTTACAATCTAGTTACTCTTAGTTACATACGGTTCGCTAAAGTGGAAGTGCGCTTGCGTTTAAGCGTCCGGGCTGTTCCAAAAAGCCGTTAGGGCGATGTTAAATAGGTGGACCTTAAGAAATGAAAAAGCTTATTACCGTTATTATTTTGGGATTCGCGCTTATCGGCTTAACCAGCAATGCGGCGGCGCGCGGTGGACATGATCGCGGTTATGGTCATAGTTACGGCCACAATTATGGTCATAGTTCCAGTCACCGGAACGGAAGGCATAGCTACGGACATAGTTATGGTCACCGTTACAATTACGGACATCGCGGATATTACGGAGGGAGCCCATTTCTGTGGGGACCTCGCATCGGCTATGGCTACGACCCATTTTACTACCAGCCCAGAACGATCGTTATCGAACGCGAACCGCCGGTTTATATTCAACAGCCAGCTGCAGCAGTAGCCGCAGTGCCCAATGTACCGACGGCGCCGGCAACCCAGGTCTGGTTCTATTGTCCAAAACCCGCGGGATATTATCCGCACATTCAGAATTGTCCCGAACCGTGGGTGAGCGTCGATTCCCGCAACGTTGCTTCATCGCCACCTCGTTAACAGCATTACTGGAAGGACCGCACGTGATGAAATTATTTCGTTCTTCAATTGCCGCGCTCGCGCTTGTTCTCGGCGGATGCGCAAGCTATCCAATTGGTCCGAGTGTGACGGCATTGCCAGGCACGGGCTCGACGTTTGATAAATTTAGAATCGACGACTTAAATTGCCAGGAGTACGCACACCAAGCTGCCGGTGGAAACACTGGCCAAGCAGCGCAAAAAAGTGCGCTCGACAGCGCCGTAGTCGGCACTATAGTTGGCGCTGCTGCTGGAGCATTGATTGGCGCAGCGTCCGGTAACGCGGGTGCCGGTGCCGCTATCGGTGGTGGCAGTGGACTGCTCCTGGGTAGCGTTGCCGGATCTGATGCTTACGGGATTTCCGGTTCGCGCTCGCAGGAGCGATACGACGCCAGTTACGTCCAGTGTATGTACGGCAACGGCCATCAAGTGCCGGTGCCGGCAAACGTCGCTGCGGCGCTCAGCGCCTCCGCCGGTCCACAAGCGCAACCTCGTTCGAATATCGCCTACGGGTATCCGCCGTCGGACACGCCAGCGCCAACCGGATATTGACGGTCGAAATTTCGCAATAATAAATTAGCCAGACGACACATGGGCGGTTGAAGCGTAGGAGACCGCCCGACCTCGTCCGCACGCCCGACTCGATTAAAACTGTCTTCGTCGCTCTCTTCCGACAACCACAAACTACTTTCCCTTCTTTCGATACCTGTTTTCAGCCGCGCGCAGGAACCTGCGAATAATTCGACAAGTATGCGATCCGTTAGAAACATCAGATTTGTAGACGGACCAATAGCGACTATTCAGTAAATTTGATCAGAGGCGATCGATCAATTCGGCAGTTTTCGCGCCATAGACGTTGACAATGGCGATTGAGACTCGCATTTTGGAGTTGGATTCAGCGACAGTTCGTGCTGCTGATTCCAGTTCCATTGATACTCAACGACAGGAGCGTTCGAACAAAATGCCAACTTCGCTAGAATCTACTGCATCCACGTCTGCCGCGCGAGTAGATTTCGACGCCATCGTCATTGGTGCCGGCTTCGCCGGTCTCTATATGTTGCATCGCCTGCGCCAGCTCGGTCTGTCGGCGAGGGTTTATGAACGTGGCGGCGGCGTAGGCGGCACTTGGTATTGGAACCGTTACCCGGGCGCACGCTGTGACACGGAGAGCGTGACGTATTCGTATTCGTTTTCGGAACCGCTCGAACAAGAGTGGGTGTGGACGGAGCGTTACGCGACGCAACCCGAAATCCTAAGGTATGCAGACCACGTTGCGGATCGTTTCGATCTTCGATCCGATATTCAACTTGAAACATCAGTGCAAAGCGCTGTTTACGATGAGGCGAATAGCTATTGGCAAGTGCGCACTGATCGCGATGAGCAGGTGACGGCGCGCTTTGTGATTTCCGCGATGGGCTGCCTTTCCGCCGCCGCGTTGCCAGACTACCCGGGCCTGTCGGACTTTTCCGGCGAGCTGCATCACACCGGCCAATGGCCACACGAACCAATCGATTTTAGTGGCAAGCGGGTTGGCATCATTGGCACGGGATCATCTGGCGTGCAATCGACCACTGCGATCGCACCTCAGGCCGCGCATTTGTTCGTGTTTCAGCGCACGCCGAACTATAGCGTGCCGGCCTGGAACGGCCCGCTGGAACCGGCCACGCTCGACGCGCACAAGGCGAACTATCGCGAGTGGCGTGCCGCCTCCCGTTATGCACAGATCGGTATTCCTTTCGAGAGTAACGATAAATCCGCGAAAGCTGTCCCGCCTAAAGAACGCGAGCGCGACTTTGAGGCAGCGTGGGCAGATGGCGGATTTAATTTCGTGATGGCCTATCCCGATCTCCTCACGGATCTTGAATCAAATCGCACCGCCGCCGACTTCGTGGCGCGCAAGATCCGCGAGAAAGTTGACGATCCAGCGACTGCGGCGTCGTTAATTCCGAACGATCATCCGATCGGTACTAAACGGATGTGTGTCGACACCGGCTACTATGAGACGTTCAACAGAGACAACGTCACCTTGGTCGACATTCGCAAATCTGAGCTCACACACATTACTGCGAACGGCGTGCAGACTACGGATGGACACTACGAACTCGATATGCTCATTTTCGCCACCGGTTTCGACGCAATTACCGGACCGTTGTTGAAGCTCGACATCCGCGGTCGCGATGGCGTACGCCTACAGGACAAATGGGCAGACGGCCCACGCACGTACCTTGGACTCGCGAGCGCCGGGTTTCCGAATTTCTTTATGATCACTGGGCCCGGCAGTCCTTGCGTACTGAGCAACATGCTGATGTCGATCGAACAACACGTCGAATGGATTGGCGAATGCATACAACACATGCATGAACGCGGCGCGGTGCACGTTGAAGCAGCAGCAGAGGCCGAGCGAGACTGGGTCCAAACGGTGCATGAGGTGGGCCACACGACGCTCTATCCAATGACGAAGTCCTGGTACACCGGCACGAACATTGACGGCAAGATTCGGATGTTCACACCCTATGCCGGCGGTGTCGGGACCTATCGTGAGATCTGCGAGGACGTTGTTGCCAATGGTTACACTGGCTTCGTGTTTGGCGACGCGGATCCGCAATCGCAACAAGTGCCGGAACTGACCGCAACTCAGGACCCTCGTCGCTGAAGCTAGCATTTTGTCGAAAGTGAGGGCGTTAGGTAAAACCAATAGGGTCAGACTCGATTGAATCGTCGTTAATTCAATTTGATCGTCGGACGTTGTACATGAAGTAGAGCGCGACCAGGGTAGCCACAACGAAAACGATGCCTAAACCTTCTTCTCGACCACCGTGTCGAAAGATCCAAACGTCGCTGAGGAGTGATTTCTCGCGATCGAGCAAAACAAACCAACTCTGGGTTAAGCCGTAAGCGCTGCTTGCGGCTAGGAACGCCAAAACCACATACAGGCAGGAAATTGCGAGACATTGAAATCGAGACAAGGCTTTCCCGAGAAAATAGGACACCGTCAAATAGCCAAAAGTAAGTGATATCCACACATTCACGTAAGTCGCCGTCTGATCCGAGATGGCCATCAATGATCCGATCACTTGCTCTTCTGACATTTACCCATCCTCGAAATTAGAACGACCGAGACAATGATATTACTTATATCAACGTTAGTTGGAAGTCGTTAGCGTCCATAGGGTTCGGCTCGATTGAATGGCAACTTTCGGTTTTAAGTTTCAACTTTCGACTATTTTTTTATTCCCCCTAGCCAACTGCTTTGACTCCCTCCGGCGATAACATTTTCATCAGGGTGAATTCTGCTTTGCTCAAAGCAGCCTGAAGGACATATGCCACTGCCCGTCGGATCGGATGACGACTACGTCTGACTTAATAGCCACGACTGAAACTAGCCGTTTTGGGTAGCTTCAGATCGTTGCTCGGTCGCGACAACGTAATAGTCACCCTCAGGAGCCGGAAACGCCGGTTCTAGGGAGACCAAATGTCCAGCCTGCAGGGCGTCTGCGACAAACGGAGTGTGCGCCATCGCGATGCCTAGGCCTGCAATTGCAGCTTCGAGTGCGTGCACGGAACTAGCAACATGCAGTTCGCTTTTGCCGCGGAGTTCCATTCGGTCGGCTGCATCAATCCAAGTTTGCCAATCTAGGTGGCGAGGCTCCGCGTCAATGTGTATCCACGGGTGCTCGCACAGCGCCGAAATTTGCGGCTTATTCAAGTTCTTTAGCAAGCGCGGACTAATCACGGGGAACAACTCATTGGCCATCAAGTACTCAGCTTCGCAGCCAGGCCAGGTCCCGCTACCCGTGCGAATCGAAACGTCCACATCATCGCGCAACAGATCGTTCGGTGACGAGGTTGTAATGACTTGTACATCTATTCCGGAATGCGCTCGATGAAAACCAACGAGCCTTGGAATCAACCAACGATATGTAAATGCGCCGAGCACAATAACGCTAATGCTGTGCGAATTACGGGGACCTTCAAGCGCTTCAGCAACCGCCGCTCGAATGTCGTCCATCGGCTTACGTAGCTGGCGACCAAGACGTTCGCCAAATTCCGTTAAGCGGATCCCTGAAGGGCTGCGTTCGACCAAACCTTTGCCGAAGTAATCCCCCAACCGGCGGATTTGCTGGGTGACGGCAGATTGCCCAATCGCGAGTTCGTTCCCGGCGCGAGTCATGCTGTAGTGGCGGGCGACTGCTTCGAATATTTGCAGCCCCCGGAGATGCGGCAGCGAATTATTCATCAGAACATCCAGACCTTACAAAAAATAATTATATTCGCTTTAAATTGTAATTTTACAGCGCATAGATTAAAGCATCACTATCTATGTCATTATATTTTATTACTCCGGGAGAAGAACAATGCGACGTATTCATATTGCATTAGCCGTCGGTTCGATTACTGACTCCGTGGAAGATTATTCGGTTCGAATTGGCGCCGAACCGACTGTGGTGGTGAGCGGCAAGTATGCCATGTGGCGCACGGATCAGATGAATTTCTCGATTAATGAGATCCCGGAACGAGCCGGTGAATTACGGCATCTCGGTTTCGAAGACGACTCCGTTGAGGGATTCTCAGCGGCAACCGACGTCAATAATTTGGTCTGGGAGTTATTCTCGCCGAAGGCACAGGACGAGAAAATTCGCGAGATATATGGCGAACCGACCGCATAGGCAATTATCCGCATGGTGAGCGCGCGATCCGGGGCTGAAACCAGACCCATAGCCGGGGACTCAGTGCCTTCGGGGGGCTCTGATGTCGCGCGCATCGTGCTATTGTCTCCGTCATCATGAACGACACATCTGCCGCCGAAACTAGTCCCGGAAAGAAAGCCGCAAGCTTGCGAGCGAGGCTATTGCAGATCACGACGTGGCTGCTTGCGGCCGGGTGTTTCTATCTAGTGTTCGGCAAAATTGAAGGCGCGGCCGCGCGCGACGGGTTGAGTGCGTTTGAGTATTTGGCGCGTTTTGTCGGCGATGCCAATTGGGTTGCTTGGTTGTCGATGATGATCCCGTATTCGTTCTTTTTCTTCCTTGTCGACTCTCATGCGACATGGCGAGTCGTGCGTTGGTTTAATGCGCCAGATTTCAAGTTCACGAGAATGCTCCCGATACGGGGCAGCGCCTACATCTTGTCATTATTAAACGAGCAGGTCGGCAAAGGGGCTATCACCTTATACCTATGGCGACGCCATGCAGTACCTGCCTGGCAAGCCTTATCGAGCATGGTGTTGCTCGGCATGATGGAGATTTACCAGCTGTTGTTATTCTCAGCCGTTGGCACGGCCATTTATTTTGATTTGGTTAGCGCGGCATCCACCGCGTTGCCGCTGGCAAAGATCTTAATCATCGTATTTGTCATCGCGGCGCTCTATTTCCCCCTCCATTTTGCTTTCTTCTCCGGCGCCATTTTACCGCGCGCAAACTTGCGGGAGCGGCAGATTTTCAGGGCGTTTCGGCTCGCTAAATTCCGCCATTACCTACTCGTCCTGCTATTCAAGGCTCCCAATCTACTGGCGGCGGTGGTGGTGTACACATTGTCTTTGGAGCTTTTTAACGTCGACGTGTCGTTCGGGCAAATGCTGGTTTTTCTTCCGGTCATTTTCCTCGCGGCGGCATTACCGTTGCCGTTTCATGCTGGCGCGTTATTGTTGTGGACCGTACTGTTCCCCGATTACCCTGAGATTGGCGCGTTCAGCTTGGTGATGCATACCTTCTTCGTGCTGTTTAATGCGGCGATAGGATTGTTGTTTCTGCCGACCGCGAATCGTGAACTATTCGCGGAGACATGAGTATCGCGCGCTAGATTCGAACTAAATTAGGCTCTTCCCCGCTCAGAGAAGAAATGCGCGGCGCGTGCAAGAATTGAAACACCCGTACTAACGCAAAGTAAATAAGCGAATGAATTCAAAATATCGCGAGCAAGAGAATCGACGATGAACAAATGCACGGCGACAGCCAAACCCGTTATCACAAAATACGCGATGCCATTCCAACGCCCGATGCTCGAGGCACGCAGCCCCGTGTTTCTTTGTTTTCCAGAATCGATTGAATATTGGATAAAAGCGACTGCGATGAGTACCGGTAACATCGGCGGCAATACGCCGAGATAGGCAAAGTATCCAGTCATCGAAGAGACAAAGACGGCGTCGGAACCGTGATCAATTAATGCTCCGCGAGCAGACAGCTGGTGCCAGCGCCGGGCAATGAACCCATCTAGAAAATCACTAATGACCACGACACTAAAAATACTAACGGCAAGCAGCTCCGCTCGAACCGCAAGTGCTGCGATCAATGCGGGAACGAACACGATCCGAGATAAGCTTAATAAATTCGGAATTGTCACGATAGGCATTGGCGATAAGGATCTGATTAGCGTCGCGACCAGTGTACCGTTAAGCGAGCGGCCATCGATGAGTCGGTCGCGGTAAGTTGACTAGCATACTTATCACAGGCGCCAACGGACAATTGGGACGCAGACTGATCAAATCCTTACCGAGCGGCATGCGAATCGAAGCCTTAGTGCGTAGCGAACGTGCGCGGTCTTCCCTGCTTGCCTACGTTGGTGAGAAACCCACCCTAAACATCTCGGTCGGCGATCCAAGTGACGCGGGATTTATCCGCGAGGTGTCCGTGGGGTGCGAGCAGGTCGTCCATCTGATCGGTACGATCAGGGAAACCCGATCGACGACCTATTATGACGCTCATGAGCGACCCGCCCTCGCATTGATGGAGGCGCTCGGAAATCTCGATGTGCAGCACCTTCATACAATCAGTATTCTAGGCGCCGCTCCATCAAGTCCGAGTCGATGTCTGCGTTCGCGCGCCGCAACAGAGGAGATCCTAAAGTCTGGACGTCCACCCGTGACAATCATCCGAGTGCCGATGGTGCTGGGTGAAACAGATCGAGCAAGTTTCTCCTTAGCAAAACGTGCTTCGTCGAATACGGTGTTCTTGTTTCGCGCGGAAAGCCTCGAACAACCTATCTATGCGGGTGATGTCGTGGACGCGTTGCAACGCCGCATAACCGTGCCGGCGACGGATACTAAAACGTTCGATCTCGCTGGTCCAGAGTCGCTCGCGCAACGCGAACTTGTCACTCGTGCGGCAGCCACTCTCAACCGCACACCAAACATCTGGTCTCTACCGCTGCCGCTGGGTTTGGCGCTAGCCCGTGCCGCGGAAGCTTTACTCAAGCGGCCGCCGATTAGCCAGAGCATGCTACGTCTGCTCGACCATGACGACGCAATCGACCCGCAGCCGGCGGCTCGCGAATTAGGTATCAGCCTTACAAGCCTGGATACCATGCTGCGCCGCTGCGTCATCAATCGACTAGCAAAAACCTGAGAACGTTGTCGCGCTTGCTAAAGCGCGACTTCTTTACCGCTAGCTAGTTACTTTGTAGCGGAGCAGTACTCTCGACCCATCTGCGAGGCCATTCTTAAAGCGCGGACCCCATGACGACCATTCGTTAGAATATTTCGCGCCGAAAACTTCCAGTACGGAGGCATGAACGGCCGCATCTTTTTCGAGCTGGCCTTCTATGCGCAGAAACGGTGCCGACAAGTACTGCTTTTTAGCATTTTTCCATGCACCGAATTCGCCGATCCATATGCTGGCTTTATTAAAACCTTTGCGAGTGGCTTCAGCGCGCCAGGCGTCGGCTTGAGTGACCACGAAAATCTCCTGATTGTGGTGCACGAACCAGACTTCGCCATGACAGGCGCTTTCTTTGCCTGCAGAGACAATCGGTGTGAGGTAAATGAGTTTCGACTTGTCCAATGCGGATATGGACGGTGAAAGATCGGCCAATGCCAATCCCGGCGCCAGCCAAGCCGTACTTAGAAATGTCGCGGCGCTTTTAAGAATTTTTCTGCGGTTTGCCGTCATTGAGTCCTCTCCTGATTTGCCGAACTGAAAGAATAACCTGTTGGTCCTCTTCTGCCGAGTGGCGACCTTAAGAAGCCGGAAGAGGACGCAGCTAAGACGTGGTGCGGCAAGCATGGTTCAATTTAACACCAACTTCCGTTAGCGTGTCTCCTTGGCGGATAAATAAATTGTTCGAATGAACCCTAATGAAATACCTGGTTCGCTTTATCGCAGCAATCGTGCTCTTGGCAGCGCTGGTCGTCGGCGCGCAGATCGTCGCATCGAAAAGCGGTGAGGTGATCATAGTCACCACGACGGATTCAAAAGGTATCCCCCATGAAACGCGTTTGTGGGTCGTAGACTACGACGAGAGTCCATGGCTACGGGCCGGCTCACTAGAATCTGGGTGGTACCAGCGCATGAATTCGAATACTGAAATCACTGCGCAACGCGGCCGCGAATCCTACACCGCGAATGCTCGGACGGAGGTGACCCACCGAGAGAACATCAACGCGCTAATGAACGCGAAATATGGTTGGGCGGACGACTATATCGGTGCATTGTTTGGCCGGGGGAATAGCATTCCGATCCGTTTAGAACGATCCCCATGATTTGTACGGCGATTGGGCAACAGGCGTGCCACGAACACGCGACCGACGAATGAACTTCAACTGCAGTTAATCCGGATCTGGGTTCAACGACTCAGCCAGCGTGTCGGAATCCGTCCCGAATGATTTTTTCGCCCGCCATATAGCAATCATCGGCACCGAGAATACTGCTGACGCGACAACACCGGCAACGACGCCTTGTCCATGTGGGTTAACTAGATTCCACACAAACATCGCTATCACAACTTGCGCCAGGTACACCGCGGCCCAAGGCCACATCCACGCCTTCATTCTCCAAAAGCCATAGGCCCCAGCCGTGTAAATAGCCCAGTGCAATGGCTCGGTGCCTTTGGCCCACCAACCCGTTAGCGCTATGCCGAACCAAATTTCATGATCGCTAGCGAGTGGCTTAAAGAACAAATCGAATGGCATGTAGACGAAAGTCATGTAGAGACAAAAGTAGAAGATTGGATTCATCCAGCGAGGTCGTGAAACCCAATCCGCCTTTAGGTGGGAGATAATATTGTCCACGAGATTGTCCGTTAATTGACATCAATGACCGCACCCCAGCGGAAAGCCGGTCGAATTCGAAAATTTCGCTCCGGTGCTGGGCACAATTATGACAGTATCTGTCTGACAATAGGCTTAAGCAGTGTATGCTCAATCGACAAAGCCCAGCGCCGTACGCCTCGTGCTCGAGATTACTACCGCGCCAGAATCTAGAACATAACCGAAGGGAGAATTCGATATGCCGTTAGAAGTCCGTGAAGATTGGCTGGCCAAGGTGCCTGAAGAGATCGTCGATCCGAATCGCCGAATTATTGATCCACATCATCACTTCTTCGTTGCGGGCGGCGATTTCCCTTTTTACGATTTGGACTCCTTGTGGGGAGACACCGAGACGCACAACGTCGAGCAAACCGTCTTCTTACAATGCTGGGAAGGTTATCGAACGGACGGGCCGGAAGAAATGATGCCAGTCGGTGAAACCGAGTGGGTCGAGAGTATTGCGAGAACGGCGAGTAGGCGTCCCGCTATGGCGCAGATTGGCGCGATTATGGGTACCGCAGAACTCAGACTGGGTGCGAAGGTTCGGGCAGTACTGGAAGCCCATGTCGCGGCGAGCCCGCTCTTTCGGGGTATTCGCTTGGGCGGTGCTTGGGACGCGGATGAAAATATTATGTCCATGCCCGGGATTGACGACGGCAACCTCTATGAAGATGCCGCATTTCGTGAAGGGTTTTCTGTTCTCGCGGATATGGGACTCTGCTTCGATGCGTATCAATATCACACGCAGACGAAAGGTCTCACTGCACTTGCAAAAGCATTCCCGAGCGTAAACATTGTCAACGACCATCTCGGTACGCCGTTAGGCGTTGGACCGTATGCCGGAAAATCCGAAGAAGTGTTTGCACAGTGGGCGGCAGATCTTGCCGAACTCGCGAGCTGCCCGAATGTGTCGATTAAACTCGGCGGGTTGGCGATGCCGTGGAACGGCTTTGGTTTTGACGACGATCCGCAGCCACCGACCTCGGACGAAGTCGTGGAAAAACAAGCGCGTTACTATGATCACGCGATCGAAGTATTCGGTGCAGATCGATGTATGTTTGAGAGTAATTTCCCGGTCGATAAATGCGCGCTGTCTTACACAGTATTATGGAACGCATTTAAAAAGATGGCAGCGAAATACACCGAGCCAGAACAAGACGCAATGTTCCGTGCCACGGCTGCCCGCTTTTACCAAATCGAACCTTTAACGTAGGGTTTTGTTGGTTAGCCATGTCTAACGGATGCAGCAGTCACGACTGCTCTGTTCGTTAGCATCTAACTAAGCGAACATGACCAGCGACGGCGGGACTAGAGATCTAGTCCCGCCGTTTTTAATTATCCCGCTGCCGTTCTAAATCTCGCTTAAGCGAAGTGTTCGCTCAACGCGGCGCCGACATAGTCCGGATCGGAACGTCGCGTGTAATTGTCCGACTGATCTCTCCATACAACTTTGCCGTCTTCACCAACTAACAAGCTTGTTGGTACCGGCAGTCCCGGACGCCCCGGCATCCTAAAGTTGTTGAGATTCTGATTGCGAAAACCGAACTGATCGATGATCTCGAGTTTCGGATCCGACAACATGGTCGCTTTTAATCCGCTCATGCTCCGGCTCATTTTCACCTCAGACGGTTTGTCCGTTGAGATAGTCAAAATCTGTACATTTGCCGCATTGAGAGTTGGTCGTAATTCTTCCCATCGCCGTAACTCGGCGACACAGTAAGGTCACCAGTAGCCACGAAAAAATTTAATCAAAATTCGTTTGCCCGCCAAATCCGCGCTATCGAAAGAGTTGCCTTCAGCATCAATACCGGTAAACGCCGGTATCGAATCGCCAACACCAACCATCTGGTCGCTAACTTTTTGCCCGCCCGTCATAAAGAGATACAACAGCGACAAGCCAACACCGACGGCCCAGCCCGCTGCCGAACTTGCAGTTCCTTGATAAAGAGCAACGGCGCCCAATACGGTTCCAACGACCAGCATCGCAATAAAAGGGTAGGGCGTGGTTTTTGGAATATGAACTCGCCAGGCGCGCGCGAACCACACACAGGCCGTTCCAAGGATGAGTAGCAGTCCAATGAGTCCGAGATTATTCATCATAATTACCGCCTATTTGGTAGATGATACCTGTGCACACTAGTGCAAAATCTAAAATGAGACAATGCGAAATAATGCCAATGACGTGACATGAAAATCTGCGCATACAGTTGATCCGAGAAATCGTCGTGCTCGAAAGGTCGGTTTAGTTTTTATTAGCCAGCACAGCCAACTCGATTCAACTACAAGGCTAGCTTCGCTAGGCGTTAAGATATGCCCCCCAAAACTTTAAATGTTAAGTCAGTTTCGTATGACGGCACTTCAAACGATAGAGAAATATCTAGGCGGCGACTATCAGATATCGCCATGTGAATCGGAATCGGATTACTACGCACTGTGGGCGGCGCGCGGTATCGGGAATTTGCCACCCGAGGCTAGTGCGATTGCAGGTGCAATGCTCGCCGATCGCCTACCGTGGGTCTTCACCGCAGGCTACCAGGCCACCTTACGCGATGCGTTCCCAATGTTGCCACGAGGTGGTTGGGCAGCATTCGCAGCAACAGAAGATGCCGTCGATCCTGGTGCGACATTAACTGGAGCAAACGGCGCCTCTAAGCTAAACGGAAACAAAGGTTGGGTCGCACATTCTGCCGTCGTCGATCACCTTATCGTTACCGTTAACGATCCGATGGGTGACAAACGCAAAGCGCGCGGCTTAATTGTAGAACGAGATCGCGGTGGAGTTACTCTAACGCATCGGGCGCAGCCCGGGTTCCTCGGTGCAATGAGCCAAGGCTTCGCGAATTTCAACGACGTGCAGATCGAACCGAACGAAGTATTCGAATTCGAAGCAATCCGCCAATTCGGACGCAGCGAAGCAAAGTTCGTCATGTTAGCGGCCAGCGCCTTCATGCTCGCAAAAAGCGAGGAAGCGACAGAACTACACGATCGGTTGATCAATACGGCAGCCGCGCTCGTAAGCTTACTCGCGCAAGAACACACTTCGAGGCAAGTCTACGCAAGCATCGATCGCGAATTCCAACGTTGCGTTGATTTGTTTGAGCAGCAGGTTGCTGTTGATGAAATACCAGACTACGGTGCCGATCGAAAAATGTTTCGGATGTATACGGATCGGATTCAGCGGCGACGCGTTTATGCGAAGCGTGAGGTCGGCTCATCCAAATAAAGGAGTAAAAATAGATCTGCGCCGCATTAAAGCTTGCACAGATTGACGGACATTAATGGATGCCAATCCGGGTAAGAAGCACTGCATTGAGTAGCTAGGACGTCCCTAAACGAAGTATTGGACTAATGCAGTGCCTTTCTCGCGTTGAGGGCTATCCCGATTTGCCTTCAGCTTGTTGAGCCATTCGTAAATAGAAATTAAATTCGCATTGCCCCTGGTCAAATCCTCAACATATTGTTGAAAACAAAGGCTGAATAATGATGTGCGGCCACGGCGCATTCTGCGAGTTACTGCTTCTGATATCTTCGGGTGTCTCGATACAAAAGCTGTCCTGGCGTACGGTTATAATTCGGCAGCCCGAAAAATTCGCAAGCGCATCTGCTCGAGGGTTTTATAGGCGCTTGCTCTCCAATATCGATTGGAAACCGAGTCGGCGCACTGCCGACAAATATTCAACAGGCCGCGCGCATCACCGAAATTAATCCTGGTACCGTTTTCTTTAAGCGGCGCTGTCCGGGCAATGCGGCCTAATAATGCTTCATCACTTCGGTTGCGAACTCGTTAAGGTTTTCGCGGCTAGCTTCGGTAGGCGGTAATATCGTCAGCTCCGTTAATCCCGCTCGTTCTGCCGCCCGGATGCGCTCAATGATTTCACTCGCGCTGCCAACCAAGGCCGTGCCTTCGATTGCCGCCGGTGTTACAAATTGTCGCTCTTGTTCCACCAGGTAGGTGCTATGCCCCTCGTGTAATTGTAGGTAGCGTCTGTCCGCTGGCGTCTCCATGTTCTCGACGTATGCACAATACTGTTCCCAGGAATCATGAAACGCCTCCGGGATGACATCTTCGCGTCCCGTCTCGGCGTAAACTTCATAAACGAAATGCAATGCCGTTGTCACCCACGCCCCACAGGCGTCGATGACTCGCTTAGACGCCAACGTTTCTCCCGCTTGCAAGACGACCACGGCGCTGACAGCGGCGAGATGGAAAGGATCCGGCAGCTGGCGTCCCGCGCACGCCGCGCCTTCTTTGATCAATCTAAAATGGTCCTTGAGTACCGTCGGGTCCTCGTACAGTAAAGTCGTTAATCCATCGCCGTACTCGCCGGTAACGGCTAGCGCGCGCGGCCCGTTGGCGGCAATGTAGACTGGTATTTCTGGCGTCAATTCGCGAAACCCTTGGTCGGCGTGTAGGAACCGGATTGGTCGGGTCACGCCATCGAGCGTGTAGTCGACTTCGTCGCCGCGTAGCAGCGCGCGAACCACACGTAGGTATTCACGAAAAGCGTCGATCTTTTGTGGCCGCATGCCCATCACCCGCATTGCGGTATGCCCAGTGCCCAAACCTAGGAACACGCGACCGGGCGCGAGTTGGTTAATCGTGGCAATCGAATGTGCGGTGACAGGTGCAATTCGTGTACGCGGTATAGAAACCCCGGTTCCGATCTGAATGCGCGAAGTATGTTCAGCCGCGAGCGCGAGTGTTGCGTAGCAATCCGACCATATCATCTGAGAATCAGGAACCCATGCCCGATCGTAGCCAAGCGCTTCGGCGTCGGCGATCAGCCGCCAATCACCAATCCGAGTTGGGAAAATGATTCCGAATTCCATCGTTACACTCCATTGCGCTGCGTGCGCAGCTAGCCGCGGTTGATGTTCGAACGTGATCAAAACGTCGTCGCGGGCCAGTGTGACACCGTTTTGCAGGACGTCGCCAGCCCTGTGATGTTGGTGTACGTCTGTGTGCCTGGGAACTTAGGATGGCAAGATCGTCAGTGCTGCCCGCGATAGTTCGAGCATTGTGTAATCGATATCAAGCTGTGTCGTGTGAGCCGAGCCGTATTCAGCGTTCAGTTACCGCGCATCGATTACTTATTTATGCTCTGTCCCGACGATCCGAATAGTCGAAAACAAGGAACAAAGACCGTCCGCCGTGTCGGCATGTTCTTTCTCCATTATTTGAGGCTACCAGCAGCGGATGATTCCCTGCGCGTTACTGATTAACCCTACGATTGGTCCGTCCCAATTGGCAACAAACGCATCGATGCTCGCCGCGCAAGACAGTTCTAATAGTTTTGCCGTATGGTGCCAGGAGATTGCGCAATCGAATTGTTTGAGCTGTGGATATCGTGCGCGGTAAGTGCAACTCTTAATTTCTGGCGAGTCGGCCAGAGGTTTTGCGATCGAGGCGCCCAAACCGTATGAAGCGCCAATTGCGATGTATGGTGGCGCTGATCCGCCACCTCACGGTGATGTTTATCGGCGTGCCTGATTAACCGACGTATCAAGGAAATCGCAACGGCGATTAAACGAGCACGCCCGTGAGTGTAGGTACCTTGTCACCCAACTTGTTCTTTTTTACCGTCCGCGTGAACCGCAAAGCGACCTGCGTCGCGCTCGTGCACTGGTGCAGCGTCCGGCCATGGCCAACCGCCAAAGCCGGTGCGTTGATAATCGCTAAACGCTTGTTCCAGCTCGTCGCGCGTGTTCATCACAAACGGTCCGTAATGTGCGACAGGTTCGTTGATCGGCCGACCTTCTAAAAGCAAAAGGCGCGCCACTTTCTTTACGGCATGAATGCGAGCCTCTCTATCTGCCTTGAGCGAAATCCTATGATCAACCGGAACGCGGCTTTCACCGACCTCGAGTTCGTCGCCATCATAAAAATACAAGGTCCGGTTCGCTTCAGGAATAGTTGCTGGTAACGTCCATGTCGCACCAGCGTTGATATCGATGGTCCAAATGTTGACGTGTGCGTCGCGCTTAGAAGCCCACGAATTAGGCGGCGTTTGCGGCCCGTTCCGATCAAGATA
Source organism: Gammaproteobacteria bacterium (assembly GCA_047611905.1). Lineage (GTDB taxonomy): Bacteria > Pseudomonadota > Gammaproteobacteria > UBA11873. The sequence continues at coordinate 10,559 of JBLFWZ010000032.1, read as the reverse complement.
CGTTCCGGTAATTACGCGCACTGTTGTGTTTAGTCCCGTGTCGTCTTGTTGCGTGATCCTTTGAATAGAATCGCGCCATAGCATCGTGAAGTGCGGGTCGACCATTTTGTCTGCCGCAGGTAGGTTTAACCACACTTGGAACAATTCCAGAGGATTAGTCTGTTGTTCATGTATTAGCGGAAACATTTCAGCATGAACGATACCCTTGCCGGCCGTTAGCCATTGTACGTCGCCAGGCCCAAAGCGTGCCGTTGCACCCAATGAATCGGCGTGGTCAACGTAGCCTTGGTTAACGATGGTCACGGTTTCGAAACCACGGTGAGGATGTTGCGGAAAACCGGGCACTGTGTCGCCGTGATACATGCGCCAACCATTACTGGGGTCGAAGTCTTGTCCGATCTGACGACCGGCAAGCGATGCGTAGGGCCCGAGCTCGGTATTGCCGGGTGGGTACGGGTCGTTGTGGTAGGCGCAAAACAGAAACGGATCGCGCGTTTGCCAAGGGGAGGATAGTGCGGTTACCGATTCGATAATGTTTTCGTGTTTACTTTTAGCCATCGTTTCACCCTAACCGTGTGCGACGGAAATTGCGCGCCGCAGCGAAGATTTATTTCTCACTTCTTTAGCCAACTACCGGAATTTAAAAACGGTATCTAGCTTGCCTATTAGCGCTTGCTTCTACGGATCCTAACCTAGCAAGTCAAGCAATCAGGAGATGCCGCCAAGCCGAGATATTCGGGTCTAAAGGTGCCGACTTCGCTCGTCTTCGTGCCGAAAACACGTAATCCCGGCTTCTTATTCCAGATCGTCCCAGAATATTCGGCGATCAGAGTTTCCTGAACGCTCTGCGGCGCCCAATTAAAGCGATCGGTAACAACGGCCGGCTATTGTGCATAGCCGAGCGACCCAAACGGTCCACCGTAATTGTCGTTTAGCGCATCAAGGTTCTACAAACTTACACCGCAATCAAGGATTGGCGCTCACTTGTAATGAAAAATACTAATCGCAAATTGACGATTGAATTGCGCTCGATTGGAGAATCCGCCTTAGCAACCGACGCGGATTGTAACGTTACCTGGATGAATGCCGAGGCCGAACGGTTGACTGGATGGTCTCAAAGCGCCGCGATCGGCCAATCGCTCGATCGGGTGATGAACGTCCTTGATGCGGACGGATCCGTGCCAGTCAGAATCCCACCTATCGAAGATCTCATGGCGGGACCGAGCGCCAACTTTCCAGAAAGAGTGTCGTTGCAGTTGAAGAAAGGCGGCCTTCGACAGGTAAATTGGATGGTGACGCCAGTTCACGGCGAATCCGATCCGCGCGCTGGCATTGGCGTAGTGTTTCGCGACGTGACGGACGAATTGCGGTGCCAAAGGACCCACGACGAAGAACGGATAAATCTAAATACCATCATCAAAGCCAGCAACATCGGCACTTGGTCTTTGGATGTACCGCGTGGCGAACTAGCCGCTAACGAACGGTGGGCCGAGATGATCGGTTATCCACTCGGCGAATTTGCACCGCTCACGGTAGAGAAATGGAGGTTGCTGGTCCATCCGGATGATGAGCAGCGAACGATGAACGATCTCGCGAAGCATCTTCGTGGTAACACCGAGTATTACGTTTGCGAGTTTAGATTGCGCCACAAACAAGGTCATTGGGTTTGGGTGCATAGCACTGGCAAAGTGTCTCCGTGGCGAGATAACGAACCGTCGATGATTTATGGCACGAATGTCGATACCACGGAGCGGCGCAATGCCGAGGAAGCTGTGCGCGCAAGCGAAGCGCACCAGAAAGGGGTCCTCAACGGCTTGTTCACCTGGGTGGGGGTTCTCACACCGGCAGGTCAGATAACTTGGGTTAATAAAGCATCACGCCAAGTAGTGGGCGTAGAAAACGTTGAACTCGTCGGGACGAACATCTGGGATGCCGTTTGGTACGACGATTTACCGGAATCCAAAGCACAGGTCCGAGAAGCCTGCGTTCGCGCTGCCGGTGGCGAACAATCGCGTTTTGACGTGATGGTTCGTGGCGCGGACGGGCGGCCCTCGCCGATCGATCTGATGCTCGCGCCTTTGTGTGACGACTCGGGCAAAGTCACGCATATCATCCCGAGCGCCGTAGATATTAGTGAGCGCCATTGAGCGCTTACCGAGTTACAAGAAATTCAGCAGAAATTAGAACGACACAATGTCGATTTGGAACGCAGCATCGCTGAAAGAACGAAGGAATTGAGTACCAGTGAGCAGTTGTGCAGGAGCACGATAGAATGTTCGGCGCTCGCAACGACGCTGTCAAAGCCTGACGGACAATGGCTGGAAATAAACCAGGCCGCGGTCGATTTTCTTGGTTATTCGAGGTCTGAACTGCGCAGACTCTCGACGAAAGCCGTTACTCATGCCGAAGATCGAGAGTTGGAATCGTCGGTTCTGGCGCAGCTGTTGCGCGGTGAATTATCTAACTACGAGTTAGAGAAGCGTTACATTCATAAACAAAGGTATGTTGTTTGGGGCCTAGTGAACGTTGCGGTTTTTCGCGACGATGCGGGAAATGCCAGCCATTTAATCCGCCAAACCCAAAATATCACTGCGCGTAAGCACCGAGATGAAGCAACACGAACGATTTTAACCGACTTGCAAAACCTTGATGGGCAAGACTATTTCGATTCTTCAGTCGCTGCGATTGTTAGAATTGCTCAGGTCGACGGGGCATTTATCATAAGGTATACAAGGGATAACCGCGCTGAGTTAACAACTCGGAGTTATTCCAGGGACGGATTGAGCTTAGCGAATCATAGCTTTCGATCCGAGAATACGCCGTTCGAGAAGTTGATCGACCGCGGCCAAGCACTAATCGTTGAGGGTGATGAAAACCAACGTTATCGCGACTGCCCAGTGCACAATGCGATATCTAACGAGTCCTTCGTTGCCGTTACTATGCAGGATACGCACGGTAATATTGTGGGGCATATTGGCGCGACAAGCCCCGAGCCCTCATCGTAATTGATGGCGAACGGCGCAACATGGCCCGAAGTGTTCCGCTCGGCACAACGCTACTCGAGCGTGTCGCGTTAGGTCGTAGTCACTTTCTACGGGCCGTAGCGTTGGCTGCAGGCCGTACGGTTGAACCCTCAAATCCGGCATTTTCCGATATGGCTATCGAAGCGCGCGACGCGCCCGACAGAAAAACGGCAATCGCAAACAACCAGTTAATCTTAGTGGCTGAAGACAACAATATTAATCAAAAGGTGATTCGTCGCCAGCTTGAATTGCTGGGGTATACAGCCGACATCGCGGAAAATGGGCGCCTCGCACTTAGTTGGTGGCGTCACGGGGAATACGCGTTAGTGCTGACCGATTTCCACATGCCAGAGATGGATGGCTACGAACTGACGGAAGCTATTCGCAAGGAGGAAGATGGCGCACAGCGCATCCCGATTTTCGCCCTGACCGCAAATGCAGTAAAGGGTGAGGGTAATCATAGTTGTGGTGACGGAATGGATGGTTATCTCGTTAAACCAATCGCGCTCGATGCACTCGAGGCCGTTCTTCGAGGATGGATTGCGCAAGCCTGCCGGCCGTTGATTGGGAATGGCAACGCCACCGATAAGTCGGACGCGCAGCAATTGGCATTACTAAATATAGAAGTATTGCGCGACCTAATTGGCGACGACACGGCGCTAATCACGGAGTTCTTGACGGACTTTAAGGCGTCTGCCGCTAAAGAGATATCCCTTGTGTTTGCAGCCGCGGAAAGTGCCGATTTAACCGCATTGCGCCACATTACTCATCGCCTGAAATCTTCGTCGCGCGCGATTGGCGCGTTAAGCTTGGGAGACGTTTGTGAACGTTTGGAAGATGGCGAAAATAGGCAGCGCGTCGGCGACATAGGTGCGTTGACGCAAGAGTTCAGGAAAATCGCAAGTGAAGTACTTGACGTAATAGACAGCGAATTAGCTCGATCTTTATCGATGGTTGCGAATTAATCGTAAACGCAATGGCGACTTCGAGCCGCGACCAGTAACTCAGGCACCCGCGGAAACTGTCGAGATCACGCAAGAAAAATAGCCGAATCTAAGGGTTCTACCTACCGCCAATTCGACGTGTGCGACCTAAATGAATGCCTTAATCTTGTTGGCGAAATCCGCGAATCGTGTCGTTGAGTCGAGCGGTCTTCTATTGGCCGTGACGGACGTAGAAGATGTGCGATCCAGTCTTTTGATATAGATATTCTGCAATCTGGCGGCGATTTAACAACACCGTCCCTTTAGCGCCGTAATACTGAAGCGTGATATCGCTCTGCGCCTAACCGAGACCAACATCGTTACTTTCCGGCAGGTTCGCCCATATGGGTTTGTATTGGTTGTTTGTTCTTCCGAACTCCGGACAACAGTAAGGATCGAAGTAATGCCAAATTGGCCGCCCGCGACGGTAGCTTATTCCAGGCTGCACACGTTAGGATTGATCAGCTGAAATTTTGTGCGATCTTAGTGTTCGACCAACTCGATCTGCGTCGTTGTCTAAGACGTGTGCCGTGATGGTAATTGATTTGAGCTGGAGGAAAATTTGAAACGAGTGTTTAGTGCTTAACCGGTCGGTGTTCGGCCTGCCGCCACGGACAAGGAGTGAACAATGAAATTACTGACCACGTTAAGTGTTGGTATATTGCTATGCCTACCAGGTATCGCATTTTCTGAGTCAATGAAAACTGCGACTATCGATGGCGCGATTAATTTAGATCTTAATCATCCGTCGCGCACGGATAAGGAAAAAACGCGGGACAAAAACCGCATGCCGCGCGAGACCTTGGCGTTTTTTGGACTCGAGGACGACATGCGGGTGATTGAATTGTTTCCGGGTGGTGGCTGGTATACGAAGTTACTCGGGCCTTTTTTGGCGGACAAAGGCGCTTTGTTTATCGCGCTCGGCACGGAAGACTTGCAACCGAATCTCGAGAAATTCGGGATCGAGCAAGTGCAAGCAAACGGTACGATGAAAAACTTCACCAAGACCGATGCGCCGGGGTACATATTTTCTATCGACAGTATCGACTTGCAACAGAGTGATATCGATATGGTGCTTACTTTCCGCAACGCGCATAACTTGGACGACGCGGCGCGGATGACCTTAAACCGAGCCGTATTCGCTGCCTTAAAACCGGGCGGAATATATGGCGTTATCGATCACACAAAGCGTCACATGGAAGGGTTGAAGAAATGGACGTGGCGCCGCACTGATCCGGTACAGATCATAAAGGAAGCATTGGCTGCTGGATTCGAGTTCGTAAATTATTCGAATATTCATCGCCGACCGGAAGATGAACTTTTATACGATACACGACACGATTCTTTAGTGAACGAAACCGACCGGTACACCTTGAAGTTTCGCAAACCAGAATAGAGATCGGCAACGGGTAAAACAGCGTAGGGCACCACCATGATCGATTTGTATAGCGCTTCCACACCAAACGGTTTCAAAGTCTCGATTGCGCTGGAAGAAATGGCGCTCGATTACCAAGTCCGTGTTGTCGATTTTGAGAAACGCGATCAATTTAGCCGAGAATTTCTCGCGCTCAACCCCAATGGGCGGATCCCAGTTATCGTGGACACCGACAATGATGATCTCGCAGTCTTCGAGTCTGGCGCGATCCTCATTTATTTGGCGGAGAAAACCGGTCTATTTTTACCGACGGAATCGAAGGCCCGTGCAACAGTGATTGAGTGGTTGATGTTCCAAATGGCGAATGTCGGTCCGATGATGGGACAGGCCGGGGTGTTCTATCGCTACTTCGAGCCGAAGTTGCCGGCAGCAATTGAGCGTTATCAAAACGAGTCTCGGCGGCTCTACAACGTGTTGGATCGGCAACTTGCCAACTTTGAGTATCTCGCGGGCGATTATTCGATAGCAGATATGGCGACCTACCCATGGTTAGTATTTGCCGATTGGTGTGGCGTGCCGAGTGGCAATTTTGCGCATCTGACCCGTTGGATTAACGACAACGCGGCGCGACCAGCGGTCGAAAAAGGCATGAATATTCCGCCTAACGTGGGTGATGAAGAACGTCTACGACGCGCGAAATCCATCACCACCGACTGAGCCCTAAACCCTCCGAAATTGCGCAAACTAGTGGGATTTGCAGGCTCAGCCATGAGGGTTAAAAGTCCCTGAGCGGCCGGCTACCCCATGAAGCGGAATCACCGGGTACAACGCAGGCCCTCGTCCGCTACGTTCTGCACCGATAGCCGTGCTAGCATCTCAGCATCATTAAAAGAGGAAGCAAGCAATGGCGGTTCATGGTGGACAGCTCGCGGCGCGAGCATTAAAACAAGCAGGGGTGGAGTGCATCTTCACGTTGAGTGGCGGTCACGTAATGGCAATTTACGATGGCTGTATCGACGAAGGCATCAAGATCATTGACGTTCGTCATGAACAAGCGGCGGTCCATGCGGCCGACGCTTGGAGTCGGCTAAATCCAGGCAAAGTCGGCTGCGCAGTTCTAACCGCCGGTCCCGGTGTTACCGACGGGGTAACCGGGGTCGCGAATGCGTGGCGCGCCAATAGCCCGATTATTGTTATTGGTGGCCAAGGGCCATTCAATAATATGCGTCGTGGGTCCTTGCAAGAAATGGATCACGTCGCGGTGATGAAGCCGATCACGAAATGGGCAGACACGTGTTACTCGACAGATCGAATTCCGGACTATATCGAAATGGCCGTGCGACACGCCGTGTCGGGTAACCCGGGGCCGTCATTCTTGGAAATTCCGATGGACGTTTTAAGCGGTGAAACCGAATGGGATAAGGTGCGCTTCCCGAAGATCCGCACCAATCCTCCGTTGCTTACGCCCGCGCAAGCTGAAATCGATGAAGCGCTTGCAATTCTCGCCACGGCCGAACGGCCCGTGATGATGGTTGGCACGAGCGCTAAGTGGTCGAATGCCGGTGCCGCGATAGAAGAATTCATCGCCGCTACGCATATCCCGACATTTGTGAACGGCATGGGACGCGGCTTGGTAAAACCGGGCACTCCAGAGCTTCTAAATAGAGTGCGTAAAGAAGCGATTACGCAATGCGATGTATTTATTTGCGCTGGTGTGTTGTTAGATTTCCGTCTCGCCTACGGCCACACTATTCCGGCGGATGCGAAAATTATTCAGCTCGATATCGAGAATGAATTAATCGGTACAAACCGATCGGCGGATGCGGCTGTGGTTGGCAATTTATCTGCTGCGTTTAATATCGTCACCGAAACGATTCGAAGTGGCGGCAATAAATTAGATTTCAGTGCTTGGAGTAAAAAGTTAATCGCGCGCGAGAACGAAATGGAGGAAGCGTTTTCATCGCAACTTAACTCAGATGAAGTGCCGATCGATCCGTTACGCTTGTGTCGCGAAATTCGTGATTTCGTTGCGGACAAAGACGTCATTCTTATTGGTGATGGCGGTGACATCGTAGCCCAAGCATCGAAAGTTCTGCCGGTGCCGGAAGAGAACTGCTGGATGGATCCAGGCCCACTCGGGACCTTAGGTGTCGGCATGCCATTTGCCTTGGCAGCGCAATTAGCTAAACCCGAAAAGCGTGTGCTAATTATTTATGGCGACGGCGCTTTTGGCCTAAACGGATTCGAGTACGACACCGCAGTACGGTTCAACTTGCCGATTGTCGGCATCATTGGTAATGACGCGGCGTGGGGCCAGATGGCGCGGCCGCAAGCCGAGGTTTACGGTGCCGAAAGAGTCGTAGCGACAAAACTCAACCCCACTCGATACGACAAGATCGTCGAGGCGATGGGCGGTCATGGTGAACACTGTACGCGTCCGGAAGAAATCGGACCGGCCTTGGAACGCGCATTCGCATCTGGCAAAGCGGCGCTCGTTAACGTCGACATGCGTCAAGATATTGATACGGGAATGAAGGGCAGTACTTATACCTGAGCGCCTGCCGAACGACCTGCGTTCGGAATCGTCGTCATTGTTTAAACGCGCCGGGGAGTTACCCCGGCGGCAACGGGGTAGGGTGATTCGTTATGGTTAAAGTGACTGAGCTTGCGTATTTTGGCTTCAATGTAACGGACGGCGATGCGTGGCGGGACTACGCCGCAAACTGCATTGGTATGGAAGTTCGCGATGATGGCGAAAGTGACCGCTTCTACCTGCGGATGGATCACTGGCATCACCGCTTTGTGATGCACATTGGTAATGAAGACGATTTGGCCTACACGGGGTGGCGGGTTGCAGGGCCGCGTGAGTTGGAAGGCATGGCACGGCAACTCGATGATGCCGGCATCAAGTTTAAAGTCGGATCAGCGGAAGAAGCTCAAGAACGACATGTTCTCGGTTTACTAAAAATGATGGATCCGGGTGGCAATCCCACGGAAATTTTCTATGGGCCGAGAGTCGATACCAATTTCCCGTTCTATCCCGGCCGCCGCATGTACGGTGGATTTGTAACCGGCAATTCTGGGATTGGGCACTGCATCCTGCGTCAGGACGATGTTGCGGCGGCCGCCGCGTTCTACGAAGTCCTCGGTTTGAGTGGCTCCGTAGAATACAAACTCCAGTTACCGAATGGGATGGTCGCCGAACCGTACTTTATGCACTGCAACGAGCGTCAGCATTCAGTTGCGTTCGGACTCGGTCCGCAAGAAAAACGCATTAACCATTTAATGCTCGAGTACCAACACTTGGACGACTGGGGTGCGGCGCACGACATTATTCGCCAACGGAAAATAGATGTTGCTTTGCAACTGGGTAAACATTCGAACGACCAGGCGTTAACGTTTTACATGGCGAGCCCGTCCGGTTGGTTAGTCGAACTCGGCTGGGGCGCGCGCAAGGCTTTAGCGCAACAAGAATATTTCACTGGTGATATTTTTGGTCACGGGCCGGAAGCGAAAGGTTACGGTATGGATCTCGATCTGTAATGAGTGCGGGCTTCGACCGGATCCCCATCGAGCCCAATATATCGGCAGATTATTTCGCGCGTGAGAAAGAAGCGATCTTCAAGAAGGTCTGGCTGAAGGTTGGCCGGGTCGAAGAAATCGACGAGCCAGGTAGCTTCATGGTGCGGGATTTTGCCGTGCTAAGTACCTCGATCATCATCTCACGTGGTAATGATGGCGAACTAAGGGCCTTTCATAATCTCTGCCGGCATCGTGGTAACCGCTTAAAGCCAGTTTGCGAAGGCCGTGCCAACGCATTCACGTGCGGCTTCCATGGTTGGGTATACGACGCGAACGGGAAACTCACGCATATCCCGTTGGAAAACGATTTCGGCAGCCTCGACAAAGAAACTTTAGGTCTGTTGCCAGTCGCCTTGGATACCTGGCAAGGATTTATCTTCATCAATCTAAATCCGTCGCCGAGCGAATCCCTTGAAACGTATTTGGGTCAGATCCCAGGCTTGGTCGAAGGCTATCCGTTCGAGCAAATGGCGCGCTCCGGGCAATGGACTGCCGATATCGAATCGAACTGGAAAACATTTCAGGACGCATTCGTTGAGGCTTACCACGTGCAAACCGTGCACCGCCGATCAATCCCAGATTATCGAGCGACGCCAGTTGCTTCAGATCTGGAAACCTTCGGCCAGCATAGCAATTTAACTTTCTATCTCGATTTCCAACACACACCGCAGCCGGCTGAAGCCTGGGCCTATAAGGCTGGTTCGATGGCTTTTCTAAATGCCGGTGATGCGGCTAGCGAGAAGAAGCCGCTCGCGCCGGGCTTGAATCGCCACGCTAAGTCCAACTGGATCTTCGATGAATTTTTGATTTTTCCGAATTTCCATTTATTTCTTGGAGAAGGCTGGATGTTGTGTCACGACTTTTGGCCGGTGAGCGTGAATCAAACAGATTGGTCGGTGAGCTATTTCCTCCAGGACGTCGATAGCCCGATCCTTAAAATTGCGCAGGAATATTCAAAGGTGACGATGCGCGACACGATCCGAGAAGATCTGAGTACGATTGAAAGCACGCATTCTGCACATCGCTCCGGTGCGCTTGAATACATGGTGGTCTCGTCCGATCTCGAAGGATTAGTCACTCATCATCACCGGGTAGTTGATGCCTACGTCAACGGTGATCAAGCAGCGTTTGCAGCCAACTCGACATGAGTGGTTTGGCGGAGGCGAAATTGCCTGCGGGTTTTGAACGTTTGGAATGTTTTGTCGATCACTGGGCGTTGGAGACAGAGGCCGCGCGGAACCAGCAACGCCTGCGCACGGCCATGGACGACATTCAGAGTTTCTATGCCGGTGTCTTGGCTGAGATGGATGCCTTGGTAGAACACCTGTCGGGCTTTCGCGTATCCGAATTGCCTGAGCCGGAACGTCGCTTAATGTATCTCGCGCTGTCGTTGATGGAAGTCGCACCAGCCGTTGAAATTTATCATCAACCAGATATTCCCGACGCCATCGATGCGTCACGACTGATTATTCGAAGTCCCATGTAGTTTCCGGCGGAATTTCCGCCATGCATTGTCAACTTGCTGAGAGGTGGATATGAAGTATTCGATTTTCTATAGTCTCCAAGCACCTGAACAATTCAACGTGAGTCCGCAAC
>JBLFWZ010000031.1:0-26368 GCA_047611905.1 Gammaproteobacteria bacterium | reverse complement strand
ATGTGGCGGTGACAAAGAAGCTGAAGGCAAATGTGGCGGTGACAAAGAAGCTGAAGGCAAATGTGGCGGTGACAAAGAAGCTGAAGGCAAATGTGGCGGCGACAAAGAAGCTGAAGGCAAATGTGGCGGCGACAAAGAAGCTGAAGGCAAATGTGGCGGTGACAAAGAAGCCGAAGGCAAATGTGGCGAAGGTAAATGCGGCGGGGACAAGTAGTCCGCTAGCAAATGCCTGAGCAATACCCAGTATCCGGCAGAGGTCTAGGCCTGCGGCGTTCGTTGCTGCGGTCTTTGCAGTCCGACTCCCTCGGACCGATCGACTTCATGGAAGTCGCGCCGGAAAACTGGATCGATGTCGGCGGCCACTTTGGCCGCCGGTTTCGCCAATTCACCGAGGCATTACCGTTCGTTTGTCACGGACTCTCACTGAACATCGGCGGTCCCGCCGAACTTGACGAACCGTTTATTCGTCGCATCAAGCAATTCCTCGATGACCATCAGATTAAGTGCTATAGCGAGCATTTGAGCTACTGTGCGGACGACGGCCATTTGTACGATTTGCTTCCTATCCCGTTTACCTCGGAGGCGATCACGTACGTCGCCAAACGAATTCGGCGTACGCAGGATATTCTCGAACGAAAAATTGCTATCGAGAACGTCTCGTATTATTGCGCGCCCGGTGCGCAAATGAGTGAAACAGAATTCATTAACGCCGTATTGAATGAAGCCGATTGCGACTTGCTGTTAGACATCAACAATATCTATGTGAATAGCATCAATCACGGATACGACGCAATTAATTATTTACATCAGCTACCCGCTCATCGAATTGCGTACGCGCATATCGCGGGTCATTACAACGAAGCAGAGGATCTCATCATTGATACTCATGGGGCGGATGTTATCGATCCGGTATGGGATCTGCTGGACGAGGCTTACCGGCATTTTGGTGTTTTCCCGACCTTGCTGGAGCGCGATTTCAACCTGCCGGCAACGCAAACATTACTCGAAGAAGTGAGCCGCATCGGTGATACGCAGGCGCGCTTTAACTCGCCGCCCAAATATCGCGAATCGCTAAACCATGGGTGAACCAGCTACGGATTTTCGCTCAATCCAATATGCATTCACTGCCCACATCCGCGATCCGGCAAAGGTGCAGGCACCCACCGACGTAGAAGACCGGCGGATCGAAATCTACCGGGATCTTTTGTATCGAAACGTCGAAGGATTTATGTCGAACAGTTTTCCGGTATTGCGCAGTATTATTAATGATTCCGAATGGCATACGATAATTCGTCATTATTTTGCCACTCATCGAGCTAGAACTCCGTTATTTCCGCAACTACCGAAAGAATTCTTACAGTATCTCGCTAGCCCGAGCAGGCCGGATCTCGGACCGAAGTTTATCCAAGAACTGGCCCACTACGAATGGCTGGAACTCGAGACGTCGCTCGATAAGCGCGAAATTAACGACTGCGTTATCGATCACGCGGTGGATTGTTTGAGCGGTATTCCAGTGTTGAACCCGACCGCAAGGGTTCACGCATATCAGTATCCGGTACACCGAATTGGGCCTGAGTTTCAACCGAATGAGGCCATAGGGGCGATGACTTACCTGGTTGTTTATCGCAATCGATCTGACGAGGTTGGGTTCATGCAACTGAACGCTATTACCGCGAGGCTCGTCGACCTAATCGTTCAACGAACCGGTAAGTTCGGTCAATCTTTACTCGAAACGATAGCAGAAGAATTGCAGCATCCGGATCCAGCCATTGTGGTTGCCGGCGGCGAAGACATTCTCACAGAACTGCTTTCTCGTGACGTCATCATCGGAGCCGTACATCCATAGTTGGGGATCTTTGTCCATATAATAGTAACGTCGGACAGAGATGATGATCGTAATAAATCGGCTAGGGATCTAGATGGACGTTAGCAATATCTCAAAATTCTTGCTCGACACGCTAGAGATATTTGCGGCGCTATTTATCGTGACGCTCGTCATCGGTACGATAGTCGTCGTTGTTCTGTTTTTTGTTGATAGAACCCAGACTGCCCATGCTGTTCGTCGAAATTATCCAGTTATCGGAAGGTTCCGCTATCTCTTCGAACACATTGGCGAGTTCTTTCGCCAGTATTTTTTCGCGATGGACCGGGAGGAGCTTCCGTTTAATCGCGCTCAACGAAGTTGGTGTTATCGCGCTGCGAAGAATGTCGACAACACCACAGCATTCGGTTCGACGCGCGATTTGAGAGTCAACGGTTCCGTCATATTCGTCAACTGTCCGTATCCGACCTTAACGGAAGATGCTGTCGAGCCGAAAATTGTAAGAATTGGCCAAGGGTGTGCATCGCCCTATAGCACGACCTCGCTCATCAATATCTCCGCTATGAGTTATGGGGCTATTTCGAAGCCCGCTGTCCTGGCACTTTCACAGGGGGCAAAAATGGCTGGTTGTTGGATGAACACCGGCGAAGGAGGGTTATCTGAATATCACCTCGCCGGCGGTGGAGACATTGTGTTCCAGATGGGCACCGCAAAAAACGGAGTCCGTGATCTTCAGGGCAATATCAGCGACGAAAAACTTCGTGAAGTCGCCGGCCACGAGCAAGTGAAGATGTTCGAAATTAAGCTCAGTCAAGGAGCGAAGCCAGGTAAAGGCGGCATTTTGCCTGGCACAAAAGTAACCGCCGAAATTGCAGGGATCCGCAATATTGAGCAAGGTAAAGACGCCATAAGCCCAAACCGCCATCCCGATATCGATTGCAATGAACAACTGTTGGATATGGTCGACCGCATTCGCAAAGTCACCGGCAAGCCGGTCGGGCTTAAATTCGTACTAGGCGCCTACGGTTGGCTTGATAGCTTGTTTTGTGAGATCAATCGTCGCGGAATTGAGTCGGCGCCCGATTTTATTTCGCTAGACAGTGCCGATGGCGGCAGCGGTGCTGCGCCGCTGTCGTTGATGGACGATATGGGCTTACCGTTGCGCGAAAGCCTGCCCTTGCTCGTGGACGGCCTTGTGAAACATCGGTTGCGCGAACGTATAAAGATCGTCGCGTCTGGGAAACTAGTGACCCCGGCGGACGTCGCATGGGCTTTGTGTGTGGGCGCGGATTTTATCGCTTCGGCCCGTGGGTTTATGTTCGCACTAGGATGTATTCAGGCCTTGCAGTGTAATAAAAACACCTGTCCCACCGGCATTACAACCCACGATAAGGGTTTGCAGCGTGGCTTAGTTCCCGAAGACAAATCCGTTCGGGTAGCGAACTATTGCCGAAATCTACAGCATGAGGTCGGAACTATCGCGCATTCTTGCGGGGTACCGGAACCGCGTGGTCTGCGACGATCCCATGCACGAATTATTAGTGACAACGGTATCTCTTTGCCGTTAAACGAGTTGTATCCTGAATATCCAGCAGGACACGTTTAGTCATCGTCAACACCACTAACGTAATTTTCGGGCAAGCCGAACTACTCTCAACAACGGAGACAAGGAATGGGCATCATCATTTGGGTTCAGAATCTATTTGACAAAATACGTGGCGGGCTGGATTTCACCGCACCGTTGTTGTTACGAATTTACCTTGTTCCGGTGTTTTTCGTCGCAGGCAGCAACAAATGGAATCCGTTTGCCGAAAACGGAACACTCAATCCCGTCGAAGGCTTAAAAGACATTGCCGAGTGGTTCGGTAACCCCGATTGGGGACTCGGCTTGCCGGCGCCGCTATTAATGGCCATCTTGGCCTGGGCTGCGGAATACTTCGGCGCGATTTGCTTGGCTTTTGGCGTTGCAGTGCGCTGGGTATGTATTCCGTTGATGTTTACGATGGTGGTGGCCGCAACGACGGTTCATTGGGGTAACGGATGGCAGGCTGTGCACGATCTGAAAAGCCCATACGCGTCAGCCAACACTGACGGCACGATCGATCGCCTCAGTGCTGCTAAAGATCTTTTGAAACAACACGGAAATTACGACTGGCTAACGGAAAACGGTGGCTTTGTCGTATCCAACAATGGCATTGAATGGGCAGCAACGTATTTTGCGATGTTGGTCGCGTTACTCTTTCTGGGTGGGGGGCGGTTCGTCAGCGCCGACTACTGGATTCGGCGAAAGGTCATGCAAAACTAGGACATCGTTAACGAAATACGACGCCGAACGTGAATCGCGACTGAGGGATCGTCGCTATTCGCCGTACTAAACCGCGGCCGGCCCTCGCTAGTGAGGGTAACGCTCGCGGAATGAAATGGGTTGGGGTTGGTCAGTTAGTATGCCTTGCACGAAATCCACGCCCATGCCCAGCAAAGAATCTTTTGTCGCTAATGTCGTGACGCCTTCTGCGATTGTTTGAATGTGCAACGTCTTAGCGATTCTACTGAGGGCCAACACAATCTCGTAATCGACTGAGCTGTATGCCATATTTCGCACGATATTGCGATTTATCTTCAAATAATCGACTTGAAGTCGCTTCAGTAATTCGAACGAACTCATTCCGAATCCGAAATCATCGAGTGCGATTTTGCAGCCGAGTTCCTTTAAGGTAGCAATAAAGAATTGCGCCCGATCGACGCTCGAGATCAGACTGGGCTCGGAAATGTCGAAACAAATGCGAGTTTTATCTATGTCTTCCTCTAGTAGATTGACTATGTACTCTAGGAACCTGTCGTCATTTAAGGACTGGCCAGAAATATTGATACAGATGATATCCATGCCAATCAGGGCTGGGTGCTTCATCCTTAATGCGTCAACCCCGGCTTTTGTCGCCCAGCGATCGATGGAAGGCATCAACTGATATCGTTCGGCAGCGAGCAGAAATTCGCGTGGGGAATAGATCTCGCCACTCGGATCCTTCATACGTAATAATAATTGACACGTACTAGGGTGGTGACCTTCGCCTCGGATTGGATGAATATGTTGAAAATGGAGTTCAAAACTATCAGATTGAATTGCGGCCTGAATTTCTCTAATTCGGGAAACGTTTTCATGAACATTCAATTGCGAATCCGACTGGTCATTGAATGATTGAACTCTGTTACCACCGTCTTTCTTTGCACGTTCGCAGGCCGCTTCTGCTTGGCCGAGGACATGCGTTAGATTGTCCTGGCTAGGGATTACCGCAATAACGCCAACGCTGACGCTGAACGACAAATCGACGTTGTCCCACTCCATCTGAAAATTTTCTACTAGTCGCCGGAGCCCTTCCGCAATCAAGCTTGCCTTGTCCATAGGACAGCTATAGAGGATGACCCCGAATTTGTCTTCGCCGATTCGCGCTAGCGTGTCCGCACCACGAATTTTTTGCTTCAGTTCGATAGCGATGGATTTCAAAACCTGATTTCCGGCGTCGATGCCGTGCGTTTCGTTGACTAGCTTGAAGTCGTCGAAGTCGATAAAGCACATCGCATGCTGCTTCTGCTCGGCGCCTTCGCTTGTCAGTAGATTATTGATCCGGCGCTCGAATTCGGTACGATTAATTAGGCTGGTTAACGGGTCGTGCGTCGCGCGCCACTCTGCGCTCTTAATTAAGCGCTGTCTTGTCGTGACGTCTCGCAAAAGGCAGGTCATACCAGCGACGCCATTTCGGTCATCACGAATCGCAGAAATCTGGTATTCGATATCGTACTCGAGGCCGTCATTGCGTAGTAAATTTACCCTGTTGCCGGTGCTTCTTACGTTTCCCTCGGTGCGACAAGTTTCGATAAGCGACATCAGCAGTGTGGAATTTCCACCGGTCTTTATTTTCACGATGGTATCAATATGTTCACCGTGCGCGCTGGCAAACTGGACGCCAGTCAGAACCTCGGCAACGGGATTCATATATTCGATGAGACCGCTTTCCGTCGTCGTAATAATAGCCTCCCCGATCGCATCTAAGGTTGACTCAGCGCGACGATTATCCCGTACAAGCTGTTTTAGGCTGCGTGTCTTAAAATCCAAATACATACCAATTTCGGATTGGATGAGTTTCGGATCCGTACCACCAACGTTAATAATGTTGTTAATTGCGGTAACCGTAGTTCTCGCGAACTTTGCGAAGACTGTAGACAAGCCGAGAAAAAATATTGACGTAACGACGATTGTCACAGGTACGGAACTGAGATTAGGGTTTTGGCTCAGACCGAAATTTGCTAGGAGGGCAATTGGTACGATGAATGCTGGGTACGCACCAATGTGGAACGAAAATACGATCAGGGCGGCGGCCGTTACCGCGAGCGTGATCCCGGATAGTAACAAGGCGGGGCCGAGCGGCAGCTGAGGTCCAATGGAAAAAAGTATCACACCCCAAATGCTTCCGAACGCGAGCGCCATTGACCAGCTCGTGATGAGCCCTTCGGTTCCTCTATTGTGGATGGCCGGAATAAGTCCGTGCGAAATCCCGAGGTACAAGAAGGCGTTCAGAATACAAAATATCATCCAGGTGATTAAGGTGACTGGTGTTGAATGAGCCCAACTAACGGCCGCACAAGCAAGTGCGGCAATGACGTTAGTAGCAGCCCACCAAGAACTCGCGTGGCGCACGTACCACTGACTCATCGTCGCGGTCTGTGGGCGGCTTGGATCCGTGTGCGCTGGATCTTATGGTGATCGTCAGCAGCATTTGATCGGGAAATATTAGCGGAGTCGCAAACGTCCGCGTGAATTGTTGGGTTCTCGCTAATCAATGTCGGTCTCTCTGGGACTACCCTTTTGCACGACTTAAACAAATTGACAAGGCGTGCTTGCCAAATGGTATTAGTGAACGAAGAGGTTAATCTTTAAGCGGCAAATTAGCTCCCGCATAGCTGTGATGGAGTTCACATGGTGAATTTATGATGCGTGACGGCAGTCACAAACGAGATTGTTGAATGTCAAAGATTACGACAAGCGTCCGACGGGATCATGAATGAGAGAATATTGTCTTGTCGCACCGAACGGGAGCGAATACGGTTTACCCCACGGCGAGTCGCGCATCGGGTCGAATGATGCGCGATTCACGCAGGAGCTTCAGCTTCTTGGCGTGCGCTACTTTAGTTCGCGTTGCGCACCGACCCTCAAGCGCAACGCGTTGAGTTTAATAAAGCCCTCGGCGTCAGCCTGGTTGTAGGTCCCGGCGTCATCTTCAAAAGTGGCAAGTTGGCCGGAGAACAGGCTGTCTGCGATGGAGCGTCTTCCGAGCACTGTGACATTTCCTTTATACAACGATAGCCTCACCGAACCATTAACGCGCTGCTGAGAGTCATCGATCATTCGTTGGAGCAGTTCGCGTTCCGGACTCCACCAGTAACCGTTGTAGATGAGTGACGCGTAGCGCGGCATTAGTTCGTCTTTGAGATGCGCAACTTCACGGTCTAGAGTGAGCGACTCAATCGCACGGTGCGCTTTAAGCATGATTGTTCCGCCCGGCGTCTCATAGCACCCGCGCGACTTCATCCCGACATATCTGTTTTCGACGATGTCCAAGCGACCAATACCGTGAGATCCGCCGATAGCATTCAAGGTAGCAAGGACCGTCGCGGGGCTGTGCGATTGACCATCAATTGCGACGATATCGCCACGTTCGAATTCAAGCTCGATTATTTGTGCTTCGTCAGGAGCTTGCTCTGGTGCAACGCTCCAGCGCCACATGCTTGCCTCCGGAGAGGCCCAAGGATCTTCGAGCACGCCGCCTTCATATGAAATATGGAGCAAGTTCGCATCCATAGAGTAGGGGGACTTTTTGCCGGCTTGGTATTCGATCGGGATAGCGTGTTGCTCGGCGTAGGCAAGCAGTTTTTCTCGCGAGTTTAGGTCCCATTCTCGCCACGGCGCGATGACGGAGATGTTCGGCTGCAATGCATAGGCGCCCAGTTCGAACCGTACTTGGTCGTTACCTTTGCCGGTAGCACCGTGCGAAATTGCGTCCGCGTTGGTTTCCCTTGCGATTTCAACGAGTCGTTTTGCGATGAGCGGGCGCGCTATCGATGTGCCGAGAAGGTACTCACCTTCGTAAATGGCGTTTGCCCGGAACATGGGGTACACGAAGTCGCCGACGAATTCTTCCTTGAGATCATCGATGTAGATCTCTTTTACAGCCATTTGTTCGGCTTTCGCTCGGGCCGGTTCTAATTCTTCGCCTTGCCCGATATCCGCGGTAAATGTTACGACTTCGCAATCGTATTTTTCTTGCAGCCATTTTAGGATGACAGATGTATCGAGTCCGCCCGAGTATGCGAGAACTACTTTGTTGATAGATTTTTCGGCCATGTCATCGATCGATGCTAGTTGAGGAGGGCGCATTGTGCCTGCCAGACGAAGCATCGTCCAGATGGATCGAGTCGTAAAAATTCGGTTGTGGAGAAGCGCGCAGTCACCGTACGGATATTCTGTTACGACAATTTTGCGAGCTTAAATCGAGGTTGCTATTTTGCGACTAAAATCTGGCACAAGTGGGCTAAAAAGGCATCGCGCGCTTGTACTTGAGGCCAATGAGCTGCGCCGGCAACGCTGGTAATTCGTGAGTTTGGGAACAGCTTTCCGATTGTTTCGAGGTGCTGATCTGCGAGGCGATCAGACAGTGCGCCGCGTAAAAAATCGGTTGGGCCGTCGAAGCTGCTCGATTCCGTATACGGTATTGATCCGACCAAGGCGTTGATATGCCGCTCGATCCCATCAATATTGATTTTCCAAAAGGGCGCTGAGCCGACGGGAAACGTCAAATTCTGTAAGACAAAACCTCTGATTTCCTCGTTTGGTATGCCATCCACGAGGGCGGTGCTGGCGTCCGAACGTCGGCGAATACGATTTAGGTCCAATGCCTTTAACGAGTCGATCAGAGCGGTGTATTCATTTGGGTAAGCGTCGGGAGCGATATCGACAATAACTAGCTGGTTCACGAATGATGGATTGTTCAAGGCTAAGGTCATCGCCACTTTGCCGCCCATGCTATGTCCGATAATGGAGGCATCAGTTATCGAAAGCCGGCGCATTAGCCTCGAGAGGTCGGCGGCCATTGCTGGATACCCCATCTGCGGGACATGCGGCGAGTCACCATGATTTCGCAGATCGACAGTGATAACGCGGTAGTGATCAGAGAGCTCACCGGCAATCGAGCGCCAGTTTCGTAAGGAGGCGAACAGTCCATGTAATATTACGATCGGCCGTCCGTCGCCGGTCTCTTGGTAATTTAATGCGACAGTCTCATTCACGTGGAAGCACGCCTATGCGATCGTCGCGAAAGATTTTGGCTGGCCAAATACCGAGCAACACGATGTCTTGTTCGATTCCGAGCATCGCGTCATAGCCGTCAAATTCTTGCGCCGAGATCCAGGCGAAATTCGTATGCTCTTCGTTGAGGGTAACGGAGCCCGCGATCCATCGAAAATGGAACAGATGTATTTCGAATTTTCCGCCAAACATCGTGTCGCGCACCGGTCCTTTGTAGCGGACATCTACCAGTTCGTGATCACTGCCGATTTCTTCGCGCATCTCACGCTTTGCGCATTGTTCGGGTGTTTCCCCTCGTTCGATATGTCCGGCTGGAAAGCCCCATTGGCCCGCGCCTATGGATTCGCTCGCCGAGCGTTTTAAAAATAGAAGCCTGCCGATGTCATCTTCAATTAAGCAAATCGAAAATCGGGCTGTCGGCGGCGACGTCATTGGACGGATCTCTGCGTCTTCAAGGAGTTTGGGATCATGAGAGGCGCCATTGCCCGTGCCACGTTGAGCTATTGTGACAGCGGCGCAGGCGGCGGTGAATAGTGGGGAATACGGGCAAGCTCGGCCTGAGGTGGAGGGTGTTCCGCGCTAACCAGCGTTGCAGAAATTAACTTAGCGATCCTATAGCAGGATATGTCGGATATCACCCAACACCGTCGAGAGGTAGGACGTAAATTGCGCCCCTGCGACACCGTCAATGACCCGGTGATCGTATGACAGCGCCAACGGCAGCATGAGCCGAGGTACGAACGCGCCGTCTTTATAAATTGGTTTCATCGCGGATCGCGAGACGCCGAGTATTGCGACTTCAGGGACATTGATAATTGGCGTAAATGCGGTGCCGCCAAATCCTCCGAGACTTGAGATCGTAAAACATCCACCCTGCATGTCCGACGGCGTTAATTTTCGAGCCCGCGCTTTTTCGCCAAGTTCGCCAAGCTCTCCGGCCAAATCGTACAATCCTTTCGTATCGGCTTGCTGCACCACTGGGACAACGAGGCCACGATCGGTATTGACTGCGATGCCGACATTGAAATATTTCTTATGGATAATCGATTCGCCGTCGCTCGACAAAGACGCGTTGAAGTCGGGGTACTTCTTTAGCCCCACTACAATTGCTTTTATGAGAAACGCGAGCATCGTGAGCTTCACGTTATTCGCTTTTGCATCGTCGGCCTTCGATTTTCTAAATGCCTCAAGTTCCGTGATGTCAGCTTCGTCGAATTGGGTGACGTGTGGGGCGGTTAACCAACTTCGATGCAAATTCTGTCCGGTAAGGCGCTTAATTTTACTAAGCGGCTGCGTTTCGATCGGTCCGTATTTCGAGAAATCTATGCTTGGCGAGGAGATTGTCGGTAGCCCGCCTGCCGAAGATTTTGGACCGTCTTTCAGTGCCGATTTTACGAATGCTTGGACGTCCGATTTAAGGATGCGTCCCTTTCGACCTGAACCGGCGACAGCATTAATATCGACGCCGAGCTCGCGTGCGAATTTTCGGATACTTGGGCTTGCATAGGCACTTTTTGATGATCCTACCGCTGCCGGGGCCGGCTCATTAGGCGCCGTAACTGGAGTAGCCTGTGCTGCAGGTGTCGCAACTGCTTCCGGTGTCGACACGGCAGTGGGCGCTATCGGTGCGGGCGCATCCGATTGTTCGCCACTCGGTGTAAACATGATAATGACGTGGCCTTCAGCGACTTTATCGCCGACGGCGACTAAAATTAGTTCGACTCTACCCGCACTAGGGGCCGGAATGTCCATCGTCGCCTTATCACTTTCTAAGGTGAGGAGCGGGTCTTCGAGCGCTACGACATCGCCGGGCTTGACTAAAATTTCAATAACATCGACAGATTCAAAATCGCCAATATCGGGAACGGCAACTGGCACCGTAACCGGCGCCGCGGATTCGCTTGCAGGTTGGGCAATTGGCGCCTGGGTTTCTGCTGTCGGGGGTGGTGTCCGTGAAGGTGCCTGCGTTGCGACCGTTTCTTCGCCTTGTGCTGCAGCGATAACGACGATAACCGAGCCCTCGGCAACTTTATCTCCGAGCGACATAAGAATTTCGACGATTTGACCTGCTTGAGGCGCAGGAATGTCCATCGTCGCTTTGTCGCTTTCTAAGGTGACGAGCGGGTCTTCGATGCCGACGTGATCACCAACGGCGACTAAAATCTCGATAACTTCGACTTCTTCGAAGTCACCGATGTCAGGAACAGCAACTGAGATATTTGTACTCATACGTTTACCACGCGGCGCCTCTGGTTAAACCGTTACCGGATTAGGTTTGTTTGGATCGATATCTAATTTTGCGATCGCCGATTTTAAAGTGTCAGCATCGATCGCTCCTTCATCGGCGAGCGAAGTGAGCGCCGCTAAGCAGATATAATCGCAATTAACTTCGAAGAATTGACGCAAGTTTTCCCGCGTATCTGAACGGCCGAAGCCGTCAGTCCCTAAGGTCCGATAGCGTTGCGGAATGAACTCGCGAATTTGATCGGCGTAGGCCTTCATATAATCGGTTGTAGCGACCACCGGCCCGGCTTCTTTCGCTAGCGAATTTTCGACGAAGCTTGCGCGCCGATCTTTGCTCGGATTCAACATATTCCAGCGATCGCAGTCCAAGCCCTCGCGGCGCAATTCGTTAAAGCTTGTAACACTCCAAATGTTCGATGTGATGCCGAACTCTTGTTCTAGACGTTCGGCAGCAGCAATTACTTCACGCAGGATTGTGCCGCTGCCAAGTAGTTGCAGCTGTGCATTCTCGTTGCGACGTAGGCAGTACATTCCCTTCACGATTCCGTCGGCGATTCCCTCGGGCATTTCGGGCTGCGCGTAAGTTTCATTCATTACCGCGATGTAATAGAAAACATTCTCTTGTCGCGCAAACATCCGTTCCATTCCGTCGTGAATGATGACCGCAAGCTCATATGCATAGGTTGGATCGTAGGAAATGCAATTTGGGATTGTCGCTGCAAGCAGATGACTGTGCCCATCTTGATGTTGCAAACCTTCACCCGCCAAGGTGGTGCGCCCGGCGGTGCCGCCCAACAAGAACCCTCGGGCTTGCATGTCTCCGGCTGCCCATGCCAGATCGCCAATGCGTTGAAAGCCGAACATCGAGTAATAGATGTAGAACGGAATCATTTGCAGGTTGTGGTTAGTGTAAGAAGTTGCCGCCGCTATCCATGAGCACATGGCACCCGCTTCGTTGATCCCTTCTTCGAGAATTTGGCCTTTCTTATCCTCGCGGTAGTACATCACTTGGTCATGATCGACGGGCTCGTACAGCTGCCCAACGGACGAGTAGATGCCAAGTTGTCGAAACATCCCTTCCATGCCGAATGTTCGAGCTTCGTCTGGAATAATCGGCACGACCCTCGGACCGAGCTCCTTGTTTCTAGTTAAGGCGGTTAGCAATCGAACAAATGCCATCGTGGTGGATATTTCTCGTTCGCCAGTGCCTTTGAGCATGTTGTCGAAAATACTAATGTCGGGAATTTCCAGCGCCGGCGCTGAATTTCTACGCTGCGGCACGAAGCCGCCCATCGCGCTAGTGCGCTCGCGCAAATAAACCATTTCTGGCGAGTCTTCTGCCGGTTTGTAGAACGGCGCGTCGGCGATTTCTTCGTCAGAGATCGGGATATTAAATTGGTCGCGAAAATGTTTGAGCGCATCTTCACCCATTTTCTTTTGCGAATGGGTGACGTTTTTGCCTTCGCCTGCCTCGCCCATGCCGTAACCTTTGACCGTCTTGCATAAAATCACGGTCGGTTTGCCGGATGCCGTCATTGCTTGCGCGTAGGCGGCGTAAACCTTGTGCGGGTCGTGACCACCACGATTTAAGCGCCAAATATCGTCGTCGCTCATGTTTGCGACCATCGCTTTGAGCTCTGGATATTTCCCGAAAAAGTGTTCGCGGACGTATGCGCCGTTGAACGCTTTGTAGTTCTGATACTCGCCGTCAACCGCCTCCTCCATACGCTTGACCAACAGTCCTTTAGTATCGCGGGCGAATAAGGGATCCCAATATGAGCCCCAAATCACCTTAATGACGTTCCAGCCGGCGCCGCGGAAATCGGATTCAAGTTCTTGGATAATTTTGCCATTACCGCGAACGGGGCCATCCAAGCGCTGTAAGTTGCAGTTAATGACAAAAATTAGGTTGTCAAGATTCTCACGCGCGGCCAACGAGGCTGCTCCGAAGGCCTCGGGCTCGTCCATCTCGCCGTCGCCCATAAAAGCCCAGACTTTTCGGTTGCCGGTGTCGCTCAGTTCCCTGTTTTCGAGGTAGCGCATGAAGCGAGCTTGATAGATTGCCATGATCGGCCCAAGGCCCATGGAGACGGTAGGGAACTGCCAGAACTTAGGCATAAGCCACGGGTGAGGGTAGGACGTAATGCCTTTACCACCGATGTCTTGACGAAAATTGTCGAGTTCTTCCTCAGATAGCAAACCTAATAAATAGGCGCGGGCGTACACACCGGGAGCACAATGGCCTTGAAAGAAAACCAGCTCGCCACCGTGATCTTCGCTTGGCGCGTGCCAAAAATGGTTGTAACCCGTTTCATATAATGTCGCCGCCGAGGCGTAGCTCGCGATGTGACCGCCGAGCTCTGAGTTTTTGCGGTTTGCCTTCACTACCATCGCCATCGCGTTCCAACGGTTGATGGAGCGAATTCGCCATTCCAGGGCCGGATCGCCGGGCGTATATTTCTCTTTATCTGCAGGAATGGTATTGATGTAAGCGGTATTAGCCGAATACGGCAGATAAGCCCCGGATGCCCGAGCTTTAGCAATCAATTGCTCCAGCATGAAATGCGTACGGTCTAAGCCTTCCGCTTCGATCAACGCATCTAGCGCTTCAAGCCATTCTTGGGTTTCTTGCGGATCTATATCTGGAGTGGCTGACATCGTTTTCCCTTATCACGGTTACTGGCGTTAATTGCGAAGCGCGAACGGCGGTAATAGTCGTCTTAATCGCCGGCTGTCGCCGATCATTACGCCACATCTTATGCTACTTACAATCGAATTTCCTTCAAGCTTTATTCGCAAAATGGCGGCTAGCGCACAGTCACTCGGCCGTAGTCACAAGCTCGCGGCGGTGGATTCGTCCAGCCTAAACTTGTTTGCCGCGCAAGTCAGTGAGTGCGCCGCGCAGTGATTACGATATGGCGCGCGGCTGGCGCTCCACTGGCGTTCGTTTACGACCCGTCGGCGTCTGCTTGGCAAGGGCCTTCTCGTTCGCAGTGCAAGCCGTTCTCATAGATGAATTGGATAAACTGTGATCCCGGTACGAATCGATCTTTCAAATCGGCAACACGCGAGCCACGGTCGATCTCTGCCAGGTAGCAATCCGTATACTCTCCTTCGGTCCGACAGGCGAGCGTCAGCGGT
The DNA here is from genome assembly GCA_047611905.1 of Gammaproteobacteria bacterium. Taxonomy (GTDB): domain Bacteria; phylum Pseudomonadota; class Gammaproteobacteria; genus UBA11873. The sequence goes on along the minus strand of JBLFWZ010000031.1, from coordinate 11,804 downwards.
CGGACGAAATCAGAATTTGTCTGCAGCCGATAAACATCAGCATTTTTCTTCCAAGATTTCACGAATCGCTTCCCAGAACAATCGCAGGAGAGATATCGATCGGCGAATTCGATAAGTTTCCCCACGGTAATGCGCGGCGAGTTATTGTTCGCCGGCGGGTTAATCAATCGGGCTGTTAACAGCTCTCGCGGCGTAAGCTGAGAATCGACCGGTGTGGCTGGCACGACAACGACATCCGGCTTGCCGATCGACGGTAAGCGCTTGACGAAATCCGGTTTGCTACAAGCAATGAGCGAAACTGCCACAGTTATCCAGACCAGAGCCCTAAGAAATTGAGTGAGTGGAATTGAAACGAAAGTACGAAGCAAATGCATAATTGAGTTGCGGAATTGTTTAATCGACAGATTCTTGTTGGAATTTGAATTTCTCGTGCTCGAACTGAATTTTCGCAATGATGAGATCGAGAATCGTGTGGACGCGTTTTTCAAGTTTACGCCGTTTGTTGTAGTCAGCAGGCGCAAAATAGTCAATTCGATTTGCTTTCGCGAGGTCCCGACACACGGTAACCGACGCCTTATTCGTGGGGTGGTGCACGGCCACCGCGAAACCACCATAGTTTTTGACTACCGTCATACAAGGGACATCCGTTAGGCCGTCGCCAATATAAAGCATGTTTTCGAACGGTATCGGGCGTTCCGGCTCAGGCATGTATTCGTTGATCGACTCGCCAGAGCGTTCACGGCCTTTGTTAATTCTAAATAAGTACTGAGTTTTGCTGGTGTCGTTGATGACAATCGTCGGAAAGCACGCTGCTTCGTGATGATTGAAGAAATATTCGGATGCGTAAATACGCTCGAATTTCGACTTGATGCTCACGCCTTCGAGGATTTCTCCAAGACCCGCAGATATTATGTAGTGCCGAACCTGAACGTTACCGTGCGATTTCTCTTCGACGTACTTATTGATTCGATCGAACCATGTTTCAACGCCAGGGTAATACACAATGTTGGCAGCCAACTTCCGCAAGGCGTCGCGTGATAGGTGCTTTTTATTCTGATCGATTTTTTCTACCAATAACCGCATATATGTCAGGATGCTGTCGCCGCCTGTGCGCGCTACTTCCGCATTCACCTCGGCCCAGAACTCGTCGCCAGTGATACCCAGTTCCGGTAGTACGGTGTACTCCTGCATCGGCTGCGGCGTTAGTGTGCCGTCGAAGTCGTACACCATTGCGAGGGTGTTGCGCGCGAAGCGTTTTTTGCGGTCTTTGGTCATGATTACTTTAATGCCCAGAAAGGACTAACGGTAATTATCAAACGGTGGCCAACTCATCTAGGTAACTTCGCAAAATATCTTGGTTGAAGCAAGCAAAGACGATTTGGTCAAAAGGACTACCCGTCTCAAGTTCTTTCAATTCGGTTCTTCAAGCGATTTTTGTCGCCATTTCGAATGGATAACCATTTCTATATCGCTAGTTGTGTTTCGTTGCAAACAACGTCACTGACTGCCGGGCGCGGCCGCGCGTCGTTCGATAATAGGCTTCCATCGATTTTCCTCCAGAACGAACGTCATCGACTCGGCGCCTCCGAGTGGCGAAGTCCAGGAAACTAACGCTTTATTGCCTTCGATTTTTTCGCTCACGAATTCTGCCGTGCGCGCGGTATGCGCACGCAGTTCGATCATTTTTGGGGATGCGCGTTCGACGCCGGTCATTAACGCAATGAAAAATTCGCGCGGCAAGATGTTGCTTAAAATGTCCTCTGAAATGTTGAATTTCAGACGCATGACTTCGCGATATTTCGGGTCTTGCTTGACGTGCGAGAGGACCCGAATCGTATCTTGACGCGAATCGTCTGACATCGTATCCCAGAGCGCCCCATAGTTACGTTCGGCGTACGCGCTCATGGCTCGTTGCCACGCGGATCGAGGAGAATCGGTACCAAACTTGCCGCAGCCGGCAAAGGACAACAGGCATAGGAGATAAAGGATCCCGGAAAATCGCCTGCTCGCGGGTGTCACGGGTAAATTCATTTTCCTCCGGATTCAGGCGGCGTTGTCACTTGCCATCTGCCATCGACTCTTTTCAGGTGGACATCGGATTGGTGTTCTGACTTACGATGTTTTTCCGAATAGGTCGCTTTGGCAACGGCTCGATCGCCTTCAATCTCAGTGATTTCGACTCTTTCCACCTTCACGTTCTCATTGAGTCGTTGTGTACTTTCCGCCCGTTGTTTGGCCATCGCTTCGAATTCAGTCGGACTAGATATCTCGCGTAGCAGCGCTTCGTTGTTCGATTGCTGCCCATAGATAAATACCTCAGCAGTATCTGCAGCTTGTTGTTCGATTGAATCTTTCGCTGATAGCTCACTCGTTACGCAAAGCGCCACGCCGAACAAAAGACAGCAGCCTTTTCTAATCTTACTCATGATGGTGCACTCCGAATTCCGCCGCTTTTCGTTACAAGTATTCATGCCCGTGTGTTTAGGCATTTGTATTGTTGATCGTTAAACATTTGCGACTCGACCTTAGCGGTTGAAACTTAACATTGAAGTAAGTCCAATATGTGCCCGGCCGCGTCGTCGATTGAAGCAAAGATACGTTTAGTGCGCGCCGTGGTTTCTTCATCGGGTGGTTTCAGATCTGGGATCATAATGGTGTACATATCGGCGGCTGCCGCGGAACTAACGCCTACTTTTGAGTCTTCTAGCGCAATACAGCGGTTTGGCGGTACCGCAATTGCGTGTGCCGCCTTGACGTATATGTCGGGTGCTGGCTTGCCATTTTCGACCTCGTCGCCGCCAATCAAGTAATCAAAATAATGGTTAATTTTGGCCAGGGTGAGGGAGTGGCGAGCGCGTTCGTGCGGGGTAGATGTCGCTATGGCGTAAGCTACGTTTTTTTGATTCAGTAGTTCGATTAGATCTAGGACCCCGCTTTTGACCGGAATTCCGTAAGTGTCAACATGCACTCGCCAGTATTGCTCAAATCGAACCCTGAACTCGTCCAACGGGAAATCTTCTCCGAATGCCGTAACGATGCCGCGCGCTACTTCGACATTCGGTAGTCCAATTAAGTTGAGATACAGTTCATCAGTGAAACACTGGTTGAACTCGCTTGCCGCTTGTTTCGCGACCAGTTTAAAGACTGGTTCCGAATCGATAAGGGTGCCATCGAGGTCGAAGATTACTGCTGAGAATTTCGAATGCGTATGATTCATCTTAGAGACAATTTCACCAACAAAAAAGAAGCTAGTAGGACGACTAAAAAAACTAAGCAGTCATATGCATATCGCCAACAACCGGAACGGGGTGCAAGTACGGAGTGTAGCTCAAAGCTGAATTCCATACGGACCTCGGAGCGAGCGGAAATAAGCAGCCTCGAGCGATAGTTCTCGATCGTAATGCTAGGCAGATGGTGCCGGTTTAGTTATGCCGAGTAACTCGAATAATTCACCGATATCGTCTGAGCACGCAATCGACCTGATATGGAGTCCTTGGACAAAGCCCTCATCTACCGCGTGATTGAACGCAGCTAATAAGGCATTAAAATAACTATTTACATTCAGGATGCCGATCGGTCCATTAGTTTGGTTTAATTGGCGCCAAGTGAGTATCTCTAGCAATTCATCGAAGGTGCCGATGCCGCCGGGTAGTGCGATATAAGCGTCGCTTAACTCGATCATCTTGGCCTTGCGCTGGAACAAATCCTCTACGATGATCGTCTCACTAAGCCCCGCTTGAAGAACTTCGTCGTAGGCAAGAAAATCCGGAATAACGCCGATCACCTCGGCCCCTGCCGCGAGTGCACTTTGCGCGACACATCCCATTAACCCCACTTTCCCAGCGCCGTAAATTAACGAATGTCCGCCCGCGGCGATCGCGCACCCGAGCTCTGTAGCTGCGGATCCGTAGTTCACGTTAACGCCGAGCTGGGCGCCTGCGAAAACGCAAATTTTAGTCACGATCCAGGGGTCTCAGTGGCTTGTTCTGGAGATGTTATCCAAAGTAGAAAGCCGCTCACAACCAACCAAGTTCCGTCCGTTTGTTGGGTAATATTGAGTGCCCGACCCGAGCCGCATTCTGCCCCGCATTCGAATTCCACATAGATTAGAGCGGTTTTCGTCGTGTCGTCGATACCCGGTCGAGATACGCGCACGACACCGGCTGCGTTTGGATATTGCGAGCGAAACTGCTGCCAGTTGACTACGGGGTCCGAATTATTGAATATTTCGGATCGGCGGCTCCTTTCAAGGAGCTGATACTTCGCGGTGGTATTGAACTCCGCTTGTAGCGTGTAGGTACGGCGATTGAGACGCAAGGATTCGCGCAGTGCATTGGCCGTCGTGCCGAGGTCTTCGGCGAGCGCAACGTCATCCCGGTCGGCACCGTCAAAGTTGAACTTCGCGCCCGCAGTTGACGCGTCAATGACGATTTCCTCGCTTACCTCACCGGTGCCGTGATTAAGTGCCGCAGAAATGATCTGATATTCGATATCGTACAGTTTCGATCCGGCTGCGAAAGCGGCGACTGAACCGAGCGCGAGTACACCAAAAGTTGCCAATCGAGCACCACGGAGATGGCCATCTATATTCATGAATTTAATCCCTAATTGCGCATTCGCTAATTGAAAATCCGCGTGTTGACGCCAATGATGGAGCGCCAAAAAAAACCATTTGCAGGCCAACTACTGAAGTCTGTGTCATCGCAAGTTCATATCCCGAACGATGGTCGCCGCAATTTCTTCGATCGAAATGGTAGTCGTATCAAGAAAGGGAATATTTTCGTCGCGAAACAAAGTTTCCGCCTTAGCGACCTCTGCGCGGCATTGTGACAAGGTCGAGTAGGTACCTTCGGGCCGACGCTCATGGCGGATTCTGCTCAGCTGCTCTGGGACTATCGTCAGGCCGTAGAGCTTATCACGGCATATTTCCAGAATTTTCGGTAATCCACGTTGGCTAAAGTCATCGTCCGTAACGGGGTAATTCGCTGCAGCTAGCGAATAGTGCATGGCTAGGTACAAACAAGTAGGTGTCTTACCGCAACGCGATACGCCAACCAGTACAATGTTCGAACCGTCGATGTCCCGTGGACTCAGCCCGTCGTCGTGACCCAGGGTGAAATTCAATGCGGCCAAACGCCGTTCGTAGTCACCAACGTCCCCAATCCCGTGCATTCGCCCCGCTGTGTGGGAAGATTCCGTGCCGAGTGCGTCTTCCAGCGGTTCAATGAATGTCCCAAATAAATCGAAGACGTATTTATTGCAAGAAGAGATCACATATTGGGTCGCTGGATCCGTCAGCGTGCTGAACACGAGCGGCGCGACGCCATCTAACTCGAAGGCGCCGCGGATGACGGCCGCCGCTTTTTCTGCGGCCAACTGGTTAGTCACGAACGGCACATTCGTGATGCGAAATTCGGTCCCCGGGAATTGCGTTAACAAACTGCGCCCGAGTGTTTCCGCCGTAATACCCGTACGGTCGGACACAAAGAAGACTCGTCGACTGTTGCTTTTCACAGCCAGGAGACTCTAAACGCGCTAGTCGGACGGATTTGTATCATGTTATCTACGCACCTTATGTTGGTCCTCACGATGCTTGCGTCGCCGGGGTTCTTTATGAGTCCACGTTGGGCGGACGTCGGTTACAATACGGCAGCGCACCTTTGATATGCATATGTAGGTACTTGAATGACGGATTATATCGTTTCTTTTGATCAAATCGGTATGGCAGATCTCGAGCGAGTCGGCGGTAAAAACGCGTCGCTAGGAGAAATGATCCGGCATCTTAGTACTGCTGGGGTCAGCGTCCCCGGCGGATTTGCGACGACCGTCGCGGCTTATCGACAATTTCTTACGCATGGCGATTTGGGCAAGAAAATCGAGAAACGCTTGACCGAAGTCAATGTGGATGACATTGGCGCTTTGACAAAGGCGGGAAAAGATATCCGCGCCTGGGTCAGGCGAACGCCATTGCCTAGTGCGCTTGAAGCGGCTGTGATCAGCGCGTACGCGACCCTCCACGACGGACACACGCAGGATTTTTCGGTTGCCGTTAGGTCGTCAGCAACGGCCGAGGATTTACCGACGGCGTCATTCGCGGGACAACAAGAAACCTACCTAAACGTGCGCAACATAGATGAGGTGATCTTACGAATAAAAGATGTTTACGCCTCGTTGTTCAACGACCGCGCAATTTCGTATCGCGTGCACCAAGGGTTCGAGCACGAGCAAGTCGCGATATCGGCTGGGATCCAGCGAATGGTGCGAAGTGACGTAGGCGCGAGTGGCGTTTTATTTACTTTAGATACCGAATCTGGATTTCGCGACGTAGTGTTTATTACCTCCAGCTACGGCCTTGGCGAACTGGTTGTTCAAGGGTCGGTAAACCCAGATGAGTTCTACGTATACAAACCAGCGTTGGCCAAAAACCGTCCGGCGATCTTGCGCCGAAATGTAGGCAGTAAACACGTGCGCATGGGGTCCGAATCTTCTGGCAAACGGGTTGTTACCGATGCGGTGGATGCAGCGCAAAGCCTGCGCTTTTCAATCGACGATGCAGAAGTGGAGGAACTTGGCCGAATCGCGGTCGCAATCGAGACGCACTATGGTCGACCGATGGATGTCGAATGGGCGAAAGACGGCGAGTCTGGCAAGCTTTATGTTGTTCAAGCAAGGCCAGAAACCGTCCAGAGCCACGCTAGTAATATCATTGAGCGCTACGAACTACATGATTCAGGAACGGTGCTGAGCGAAGGCCGCAGCATCGGCCAGCGCATTGGCGCTGGTCGCGCCGTCGTCATGTCTGACATCACGGACATGGATCAATTACGCGATGGAGACGTGCTTGTCACCGATATGACAGACCCAGATTGGGAGCCCGTTATGAAACGAGCGGCCGCGATCGTCACGAATCGGGGAGGGCGGACGTGTCACGCTGCAATTATTGCTCGAGAGCTGGGCGTGCCGGCCGTTGTTGGATGCGGCGATGCGACGCGAGAAATTCAAGATGGAGCCGAGGTAACGGTGTCGTGCGCAGAAGGTGATACGGGGTTTATTTATTCTGGAAAACTCGATTTTGAACGTCACGAAATCAAACTGGATTCGATGCCAGAGGTTCCCGTCAAAATTATGATGAACGTGGGCAATCCGGATCGCGCGTTCGCGTTTTCGAAACTGCCGAACAAAGGGGTAGGTCTGGCACGCCTCGAATTCATCATCAACCGCATGATTGGAATTCATCCGCGCGCATTGCTCGAATACGATGGATTGGATGCCGCGATGCGCAGCGAAATAGATCCAGTAATTGCCGCTTACCCATCGCCGAGGGAGTTTTTCGTAACCCGCTTGGCGGAAGGTATTGCTACCCTGTGTGCGGCGTTTGCCCCACAACCGGTCATCGTACGGTTATCGGATTTTAAATCGAACGAGTATGCAAATTTAATAGCAGGCTCGCTTTACGAACCCAACGAAGAGAACCCCATGCTCGGTTTTCGCGGGGCCTCGAGATATATTTCCACGTCGTTCCGTGCCTGTTTCGAGATGGAATGCGAAGCACTACGCTACGTGCGTGAGACAATGGGACTGACGAACCTTGAAATAATGGTTCCCTTTGTTCGAACTGTCGACGAAGCTAAACAGGTAACCGAGCTTCTTGGTGCTTGTGGCCTCAAGCGAGGCGACAATGGTTTACGGATTGTCATGATGTGCGAACTTCCATCAAATGCCTTGCTGGCACCAGAATTTCTCGAATATTTTGACGGTTTCTCGATTGGTTCTAACGACCTTACGCAGTTAACGCTCGGCCTCGATCGGGATTCGGGGCTTGTTGCCGCCGCATTCGACGAAAGAAACGACGCGGTCAAAGCGTTGATGAGTCAAGCGATTTTGGCTTGCAAAAAGGCGGGAAAATATGTCGGCATTTGTGGCCAAGGGCCTTCCGATCACGCAGACCTGGCCGCTTGGCTTTTAGCGCAGGGCATAGACAGTATTTCCCTAAACCCAGATACCGTCGTCGAAACCTGGATTAGTTTGGCCGACGTGCAATAGATCGCCGATCCGTCACGTCTAACGGATGCCTCGTGCCTAGAGACGCGCGAGCTGTTCCACCAGCATGATTCTTTCCAACTCCGGTACGACACTGTCTTCTAAGCGCTGTTCGATTAAGTCTTTCGGAATGAAACCTTTGAGAATTAACCGGCGCTTTTCTTCCGGCAAGATATTGTCACGAAAAAAAATGTCACCGATCGGAATCAGCCGCGCTTGGACGATCATCGATACCTCATTTAGGAGTGCACGAAATCCGCTGTGGGTTTTATCGAGACGCTCCTCGGCAAATTCTATTTGGGCAACTCCATCGCTGTAGATTGCGCGCATCTCTTTCTTGTAGCGTTCGATTACTATCGAATTAACCGTGGCTTCAATCCGGCTCTCGATCTGTGCAAGGCGTGCCGATAGTAAGTACTGCATTATCGGCAGAAGTTTCATATCGTCCGGAACGTAAGCGTAGATCGCCAACACGTCTTTGATTCCAAGACGATCGTAAATGTCGTTGCTAAAAAAATGATTGCGCTGTTTGGCGAGGGCTTCGTATGAATCGAATCCGATTATCGTGATTACATCTGGAAGATCTTGGATATGCCGGTTGAAGCCTAACGCGCACACTAGTTGAGCGTAGGTCAGGCGCAGGTTTCTGGCATATTCCTGAGCGTTGTTGGCCGATCGCCCGCCGCCATTTGCGCTCGATCGGTACAGCATTTTCAGTAGGCTTTCGCCAGATGAAGTTAATATCTCCTGAAATTTCGTCATGGCCAGGAAGCAAGTCTTAGGTTCGAACGCGACATGATATCACTCGTTTTCGGTGTGCCCCTAAGTGGCTTCAATTGGACGGCGACGGAGCGTTCGAAAACGCTTGAACGGTCCCAAAGCGCCGAATCCATGGTTTATCTGTTCGCAGGGCAGGTTCGAGGGCGTTGAGATACGAAATGGCTTCTAGATATGTTTCGAAGGATCCGATTAACGCCAGAAATCGGTTTCGACCATCGTGGTTAACTTCCAAATAGGCACGGGTAATATTTTCGGCGTAGCGACCTAGGATGTTGACCGTCGCGCGTTCCGTCGCTCCTGTGGCGACTTGCAGCACGAAACGATGCGCGGCCTGTCTACGGACCCATTCAGACCCATGGATTGGGCCCGGTGGTTCGCTAGATCGGGCGCTCAATAGCGCCCCAAGCCTTTGCAACGAGTCGCGCGCGACTGGGAGATCGGCCGCGGCTGCCCGGCGATACGCATCGATCGCGTTTTCCAAGTCGACACTAGTGCCTAAGCCTTGTTCGTGCATGACACCTAAGTTGTATGCGGCGAATGCCGATCCGGCGTCTGCCGCGCTCTCGAAATGTGTGAGCGCAGTAGGATAACGACGCGCCTCGACGCTTAGGACGCCTAAAGCGAATTGGGCTTCATGGGAACCGCTTTGTGCAGCTTGCGAAAACCAGTGCCTTGCTTTGTCCAAATCGCGCTCTCGGCCATGACCTTTGGCGAATGCGAGACCGACATTGAACGCAGCCGGACCAGAGTCACTATCGGCAGCATTCGCCCACCATTTAATTGCCTCGGCATAATCTTGCTGCACGTCGCCGCCAAGGTAGTACCGGTTGCCAAGTTCTAATGCGGCTTCTCCTAATCCCGAATTCGCAGCGTCTCGTAGCAACTCGATAGCAGGTATTGGGTAAGTTTCCGACAGTGATCGCGATTCGATAAGAGCACCGAGTGCCGCTTTAGCGCGCGCATCGCCGGATGCTGCAAGGTGGTTCAAGATCTTCGCCGCACCGTCATAATCCAGGCGTTGAAGGGCACCCAGCGCTGATTCAATGCTCGGGTTCGCATACGCGAGACCTCCCCGACCACATCCAACAGCTAAGGCAATCAAGATGCCCCATGTAAGTGCGGCACGTGTCGCGCGCCTACGTTTACTGGGCAACGATACAATCGGGTCCTTCATGAGCGGGCGAATTAACAAAAGTGCTGACCGGGGAAGCGCTAAAGATACCATTTGGCGAGGGCTTTAGTAATCCAAGCAACGCCGATTTTGCGATATTGTGATCCAACCATGCGCTGCGATCAGTTGGTAGGATCAACACCGGCATGCGGGTGTGCAGTTGCGCGAGATCGTCATTCGAAACACAGGTGATGATTGAGCAGGATTCGTAGGGCGGATCTTGGTCATTTGTCCATGATTCCCATAGACCAGCAAATGTAAACGGTTGGCTGCTTTCGGTAGTGATGTAATACGTTTGTTTAGTATCCCCCCGTTTGATCCATTCGTAGTATCCGTCAGCTATTACAAGACAACGGCGCGAGCGAAATGCCGTTCGGAAAGACGGCTTTTCGGCCACCGTCTCAGCACGCGCGTTGATCATCTTGGACCCGGTTTTCTTGTCCTTGGACCACGACGGGACGAGACCCCAGTGCGGTTGTTTTGCTAAACGCGTTTCATTGGCCTGCACAAGTACAGGCACTTCTTGGGTAGGCGCAATGTTGTATCTCGGCAGCCAGCTGGCGAGTTCGTCTACACCAAATTCGGCGGCAAGGTCTTGTCCGCTTGTCGAGAGCGTGTAGCGGCCGCACATTTTATGTCGAGTTCGTCACTAGTAAGATTTCAGCGCGGCATCCGGTTCTTAGCTTCCGTACGCCTTGGCGTAGCTCAAGAATCGCATTGAAAAATCGATCGCGCGTATGTGTTTAGTCAGCGCGCCAACAGACACATAGTCGACTCCGATCTTGGCAATTGTTCGAAGCCCGTCGAAGTCATAGCCGCCTGACGCCTCGAGTTTGACCTGACCAGCATTCATCTCGACTGCTTCGATAATATCGGCGTTTGAAAAATTGTCGAGTAATACTATGTCCGCCCCGGCGTCGATCGCGCGCGCTAGTTCGGAAAGCGACTCGACTTCGATTTCGATTGGTAAATTGGGAAATTGCGAACGCATTTGACTAATTGCGTTCTCGAGCGAGCCGGCCGCTTCAATGTGATTCTCTTTTATCAGTATGGCGTCGAACAATCCGATTCGATGGTTCTGCCCACCGCCACAAACGACGGCATATTTTTGCGCACTGCGCAAACCTGGAATGGTCTTGCGCGTGTCTAGCAGGATGGTATTGGTCCCGACGAGGCAATCGGCGTACCTTCTGGTCTCGGTGGCTGTGGCCGAAAAGGTCTGGAGGAAATTTAGCGCTGTTCTTTCGCCGGTTACAAGCGCCCTGGCGGGCCCTTCAAGTTCGCAAATGACTTCGTCAGCTTCGATCGATTCTCCGTCGGAACAATGCCACTTAATGACGCAGTCGCCAGCCAGTAAAAGAAACGCTTTCTCGAACCAAGCGCGACCGCAGATCACCGCACGCTCGCGACAAACAACGTGGGCATTCGCCCGAGTGTTTGCGTGAATTAGCTGAGCCGTGATGTCGCCGTCGCCGACATCTTCGGCGAGGGCGTTTTGCACTACTTGCGTTATATCGGTTGGTAATTCCATTGTGCTTAATCGTTCAAGGCATCTATGCGTGTTGTGACGTTTTTGCTTTTCAAAAAACGCCTCGTTTCTGAAAATACAACCGGGCTTAGTAATGCTAACGCAATGAGGTTGGGGATTGCCATGAGGCCGTTAAACAAATCTGCAAACGCCCACACGAGCTCTAGATTATTTTGCGCTCCAACGACGATCGCGCCGATCCATACGATACGGTAGTAAGAGACTATTGAGGTTCCAAATAAAAAGGCGGCACAACGTTCGCCGTAATAGCTCCAACCGATAATC
>JBLFWZ010000030.1:0-26867 GCA_047611905.1 Gammaproteobacteria bacterium | reverse complement strand
TTTACGGCTCTCTAGATTGGTATAAAAAACGAATCCTCGTGGATCGAAAAAACGCATCAATACCATTCGGATAGACGGCTGCCCTTGCGCATCAACGCTCGCTAGTGCAACTGCGTCGTGATCAGACGACTCGTTCTCTTTTGCCTGCTGAAACCAAATCTCAAATTCTTCGAAGGGATCTGCCTTCATTACGAATCGACTGCACGCCGTTCAATCACCGAACGGATGTCGAATAACAATGGTGTCAGCGCGATCCGGTCCGGTTGAAATCATATCTACCGGGGTGTCGCATATCTGCGCGATGCGTTCCAAATACTTGCGTGCGTTCGGCGGCAAAGATCCGTAGTCGCGGATGCCGACGGTCGATTCACTCCATCCTTCGTGGTCTTCGTAGATAGGCTCAACTTCATCCAGCGCGTCGGCTCCTGGTGGGGCTAAAGTCACGGTCCCATCGGGTGTGCGATAGCCAACGCAAATACGGATCTCGTCTAGGCCGTCGAGTACATCAAGCTTTGTGACGCACAATCCCGACAGACTATTGACGATCCGGGCGCGTCGTAGCGCCACCGCATCGAACCAACCACAGCGTCTTGGACGTCCAGTTGTCGCGCCAAATTCGTGCCCCCGACTTGCCAGATGATCACCCATTTCGTCGAACAACTCGGTGGGGAAAGGTCCCGACCCAACGCGCGTCGTGTATGCCTTCGTAATGCCGAGAACATAGTCCATCCAGCGCGGGCCACTGCCCGTTCCGGTGCTGCCAAAGCCCGCCGTGGTGTTAGAAGACGTGACATACGGATAGGTTCCATGGTCGATATCTAGCAGCGTACCTTGCGCGCCCTCAAACAAAAGTTTCGAGCTGCTTTCGTGCAAGCCGTAAATTATCTCGGCAACGTCTGCGATCATGGGCCGCATAATTTCGGCGAAACCCATTTGTTCATCCAGGATGCGCTGGAAATCGAGACGCTCGGCGCGGTAGTAATTGGCCAAAACGAAATTATGGTAATCAAGAACTTCGCCCAATTTTGCGGCAAAACGCTCACGATGCAGCAAATCACCGACGCGCAGTGCGCGGCGCGCGGCCTTGTCTTCGTAAGCTGGACCAATACCGCGTCCGGTTGTGCCAATCGCTTGTGCGCCCCGCGCTTTTTCACGCGCTAGGTCTAGTGACACGTGGTACGGGAGAATCAGCGGGCATGCCGCACTCATCTGCAGACGCTCTCGAGCTGGAACGCCCTTTGCTTCGAGCATCTCGATCTCTTCAATGAGCGCCGCCGGTGAGACGACGACACCGTTACCAATCAAACAGCGAACGTTGGCACGCAAAATCCCAGACGGGATAAGGTGCAACACAGTTTTTTCGCCGTCTATTACGACCGTGTGGCCGGCGTTATGGCCGCCCTGGAAACGGATCACTGCATCGACCCGATCGGTAAGCATGTCGACTACTTTGCCTTTACCTTCGTCACCCCATTGGGTGCCTATAATTATTACGGACCTGCCCACTCGTATGTCCTCATTAATCGCTCAAGTCTTCAATTATCCATGCGCCGCCGCGTTGCACGAGTGCGCCGCTGCAGCCTAAATCATTCGCGCTTCCGATTTGTCCCGCAAGCGCTTGAATTACAACGCTACCCTGATTTCTCAATCGTGAAATAGCGGCGAGCAGTTCGCTCTCGTTACCTTCGGGCGCGAAAATTTTCTTGCCTTCGGCAGGCAGATGTCGCCTTACTCCAATTAAGTTTTTTAGGTCTGTACTGAAACCGGTCGCCGCTCTTGGACGTCCAAATTGTTGCCCAATGTTGTCGTAACGTCCGCCCCACGCGATCGGGCGCCCCTCACCCGGCAGATAGGCCGCGAATATCAAGCCCGTGTGATAGCGATAGCCACGTAATTCCGCTAGATCGACGTGTAAATCAATTTCCGGAATGCGGATGCGTAGCTGCTCGATAAGCGCGCCGATTGCGTCCAGTGCGGCAAGTACCGAAGGCGGCGCGCTGGCCAACACGGTTCGTGCTTCGTCGACGACATCCACGCCACCGTTAAGATGTAGTAGCCCGACAATGTGCGCAGCCCCCGGCCCGCTTACACCGTTCTCACTAAGACATTCTTCAACTTCCACTTCTGCTTTCCGTAACAAAGCGTCTAGCAATTTGTCCGTCGCGTCGTTGTCCAGAGCCGCGGCATCAATCAAGGCTTTAAATAGCCCCATGTGTCCAAGCTCGATCGTAACCCGATCGAGATCGGCTCTTTTCAGAACATCGGCCAACAAGCAAACAACTTCGGCGTCGCTTTCAATTCCGCCATGGCCAAACAGTTCGGCGCCGATTTGCAAGGGATTTCGCGAGCCGGCGAATTTATCTGCTCGCGCATGTAATACCGGCCCCACGTAGCACAGCCGTCGCAAAGAGTCGGTTGCTAGGCGATGGGCGTCAATTCGAGCGACTTGCGGCGTCATGTCGGCACGCATGCCCATCAGACGTCCGGTCAATTGATCGGTGATTTTGAATGTTTGTAAATCTAAGTCTTTGCCGTTGCCGGATTGAAGCGATTCGATGAATTCGACTAGCGGCGGCAGAACGAGCTCATAGCCCCAACTTCTAAATACATCGAGAATATCTCGTCGGAGTTGTTCTAACGGTTCCGCAAACGGCGGCAGAACTTCGTCCACCCCATCGGGTAATAGCCATCTTTCGCCCAGCTTCATACTTATGATCTCACCAGATAAAGCGCAGCAACGCCCGCAGCCATGCTTGCTAAGCCAATCAAGCGCATCGTCTTGTCGTTCATTTGGGCTGCCAACGCTAAGGTTTCGCGGTACCGAGATGGACTAACAAATGGCAGGATGCCTTCGAAGACCAGAACAAGCGCGATCCCGACCAGAAAATCTTGCCACATGGACTAAAAGTCACGCGTGATTTTTAAGATACGGATCGCTTACTGAACACCGGGGTTCGTAAAGTATTTGAAAAAATCGGATTCTGGATCGAGTAAGAAAACATCCCCGCCACTGCGGAAACTGGTCTTGTAAGCATTTAAACTGCGATAAAAATCGTAGAACTCTCGGTTTTTGTTATACGCATCGGCGTAAATTTTGGCGGCGCCCGCATCGCCGGTACCGCGTAAAGTTTCGGCGTCTCGATACGCGTTTGCACCGACAACCGTTCGTGAACGATCGGCGTCTGCTTTGATCGTTATTGCCGTCTTTTCGCCGCGCGCACGGAACTCTCGTGCGACTCTGGCTCGTTCAGAGCGCATGCGCTCGTAGACGTTCTGGCTCACTTCGGCAGGTAAATCGATCCGCTTCAAGCGCACATCGACGATTTCCATACCTAATTCTTCGCCCCGATCATCGGCCGTTTTTGTCACGATATTCATGATCGCGCCGCGTTCGCCGGAGACCACTTCCTGGACCGTGCGTTTGCCGAATTCGCTACGCAGCCCATCGTTGATTTTCTGATACAACAAAATCCCGGCGCGGCGCGCATCGCCGCCCGTCGAGATATAGTATTTCTCTATATCGTTCACCCTGTAGCGTACGAAGGAATCGACAATCACGTCTTTTTTCTCGCCCGTTAAGAACCGTTGGGGTTCCGAATCTAAGGTTTGCAGGCGAATGTCGAATTTTTCTACGTTCTGGTAGACCGGGACTTTAAAATACAAACCCGGAGTGAAATCAGAACGCTGAATTTTGCCGAGTTGAAACAAGATGGCTCGCTCTTGCTCGTACACACGAAACATACTGACGGATGCAAGGCCGACTATTATCGCAAGTGCTATAACGATTCTGGGTAACATCTAGCGTGCTCCCCGCATTCGACTGTCGGTACGATCGCGACTAACAGACTCGGCACTACGCGGCGCGGGTGCTATATCCGACGACAATCCTTCTGTGCTCGTTGGGGCCACCCTGTCTGACGCGCTTTGAATCAACTTATCGATCGGTAGGTACATCAAGCTATTCCCGCCTTTGTTATCTAGTACTACTTTCGGGTTTTGCGCTAGCACCTCTTCAATCGTGTCGAGATAGAGGCGCGACCGGGTCACCTCAGGCGCCTTTTCGTATTCCACGAGGAGTTGCTCGAATCGCCGCGCCTCGCCGTGTGCTTCTGCGACGACTTGCTCTTCGTACGCCTGGGCTTGGAGCAATATTCGCGCCGCCTCGCCTTGCGCCTTCTCGTCAACCTCGTTGCGGTAGGCCTCAGCCTCATTAATACGTCGCTGTTCGTCTTCGCGCGCCTTAATAGCATCATCAAACGATGCCTTCACCTGCTCCGGTGGTTTTGCAGGTTGCATATTCACACTGGTTACTTCGATTCCGGATTCGTAGTTATCAAGAATTTGCTGAATGAGTGCCATAGCGTCGGCGCCGATCTCTGCGCGCCCCTCAGTAATGACGAAATCCAAAGTACTCTGCCCGATAATGTCGCGAATCGCGCTCTCGGTCACTCGTTGGACCGTCGTATCGGGATCAGCGATCTTAAATAGATAGCTCTTCACGTCCTTGATTCGGTACTGCACTGCCATCTCTACATCAACGATATTTTCGTCGCCTGTGAGCATTGTTGCATTCACTGTGAACGGCCGGATCTGTTGGACGTTCACGGTAATGACTTCATCGATCGGCCGCGGAAGTTGAAAACTCGGCCCCGGCTGCAACGTACGTACATATTTACCGAAGCGCATCACAACGCCCCGTTCGGCGGGTTCGATGCGCCAGAAAGTCGCTAAGAAAAGCAGTACTGCCAGCCCAATAGCCAAGGCGATCCAAACGAAAGGAGACGTTGCACCGCCGCCCGACCCAGGAGTCGACGGCCCGCCACCGCCGCCGAAAAACCCGCCGAGCTTATCCTGCATTTTTCGAACGATTTCGTCCAAATCTGGAGGGCCATCGTTGCCTTTACGGCCGCCCCACGGATCGGGGTCTTTGTCGTCAGGATCATTCCACGCCATTAGTTTTTCTCGAACTTGGTAATCGGTAGGCTGAGCGAACGGATTGTACGGGGCGTGGCTCGCTTGTTCAATGAAACTCAATCATTAAACGACGTTGAAAACCACGGCAGCCTTTTGTTTATGCGCTTCGGATCACCAATCGCGGTGAAATTAAATTGCGGCTATTTGCTGTCGTAATCGTATTGATGTCGTCGATTCGTCATCGTCGACGATGACGAAATCCTTAAGTTCCGGGGCAATCTTCTCCAACAGCGTCTCCCATCGTGTCTCCGCCAAGGTGATTTCTATCGCCCAGTCGCCGCTCTCGAGCACAGACTCGTCAACCACGGCCCCGAGCGCGAAAAGTTTTGCGCGCAACCGCCCCGCCTGTGGCGGCAGGATAATGCGCCGCTGGACTTTCGTTACATTGAGGCGTTCGGCAATTGCTTCAAGCAACAAATGAGTACCAGCACCGGTTGCCGCAGACATCCACACTCGCGTGACTTGCCCGTCCGGGCCGCGCTCGACGTGGGGTGCCATATCCGGATGTAAATCTATTTTGTTAAATACTTCGACCATCGGCGTTTCGTGCGCACCGAGCCTTTCGAGCACGCGATGCACTTCTGAGATATTGTCATTCGCCTCGGACGAGTTACTGTCGACGACGTGCAGCAATAACGCGGCGTCAGCCGTTTCTTCTAAGGTCGCTTGAAACGCGGCAATTAACTCTGGCGGCAGATCTCGGATGAATCCGACCGTATCGCTCAGCAACGCCGGATGCTCACCGGTGACATCGAAGCGGCGTAACGTCGTGTCTAAAGTCGCGAATAACTGGTCGGCCGCAAAAACCTCGCTGCCCGTTAAGTGATTAAATAGCGTAGATTTTCCAGCGTTCGTGTAGCCAACGATAGAGACTGTCGAAAGCAGCGCTCGCTTGCGCGAACGCGCACTTTGCTGCCGCTGGGTGCGCACCCGAGAGAGTTTGGTATTGATTTGTTTAATGCGAAGACCGAGCATTCGTCGATCGGACTCCAGTTGCGTTTCACCTGGACCGCGCAACCCGATGCCGCCTTTTTGTCTTTCTAGGTGAGTCCAGCCACGCACCAAACGGGTCGATAGATGCTTGAGCTGCGCTAGCTCGACCTGCAGTTTTCCTTCAAATGAACGCGCGCGCTGGGCGAATATATCCAAAATCAATCGAGTACGATCGATCACCCGACATTCGAGCAATCCTTCCAGATTGCGTTCCTGTGCTGGGCTTAGCTCGTGGTTCACAAGGACAACGTCCGCGTGCGAGTCGCGAACCAGCGCCTTTAGCGTATCCGCCTTGCCGGTGCCAATGAAATATCGAGGATCGGGTCGATCACGAGTCGCGGTAACCGTCTCAATCGCGCTCGCGCCAGCCGACGTGACCAGTTCAAGAAATTCGTCTAGATCCGGACTACGCCCAAATTGTTTAAATGTAACGTGTACGACAATCGCCGACTCGCCCGCATCGGGGCGCTCAAACAAGTGTTATCACCACGTACTCAATCTTCCGAATCTCCGTGTTCATCATCATCATCCGCTTCTTCACCATCCGCGCGAGGTAGTTTCACGTTCCGGCTTGGAACGACAGTCGAGATGGCATGCTTGTAGACCATTTGACTTACTGAGTTTTTGAGTAAGATGACAAATTGGTCAAATGACTCGATTTGACCTTGCAGTTTGATCCCGTTGACCAAGTAAATAGACACGGGAATTCGTTCCTTCCTTAGTGCGTTGAGGTAGGGTTCCTGGAGCGACTGCCCTTTGCTCATACGATCTTCTCCTTATTTTATTGTTTTTATCTCTGGAAGCGCCTGCTTCGGGTACGCTTCGAACGTGTAGATCCGCCTTGAGCCCTTATGTACCCCGCGTTTTATTATATTGAAGATGTGATTTTAGCGCTACGGCCAACTGCTCGTGCGCATCAGATGCCATGCAGTCTACCCATTGCACCTCGGTCTCCCGGCGAAACCACGTGAATTGCCGCTTTGCGAGCTGCCGAGTGGCGACAATTGCAGAGCTCACCATCTCGTCGAAAGTACATTCCTTGCTCAGATAACGCCACACGGCGCGGTATCCAACCGCCCGCAATGCCGGATTGGCCGGGCTGAGGTCGGAATTACAGTGCAATGCAGCAACCTCATTGATAAAACCAGCGGCCAGCATGCCGCGGAACCGCTGGGCAATGCGATCGTGCAACCATTGTCGATCGCTAGGCGCAAGTACCAATTTACAAATTGATAACGTTTGTTCGGAGCCGTGCGGGGGCTGCAATAGATCAGACATCGTCGTACCGCACAGCGTGTAGATCTCGAGGGCGCGCAGGATGCGCTGGGGATCATTCGGGTGAATACGCTCTGCGCTGCCCGGATCGATAGCAGCTAGGCGAGAATGCATTGCACCAAGACCGGTTGCTTTGCGTTCTTCCTCGAGGCTTTGACGAACGGCGGCATCGCGCCCGGGTAGTTCCGCAATTCCATTTTCGAGCACGCGAAAATACAAGCCGGTTCCGCCGACCAGCAAAGGAATATTCCCGCGCTGGTGGATTTCGGCGATCGCCAGCATTGCATCATTACGAAACTCACCCGCCGAATAACTCGCCGTCGGTTCACATATGTCGATCAATCGATGCGGATATTTCTCGAGTAAGGCCGGACTCGGTTTAGCCGTACCAATATCGAGCCCCCGATAAACCAGCGCCGAATCGACACTCACGATTTCACAAGCGAATTTATCAACCAGCCAACATGCGGCGGCTGTTTTACCGCTCGCGGTCGGTCCCATCAAAAAGATTACCGGCGGCTGTAGGTTCGAGTTGGGCACTGTGGCTATGGTCGCTCGAACAAATTACTGAGGTGCGCCGCGTCGAGGGCAACCCCGAAATCTTCTGGACGATGCTCGAATTCTTGTAGCAATTGGCAAAGCGCCGCATACCATCGGCGGCATTCGGTAAGACCACGTGGGCTGCGAAAGGCATGGCTAGCGGCGTGTGCTAGAACATTCGGAACTTCTTGGCCTTCAGCAAGCTTGTCGATCACGCTTGTACCAAATTCACGAGCGTCGATTTCTGAAACCACCACCGGAATTGCGCGCAAAGCAATCGAGTCTGACCCCAATCGAGTAATGTCGACCCCGTACTCGCGCAGGTCCGCCATGTCGGAATCTTCCAGCGGAATTTTATAAGCCTCCGGAATTATTAATGGACGCGGCTCCAATTCGCCACGGGACAGTCTGTTGGCGACAACAAGTTCGATGGCGGGATGCAAATTAATGGCGAATACCCGAGCGTCCCGATTTATGATCGCGAAACGATTTTCGACTATGACTAACAATTCGCCGGCGCTTGCTAGTGGCGGCGGCACGGGTCGCAGGGAATTTCTACTCAGGGCGCGACCCGCATGTTGGTAGTCAAGCGAAGGCGCGTTGGCAACGTCTTGGCGAGCTTCCTTATGGAGCAAGTCTGGGTAGCTCGAGACGGAATCTTTTGTGTTGACGCCATCAACCAGCGCGCGTTTCACACACGCGTAAACTAGATCGTGAATGGTACGCGGGTTGTGGAAGCGGACTTCCGCTTTGCCGGGGTGGACGTTGACATCTACGTCGTGACTGGGGAGTTCTAGTCGCAACGCGTAGGCGGGGTGTCGCCCGTCTGCGATGGCGCTGTCGTAGGCCAGGCGTATCGCATGGGCTATATGTCTATCGCGAACGACTCGGCGGTTTATCGCGATGTATTGCAGAGCGGAGTTTTGCCGGCTGTAGCTCGATTGTCCAACCCAGCCACTGATCGCGACGTCATCGGCGACGGCTTCAATCGGGATACAAGAATCGACGAACTCGCTACCAAAAAGTGTTCGCCAGCGTCGTTGTGTCGCGGTTTTGTCGTCCGCCGGAGATAATTTCAAGCTTTGTCGCTCGTCGTGAACGAGCACGATCCCGACATCCGGATAACAGAATCCCGCACGCCTAAGAAATTGTTGAATGTGGAGTAGTTCGGTGCGCGGCTGTTTCAAAAATCTGCGTCGCGCCGGCGTGTTGGCGAAGAGCGCGCGCACCTCGATCGTCGTCCCAAGCGGATGCGACTTAGGTACTGGACGTACATCCGAGCCGTCGGGTCGAGAGTCAACTCGCCAACCGTGCTTATCGTCAGCGGTTCTAGAAGTGATACTCAGCTCTGTTACCGCCCCGATACTCGCCAGCGCTTCACCACGAAATCCGAGCGAACGGATCGATTGCAAGTCCGCTGCGCTGACCAGCTTGCTCGTGCAATGCCGAGACAGTGCGAGTCCGAGTTGCGTCGCGGGGATGCCATATCCGTTGTCGCGTACCTGGATCCGATCGATACCACCGCCAGTCAATTCAATCGAAATTCGGCTCGCGCCAGCGTCAAGGCTGTTTTCGATCAGTTCCTTAACGATCGATGCCGGGCGCTCGACAACCTCTCCGGCGGCGATTTGATTGATCACATCGCCGGATAGCGGTCGAATGATGTGTTCTTCTGACATGCGACACAGTTTAGCAGTGTGTCGATTACGGAAACCTAGGAGCCTGTCGGACTTAGCCGTCCAGCACGAGGAAAAGTCCAGTTTGAGTTATTATTAGCGCACTTTCGCGGCGAATCGTCACTCTATTTAACGACAGTGAAATAGCCAAACTTGGCTTTCCCCGGCGACTGCAGGGGTTCAGGGGTTACGAGTCCATGGATGGACGAGATAGAACTGAGCCTGGAGCGGAAGTCGACGAGTCCATGGATGGACGAGATAGAACTGAGCCTGGAGCGGAAGTCGACGAGTCCATGGATGGACGAGATAGAACTGAGCCTGGAGCGGAAGTCGAGAGCAACGCCCTCAGTCCGACAGGCTTCTAGTGCTTAAGGAATTTTAAGTACGGCACCAAGTCGCACGCCGTCGGTTGCCAAATTGTTGGCTAATTTAATACTTTCTATGCTCACGTCGTAACGATTTGCAATCACAGAGAGCGAGTCCCCGTTCATTACGCGGTGCCGACGCTGTTCCGCATAATGCTTAGCCGATGGCCCGTGCTCGCTGAAATAAGCGCGAATGCCGGTGAATATTGAGGTTGCCAGGCGCTGTTGATAGCCCTTGGTTCGTAGACGTTTCTCTTCAGCCGGATTCGATATAAATGCGGTTTCGACGAGAAGCGACGGAATGTCCGGAGATTTAAGCACCATGAATCCCGCATGCTGTACTTTACTTTTATGGACTGGGCCGATTTGCTTGAGCGCTCTCAGCACTGCGTTTGCGGCGTCGATGCTCGCATCCAGAGACGCGGTTTGAGACAGATCCAAAAGCACGGATTTCAAGACGTCGTCTTTATCATCCAGGCTGACGCCGCCGATCAGATCGGACGCGTTCTCGTTCTCGGCCAACCAATGTGCGGCTTCACTACTCGAGCCACGCTGAGATAAGACATACACAGACGATCCCTTAACTCGCGGATCACGAAATGCATCAGCGTGCACGGATATGAATAGGTCGGCTTCGGCGTCACGCGCGGCATTCATTCGTTCGCGCAGGCCCAAGTATCGGTCGCTATCGCGTGTGAGTACGCCGCGCATACCTTTTTCTCGATTAATCCGGTCGACCAATTTACGCGACACCGCAAGCGCCAAATCTTTCTCATAAGCGCCGCTCGGTCCTATGGCGCCCACATCCTGGCCGCCATGTCCCGCATCAACTGCGATGACGATATCCCGGTTACCGCCTGGGCGATTGTAGACAAATGGTTTTGGGCTAGGCACCGGTTTTTTAGCCACTACTTTTTTCGCTACTTTTTTCGTAGCTAAACTTGTAGCCAACGCAGGTGTCGGCTTGGGCGATGCAATAGAGGCCGCGTTTGATCTGGCTATAGGCGTCAGATTTAGCACGAGGCGGTCGCCGTACTCGCTGCGCGCCTCAATGAGTAAGTCGCGATGGGCTAAGGGCTTGGATAAATCCAATACGATCCGAAGATCGGAATCCCCTCGGCGGGCATAACGTAGTCCGACAACCGGCGCTTCAGAGATCTTGGGGAGCACGAGGTCTTTCGGTACTTTGGCTTGTTTAAAATCAATGACAAGACGGTTCGGGTTGCTGAATTTTGAGATTCGATAGCCGAGAGGGGCACTCAGGTCGAACACGACCGCCGTCCGTTTTGCGTTATGCGACATGCGCACGGCTTCGATCTCCGCAGACGAGGCGCAGATACAAAGACAAACTGATAGTAAAAATACGATGCTGCGCATACAGATACGAGCGATTATTAAAGGCCGTTCTGTCGTATTCTCCGGGTTATCTGAATAAATTCAAGTAAAACATACTTACTAGCGTTAACTATATGATTTTAAATATTTATTCTCTATTTCAGGAATCAATTTATTACCATATTCGCTAAATGCCTTTAGCTCGATGTCACGAAATGTTCCGTCGACGACTAAATTGAGCTCGATGTCGGCAGGCGGTAGCACCCCGCGTCCGCGGATCGGCCACTCGACAAGACAATCCGCGGCGTCGTCAAAATATTCATCTAGCCCGATGTATTCGAGCTCTTCGGCATCCGTGAGCCGGTATAAATCGAAATGATGAACCGGCCGGTTGTCGAGTTCGTAGCTCTCTACGATCGTAAAAGTTGGACTTTTGACCGCCCCTTCATGACCCCGAGCACGAATAAACCCTCGTGCAAAGGTGGTCTTTCCGGCCGCTAGACCGCCAGATAAATAAATCCGTACTGCCTGGTTAGCCGCAATTGAAACCGCGGCGCCAAATTTTTCCATTTCAATGTCGGAACGCACCGTGATCGTTATCATTCAGCCCTCTGTTCTATTCACTAAAGACCGGATATGGGGCATCAAATCGGAGGCCAACATGCCACGTTCGCCGTCCACGGCGGCCATGTCGCCGGCAGCCGCATGGACGCAGGCACCGAGTCGCGCGGCGTTGCACAGCGAGAATCCTTGACCGATTAGGGCAGCGATAATACCCGTCAAAACGTCGCCCATGCCGCCACTACCCATGCCTGGGTTGCCGCCACTCAAGACATCCGGCACGCCACCGTCACTCACAATTGAGCCCGCCCCTTTCAGTACCACACAGCCTCCATAGCGGTGCTGAATTTGTTTCGCCGCGGCAAATCTATCCGCCTGAATTTGTTGGGTCGTGACCCCTAGAAGACGAGACGCTTCACCCGGATGCGGAGTCAACACCCAGTTGTCACGCCGCAACGGTTGTTCGGCGAGCAGATTCAATGCATCGGCGTCCACCACCAGCGGTAGTTCCGTCGCCATTACGCGCGCGAATAAACGACTAGCCCACGGTGAGCGCCCGAGGCCGGGGCCAATCGCGAGGCAATCGACCTTCTCCAACAAGCCGGCAATGTGATCGCCGTTTCTTGTCGCATGGACCATCAGTTCTGGACAGCCAAGGTTCAAGAAATTGGCGACGTCGGGGTGCGCAGCAACACTAACCAACCCGCTTCCGCTACGTGCCGCCGCCTCGCTCGCGAGGCGAATTGCGCCGACGTAGCCCGGCGCGCCGCCAATCAACAGCACGTGTCCGTGGTCGCCCTTGTGCGCCGTTCGGCGTCGCGCACGAATGTTTTTCCTAATATACGACTCACCTATTAATCTGGCCGTCGCCGGGACATTAATTGGTGAGCTTCGGTCGACGCCGAGATTATCCAACACGATGTCGCCCGCATACGAGGGGCCCTCTGCCGTATAAAGTCCTTGTTTTAGTCCAATGAATGTAACCGTCGATGTAGCCATCACGGTGCTACCAAGACTCAGACCGGTAGAGGCATCAAGGCCAGACGGAATATCGAGACTTAAGACCGGTGTCGGCGCACGGTTCATGTGCTCTATGGCAGTCCGGTATTCGCCAGTGATTTCTCTGTTGAGCCCAATGCCAAACAACGCATCAACCGTTACATCAGCCGAAGCGATTGGCGTAAGGTCTGCCTGCAGTGCAATCTGGGTCTCGATCAGTTTCTCGTAACACGAACGAGCGTCGGGGCTTAGTCGGCGTGTTGTACCAACCTGGATGACCGTCACTTCCATGCCGTGCCTGTGGGCTTCGCGCGCCACTACGTAGCCATCTCCAGCGTTGTTACCCTGCCCGCATACGACAACAAGCCGCTTGCATTGCGGCCAACGAACTTTTAGTTCGCGCAACGCCGCACGGCCGGCGGAGATCATCAGGCTTAGGCCGGACGAACCCTCGCCCGCCATTGCGAGCCTATCGAGCTCGCGAATCGCGTTGATATCGTACAAGTGTTCCACACTGCTACTCAGATCCGAGCCGTATAAAATGTTCCCGGTAGTAACTGAGTTCACCAATCGACTCACGAATGTCATCCATCGCCAAGTGTGCACCACTCTTTTTAAATTTCGCCAATGCCGGCGACCAGCGATTGGCGAGTTCTTTCAAGGTGCTGACGTCTAGATTGCGGTAATGAAAATACTCGACTAATTTCGGCATGTATTTATAGAGAAATCGTCGGTCCTGACAAACGCTATTTCCACACATCGGCGAGCTGCCAAGCGGCACCCATTGCGTTAGAAAGTCGAGTGTTTCGCGTTCCGCCATCTGCGCGGATATCTTGCTATCACGTACCCGTTGGGTGAGCCCGGATTTGCCGTGATGCGAGGTGTTCCATTCGTCCATTGCGTTCAGCAAATCGTCGCTTTGATGGATAACTAAGCTCGGACCCTCGATCGATTCGTGTAAGTCTTGGTCCGTTACGATCGTGGCAATTTCGATTATGCGATCGGAGTCCGGTTCAAGCCCGGTCATTTCGAGATCGATCCAGATGAGGTTTGATGGGGAATAATTCATGCGGGGTCTCCAAGCCAATGAAGGATTTGTTATGCGTGAGCACGCCGAATAGTGTCCGGCGTCGAAGCGTCACATTGACGCTAGGGTTTCATCCGGACGGCTGAAATCAATAGGCCCGACGAGTAGCGATTGCGTGCGACAGGGTCGAGCCGTCCACGTATTCAAGTTCGCCCCCCATTGGTACACCATAAGCAATGCGTGTCGCGACAACCGAAGTGCTTTCGGCTAGGTCTTTCAGATAGTGTGCGGTCGCCTCGCCTTCCATCGTGGTTCCGGTTGCGACAATCAGCTCTTTCACTTCACCGGCCAAAAGGCGCTGCTCAAGGACATGCAGCCCGAGCGTTTCAGGAGTAATTCCGTCGATCGGCGACAGATGCCCCATTAGGACGAAATATTTCCCGTGAAAATCCGCTGCTTGTTCGATTGAAGCGACATCCATTGGGCTTTCAACAACACATAGAATCGAACTATCGCGGTTCGGCGACGCGCATGTCCGACATAATTCGCTTTCCGTAAATGTACGACAAGACCCGCATTGACCGATTTTCGTGAGCGCCTCGGAAAGCACACGTGCAAGCTTTAAACCGCGATCGCGGTCTCGTTCCAGAAGCTGAAACGCAATACGTTGTGCGGACTTTGGCCCGATGCCGGGCTGCGTTTGTAACGCGTCGATTAACTGATCAAGCAAGGGTTGAGTGTTCAATTCACAGATTTCCGCCAAGGCATTCGAGTATTACAAGCGAGCGCTTTGCGTCGCCGTTCAAAGTGACAGCCAGGCAAGTATCGAGGATGGTCTGCAAATTTCGGAACGACCATCACGAAAGCCCATCTAAAATGGTAATTTAAACCCTGCCGGAAGATTGAGTCCGGCTGTCATTCCGGACATTTTTTCTTTGCTCACCGCCTCGACTTTGCGGTTAGCGTCGTTCAACGCAGCGCCAACCAAATCTTCCAGCATCTCAATGTCGTCACCAATTAAGATCGGATCGATCTTCACGGACTTAACGTCGCGATTGCCTAACATGGTGACCTTGATCATACCGCCGCCAGATTCGCCGATAACTTCCATCGCGGCTAGTTCTGTTTGCGCACGCTCCATGTCTTCTTGCATACGCTGCGCTTGCTTCATGATGTTTCCCAGCGGACCCTTCATAGCAATAGTTCTTCCTTTAGCTCGTAGTTGATCTCAAAATGCACAATCTCACCCGTGCATTTTTCCGTGCGGCTCAACTTCTTCTACCGTTGCACCGAACACATCGCGTAACGATTTTACTATCGGATCGCTATCGATGCTTACTTCTGCCTCTTGTTGACGCTGCAATTGCGCTTTGGTCAAGCGCTGCGACGGGGTATCTAAAGACTGGTCACCTTCGAACGAAAGTCGGATCCGGACATCTGAGTGTAATTGTTCCTTAAGTGCTAGTTCCAAGCCACTAACTAGCCGCTCTGCGCGTAAATTTTCGTGTTGCGGGGCCAGCAACAGATCGATGACCTTTCCGTCGTAAGCTTTTAAGGCGGTATTGCGCGCCAACTCGCGAACTAGCCCTTGCAACGTCAATTGCGCAACTGTCTCGTTCCAATCTAACTCACCGGTCGCCAGAAGATCGTTCGCGTTATCCTCGCGCGCCGCGTCGACTTCCAGCTTAATCGACTCCACGACTGTCTCGCCAGGCGGCTCTGCTGGCTCTGGCTCTGGCTCTGGCTCTGGCTCTGGCTCTGGCTCTGGCTCTGGCTCTGGCTCTGGCTCTGGCTCTGGCTCTGGCTCTGGCTCTGGCTCTGGCTCTGGCGCCAGCGTGTCGCGCTCAGTGGCAGAGGATTCAGGTAACGCGGCTGCTACCTTGGGCGCCGGCGACGGTTGTGGCTCATTCGGATAAATCGGCTCGACGGTCGACGGCGGGATCGACGCCGCAAATTCCGGCTCAACCGTGCTCGCCTGCGCTGGGGTCTCAATCTCTGACTTCTTCGCACTCGGCAGTTCATTGTCGGCCTGCAATGCCTTGCTATCTTCTGAGGTACCCGCGGATTGATTCACCGATTCCTTAAGCGGAACTGCTGGTTTTGCCGGGCGCCGCGTTATGGTCCGGGTCGGTGCAGGATTCCGTTCGGCGGGCCGAAAGGCCAACATCCGTAGCAACACCATTTCAAATCCAGATTGTGGATCCGGCGCCAAAGACAAATCCCGGCGACCAATCAGGCCAATCTGATAAAACAACTGGCATTCTTCTGCCGTTATTTGTTCGGCTAGCGCGACCACGTCATTGCTTTCATCGAGTACGTCCGTGTCCTGTCCAAGCGATTGAAACACGGCGACCCTTCTAATCAAAGACAGTAACTCTCCGAGCACGTGATGGTAATCCGGCGCGCTTTGTGCGAGTTCTCTGGCTAGTTTAATCAAGCCCGGGCCATCATCCGCGCTCAAGAATTCGAGCATCGCGGCGACATCGGCAGAGCCTATGGTACCTAACATGGCGGCCACATCAGGTTGAGTTAACTCGCCATTACCGTAAGCAATGGCCTGATCGAGCAAACTAAGAGAATCTCTAACACTACCGTCTGCAGCGCTCGCAATAAGCGCCAAAGAGGCGTCATCGGCGGAAACGTTTTCGGCGGTTACGATCATGCGCAAATGCGACAGTAGCTGGTCAACCGAGATTCTTTTTAGATTAAATTGAAGACACCGCGACAAAATCGTCACGGGTAATTTTTTCGGATCCGTTGTCGCAAGCAAGAATTTTACGTGTGGCGGGGGCTCTTCTAGGGTTTTCAACAGCGCATTGAACGAGTGCGTCGAAAACATGTGTACCTCGTCGATCAAGTACACCTTGTATCGACCACGGGTCGGCGCGTACTGAACATTGTCCAGAAGCTCGCGTGTCTCATCGACCTTAGTCCGTGAGGCAGCGTCTACTTCAATTAGGTCAACGCAACGTCCTTCGTCAACTTCTATACAACTGGAGCATGTACCGCACGGCGTGCTACTGACTCCGACTTCGCAGTTGAGCGCTTTAGCGAAGACTCGAGCCAACGATGTCTTGCCAACGCCCCGCGTGCCGGTGAACAAATAGGCATGGTGTAATCGGTCGGAATCTAGCGCATTAACGAGCGCACGCAACACATGACCTTGACCAACCATTTGATCGAAGCCGTGCGGTCGCCATTTTCGCGCAAGAACCTGGTAACTCATAGTGTCTGTTTTGGCCTATCGCTACTGCTACAGACAATTCACTGCAACCGTAAGAAACTCCCACCACTAGGTGATTTCCGGTTGCATGCAATGTCAATATTTAGGCGGCGGCCGTGCCAGCCACACCTCGGCGCCCGCGCCACTACTACCGTTGCTCCCTTCCAGGCCTGGCGGAATTCGCAGTTTTGCGTCGCGAGGGGACCGACACGGCCACCATAGAGGCGAGCATTGTAATGGGTTCGGCCGACTGTAGATATATGTGAGAATGTCACAGGCACCATAAATGACCTCTAGATGAGATGAGCACCACACCATGAGCACAGCAACACGTTACGTCGAATTTGAGGGTAGTCGAAATTTTCGCGACATGGGCGGCATTGCGACTGCCACTGGCATCACGCGACGCGGCGTCCTCTATCGATCCGATCGCCTATCAAATCTCACCGTGCAAGACCATCGATCGTTAAGTGACCTCGGGATCACGACAGTATTCGACATGCGGGTGGACGAGGAACGTGCCAAGGCTCCAAATTGCCTACCGAGCGACCCACAGCTAGCGCAAATTACCCATGCGTTCTTACCGCGCCACACGCATCTAATGTTCGAGCGTATCAGGGCTGGTAGCTTAGATCCGAACGCAGCTTTCGATGCGATGTTAGAGCAGTATCGGGCGCTCGCAACCGACCATACCGTCGACTATCTAGCCATCATCAACGACATTCTCGCGCACAGCGATTCACCGTCGGTGTTTCATTGCACCAGCGGCAAAGACCGGACCGGCATGATCGCGGCAATTCTTCTACTTGCAATCGATGCTTCGACCGCCGACATCGTTCAGGACTATGTTATGACTGAAGGGCGCATCGAAAAGGTTGATCTGTTCACTGACGGTACAGATCCGCAGATCATCGACGTGCTCATGGCTGCGAACCCCAGATACATTCAAACGGCGATTGCGGAAATGGTTGCTGCATACGGCTCGACACAATCGTATCTCGAAGAAGGCATCGGCATAACGGCCGAAATGCGCCAAAGTCTGCGGTCTTTGTTGGTCGAATAGCAGCGGAACGGATTCGTACTCAATATGTCTCAACAACTGGTTCCCCACTTTGGCACGGGAGGTGTCTATGAAATTTCTTAATCGCACGCTGGTCCATGGCGCGCTACTTGCTTGTCTATTCATTGGTTCTAACGCTTACGTCTTGGCCGATGGGTCGGCGCACCACCACGATTCAGCAGTGCCGGCGACAAGTTACCGTGCCGCAAGTAGCGGCACCCAAGAGCTCGTGTCCGGACCTGTATCGATAAAAATGCTGCTGGATGCGTCCAACCTCGGTAGTGAAGAAATAGAGGTTGGAGAACTTAATCTGCCGGCCGGATACGATGGCGGACCAAACTCCGCACACGCGCACGACAGCCTGGAAATATTTTACGTCGTCGAGGGCTGGCTCGGGCACGAAGTGAACGGAATTGAACATATCCTCAAGCCCGGAGATCTCGGCTTCGTTAAACCAGGCGACAAAATTCGCCACTGGGTGCCATCGGACGTTCCATTGAAAGCCCTCGTTATCTGGCTCCCAGGCGGCGAAGCCGGAAGATTGCTCGAACACGCAGGGTTTAAAGCGCAGCCGGTAAAATAATCGGAGAATCTATCGAACGAAAGAT
The DNA here is from genome assembly GCA_047611905.1 of Gammaproteobacteria bacterium. Taxonomy (GTDB): domain Bacteria; phylum Pseudomonadota; class Gammaproteobacteria; genus UBA11873. The sequence goes on along the minus strand of JBLFWZ010000030.1, from coordinate 8,231 downwards.
TGACGCACGGCCAGTATTTTTTATAATCGTTGCGGTGCACAACGACCGACGTTCGCCCCACGAGGCGCGCGAAATACAACCCTGCTGACATGATGGAGGAAGCTCGTATGCTAGCAGCACACTCAATTTATCCGAGATTTTCTGGACTCAAGAATGGACCGTTGCGACCGCGTTTTGAACGCGCGACGGCAACGGCACCTCCACCCTGGGCATGTCTGTCGCGAAGGTATTAGCTAGCTAACCAGCTGATAACTGCGCTCGAGAATTATTTTGGGACTTGCAAGACTCCAGCACCCGCCGGAGCAGCTCCCAAAGACAGAAACGCAGGACGACTCATCCCGGAACCGGGGTTGGCGTCCAGGATGGAAGAAACCGACATGGCAAAATATCACGAGCACTTTCGCTTATCGCCTGGCGACCTAGAACTTATTGAGCGCGCACTGCGTACCGAGATTGCGCTACATACGCGGGTCCAGCCTCACGAGACAGAATTTAACGAGGCGCGTAAAAAAGCGCGTGCTCTCAATGATGTCTTGGGTAAGTTATTCAACCAGAAAATTTTCTACGCGCAAGTTAATGACACGGGCGTGCCGGTCGCATAGGTCGACGGTCACGCTTTTTCGCAGGACAACGTCCCCGACGTCGATATCGTGCCGCCTGGTGTTTGTAGCCAGCTCGGGTTGAGCGCTTATAATGTCGCCTACCGCCGTGTCCCTTAAAGCGTTGGGCGGTGACAGGCGACCATCCACAACACCTAGCGAGGACTGCACGATGTCATACACAATGATCTCGGTTAAACCTTTAACTCCCGCAATCGGTGCGGAAATTAGTCAGGTCGACTTAAGTTCCGAATTGTCTGAAACAACGGTTAAGGAAATTCGCGAGGCCTGGTTGAAGTATCTGGTTGTGTTTTTCCGTGACCAGAATCTCACACCAGCACGGCTTGTCGAGGTTGCGCGGCTATTCGGAAAAATCGGACGCTATCCTTTTGTCAAAGGAATGGAAGATTTCCCGGATGTGGTCGAAGTTGCAAAGAAAGCCGATGAAAAAATAAATTTTGGTGGTTTGTGGCATACCGATACAAGTTACCTGGAACAACCGCCGCTCGGATCAATACTGTACGCCCAGGAGGTACCGGCTGTTGGCGGGGACACATTGTTCGCCAACATGTATCTTGCCTACGAAGCGTTATCTGACGGTATGAAGGACCTGCTTTCTAGCTTACGCGGCGTCAACAGTGCCGAAAAGCCCGACGCTGCAGTGACCCGGATTCATCGGATCGCCGATCGCCCTGCCGATGCCAGCGATATTGTCACCACTGCCGCGCACCCGCTTGTGCGCACTCATCCTGAGACGTTACGTAAGGCGCTTTATTGCGGTAACGGTCACACCGTGAACATAGAAGGCATGACCGCCGAAGAGAGCCAGCCGCTATTGCAGTACCTATATTGCGTGCAGCAACGCGAAGAATTCCAATGCCGATTCCACTGGCAGCGAGGCTCGGTTGCCTTATGGGATAATCGTTGCGCGCAACACAACGCTTTAAACGACTACCACGGGCACAACCGGACGATGTATCGAGTGACATTGGCAGGCGAACGCCCTTCCTAACCTGTCCCGATTGCACCTAACCGCTTAGGCGACCGTCGCACTCGGCGCCGTCTTAAGCGCCTACAAATCCCCGAACATTCAGTACCAAATGCGAGACACTGCTACTATGCGCGACCGTCACTCTCAAACATCATCGTAGCTGGATGATCCGAAATTATGTTCACCTACCTAAATCCGACGATTCGAAAACGCTTGGTTGCGGAACGAAAACTTGTCCGCATCGATTCTGACGGGCAAGAAACACCCATCGATGCGCCTCGGGTCGAAGGAGCCGTTGCCATCAACGTGCTGGGGCCCATTCCTCTACCGTTGCAGCTCGACAAAGTTCAAATCACAACCCAGTGGTATGCCACCGTGCGCAGCACCGAACTCGCCCAAGTTGAAGAGTTGGCTAGAGATCTCAATAAGCAAGGCGGTCAACGTTCGTTCGCGGAACTTGCCTCAAGCATGGCCGTCAACAGCGTGTTGGTAATCGGCGATATCCGTGCCAGTACAAACCCGCTCGTGCGGGTGCATTCAAGTTGCCTCACTGGGGATGTATTTGGCTCACAACGATGCGAGTGTGGTCCGCAATTCGTGTCGGCGCTCGACCGAATTGATCAAGATGATCAAGGCGGCCTGGTAATATATATGTCCGGACACGAAGGACGCGGAATAGGCTTATGGGCCAAAGCTGCTACCTATCTGTTACAGGACGCAGGTGAAAACACCTATGAAGCAAATCGCTCGCTTGGCTTACCGGACGATTCGCGAGATTTTAGCGATGCGGCCGCCTTACTTCATTACTTCGTTGGTAAGCGACCTTTTCGATTACTGACCAATAATCCGAAAAAAACTCTTGATTTAGCGGAGTTTGGACATACTCAGGTCACCCCCGTTAAGCACGTAACGGGGGTCAACCATTGGAATCGTCGCTATCTTACTGCTAAGCGCGATTGGGGCCATGAGTTATCGGAACAAGATATCGTCAAGCCTTAGTGTGGCGGTCCTCACTGTCCCCAGGGGGTCGCAAATGGAAGAACCAGAACTAACCGAAAAAAGTAAAAGCAAAATAAAACGGGAACTCCTTGCACTGCAGGACCTCGGTCGCGGACTTGTGGAACTTCCCGACAAGCAACTCTTAAAGATAGCCCTCTCCGACTCATTGCGAGAGGCGATCCGGGCCGCCCGCGGCCTCAAAAAAAGCGCGAGGCAACGGCAACTGCGCTATATCGGCGGGCTCATTTCACACGACGATCCGCAGGCCCTACAACAAGCTTTAGACAGTGCCCTGAAGCCGACGCGCGAGCTCGTAGAGGATTTTCATCAGGTCGAAAAATGGCGTGACAGGCTACTAACTGAGGGCGATTTAGCAATAACCGAATTTCTTGAACTCGTTCCCAATGCCGATCGACAGCAGCTGCGCAACCTCGTTCGAAATGCAAACCGTGAATTGAAAGACAATCGGGCGCCGCGCTCCGCACGATTACTTTTTGGATATTGTCGTGACTTGCTCAACGCAATTACGTAACTGGCCAATACCCTCGATTTTAATAACGATTTCATCGCCGTCGGCAAGGAAGCGCTGAGGATCCATCGCAAACCCGACACCTTTGGGTGTGCCCGTCGCAATGATGTCGCCGGGCTCTAAAGTCATGCCCAAGGACAAATCACGAATTATTTTTGCGATACTAAAAATCATGTAGCTCGTTCTGCTGGCTTGGCGTTGCTCGCCATTAACCGTTAATTCGAGCCCCAAATCTTGCGGATTCCCGATTGCGGATTTATGTACGATGCACGGTCCGATCGCACATGAGCGATCGAGACTCTTGCCTTTAAACCATTGGTCATGATGGCGTTGCAAATCGCGCGCCGTAAAATCGTTAACGATCGTGTAGCCGAATATCGCCTCCTCGGCGTCAGCTTCGGCGATATTAATCCCGCCGCTGCCGATTACGATGCCGAGCTCTGCCTCGTAATCGAACATTTGTGTCACCCGTGGATCGAGCGATGCAGTCTCATTAGGGCCAATTACTGCGGTGGGCGCTTTAGTAAAAAACTGCGGCGCCTGCGGGTAGACAATTTCCGTACCGCGCGTTCGATGGCCCTCTTCCACATGTTCCTTGTAGTTCCGCCCGACGCAGAAAACGTTCTTCGTGGGGCGCGGAATCGGTGCCACAAGCTGCACCTCCGTCTGTGATATTCGCGCACTATTGGGCGCAACTTCCAACACGTTTTTTACTTGGCCGATGCCATCTGCGCCAGCGCAAATTAATTCCAGCATCGATGACGGAAAATCTTTATCGACCGCCGTGCAGTCGACGATGTTTGACACATCATCTAAAACTCCCACTCGCACCGGCCCACCCCGATCAGAAAAACTTACTAACTTCATCGGTATCTTATCCTTAGCTGCCTGATTTGCCTTTAGCTTACACAACACCGTCCCGTTCGCGAACTTTTGGAAACCATTCGGTGCATAATGACGCTGCGGATCCTAACGATTTACAGCATTTTCTAACGACCGATCGAGTAGGAAAACATGCTAGTGCGCAAAACTCATTTTAGCCCTGAATGAAAAACCTGGAGATGAAAATGTGAGCTTACCCAGCGTGTCCATCGTAGGAGCGGGTATCGGCGGATTAACTGCGGCTTTAGCGCTGCAGAAACGCGGTATCTCAGTACGCATTTACGAGCAGGCCAGCCAGCTTGGAGAAATTGGCGCCGGCCTGCACGTGAGCCCGAATGGGATGAAGGTTCTCTACGAGCTGGGTCTCAGAAACAAAATCGAAAAAATAAAATTTCAGCCCAAGGCAATCGCGATTCGACACTACCAGTCAGGCGAGCCGTTTTTCGAAAATCCCTTCGACGACAATTTCCTTGCTACATTCGGCGCGCCTTTTTATGGCTTCCATCGAGCGGATCTGCACACAATGCTGCTGACGGCGGTGCGCGAAAACGACGCCACGTGCATTGAAGTAGGAATGCGGCTGACGGAACTAAATGAGACCAGCAGCGGCGTAAGCTTAGAATTCGAAGATGGTAAAACGCGCACTAGCGAGATACTGGTCGGCGCCGACGGCGTGCATTCAACCGTTAGGACATTGCGCCACCCACAGCTTAGTGCCCAATACACCGGGCACGTTGCCTATCGCGGGATGGTCAACGTAAAAGATCTCTCAAGCGATTTGATAGAACCTAAAATGAATTTATGGGCCGGACCTGCTGCCCATGTCGTCGCATATTACGTGCGCCGTGGTGAACTCCTAAATTACGTCGCACTAACCGAAGAAGACGATTGGAAAACCGAAAGCTGGACGACCCAAGCGGACAAGGCAACACTCGCCGCGAGATTTGAAGATTGGAATGACACGGTGAAAGCGCTAATCGACCACACGCAGAATGGGCAATGCTACAAATGGGCAATACTCATGCGTGATCCCTTAGCTTCCTGGTCGTCTGTGAGAACGACATTGCTTGGTGATGCTGCTCATCCAATGGTGCCATACCTAGCGCAAGGCTCCGTAATGGCAATCGAAGACGCGTGGGTGCTTGCACATTGCATTGCCACCATTGGCGATCCGGAAAATGCGCTCCAAACGTATGAGGACGCGCGGCTCGAACGAACCGCGAACATCCAACGCGCGGCGTGGAAACAAGGTCAATTAACCCACGGTGTGGGTCGCGGAAATGATATGTCAGAACGTCGCGACGGCGGCGGTTTTGCCGATTCTGCGTGGATTTACGGCTACGATGCGTGCGAATTGTTTCCCGCCTGATTAATTCTAATCACCCGACGCCGAATCGCTAGGCACTGAACGCGGTCCGCGCCTATAACCGCGTCGACTTGAACCCGGCTAATTGAACTGCATCGATATCCGTACCTCTGCCGGCGGCGATTAGAAAAACCTAGTTCGGTTTGAAACGCGCTGCTCGGCGATTAGTCGTGGCATTGGGATTATCGGTGTCAGCGACATAGGTTATCGCTCGTGTAACCGGCGTACTAAATAAGCAGACCTCGGTGATTTGCCTGTCGGTACAAGCGGCTTGGATACTTTCCATGACGCTGTTTAATTGGTCCTCCGGCAGAATAAAACGAATAATGCAGCGCTCGCGATGGTAGCGCACGCCACTGGTGGTCGCGCGGTTATCGACTTCAAAGAATTTTGCAAAACTAAAATTCGCCCCCGGCGCACCCGCTTGCAAACCAACATCAACCAACGATTCAAAATCCTTGCGTCCAACCACGCAATTCAAACTACACTGATTTTTTAAATAGACTCTTTCGCGAACGTTGCCAAATAAATTGATCCCCGCGCTCTGCCCGGTGCCAACCAATTCATGTACACGATGGTCACGCCACTCAGATCCCCCTTTGATGTCGTCGATTGCAGAGATCACCTGCTGCATATTCGCAGCATGGCGGTTCCGTCCAACAGTGCTTCCAATATTGATCAGGCCTTTTTGCACCGGCATACGAAATAAAAACCCTCGTCCTGGCAAATCAATATCGCCCGCATCGACGATCGCTTCGGTAACCGAAACCGCATCCGCGTTATCTACGATCATTACGATGACTTCTTTGTCGCGCTTTTTGGTGATTTTAAGCCAGCCAAGTCGGTCACGCAGACCTCGACCTTCGCAATAGAAAACAATCGGACCGTGTGCGCCAGCGCGCATCGCTGCACGCGATATGGCTTCCGTTTGATCTTTTTGCGCGATGCATATAATTGCAGTCAAGTTCTCTTTCAAAACTGACGATGCGTTGAAGGTGTCCGTTTCCCAACTCGTACCAGACCAGAGTAGAAAATCTTCGGTGTGGACGACGTCGTCGCACGGAACGGCGTAAACCGCGCCAGCCCCGGGTAAGTGCAGCTTACCGCTCGCGATGATCCCTTCCATCAGCGGATCGACTTCGGTATCTGGAACCAAAAACTGGATGTATTCACGTTCAGGCGCAACCATGGGGATTAGCGCCTGATACCACTTGTCGCGCATTAAGGTTCCACGCGCGTTAAATATTAGCGCATTGCGCTCACCTTTTTCAAACACGTCACTGATTACCTGGTTCGCGGTGTGCTGAGGAAGTATCGCCGTTAGCAGTGAGACGTTTTTGTTCGAGACGAATCGCACTATTTCAGCACCTCGGCTGCCGACGCCTTGAAACCGACTGAGACGATAAACCCAACCGTTAGGACGGTAATTATCGGACCGACGGAAGCCAACGCCAAAACGCCAAATCCGTCAGATACGCCATTCACATTAGCGCCGATCCCCAAACCCATCGCCAATACCAACGGCACTGTGATGGGTCCTGTTGTGACACCGGCGCTATCCCATCCGAAATTAACAAACTCCTCGGACGAGAACGCCGTTAGCACCAACAGTAACGCGTAAGGCGGAACAAGCAAGTATGCCAACGGCACGTTATAGGCGATTTTAAAGACCCCGGCTGCGATACCGAAGCCAACACCAACGGCGACCGAGTGCATCAGTAATCTTTTCCGGAATGCTCCAACCGTGATCTTCTCGACTGTTTCGCCCAACGCATTGAGCGCTGGCTCTGCCAAAGTCGCGCCGTAACCAAGGAAGAACCCGAACACGATAGCGAGCAGTTTGCCATAGAACGCGGTCTCAAATAGCGGGCCTTCAGTGCCCTGCATTCCCCACGGGGTAAGACTGGCAAAAGCCGCCGGAACGTTGCTGCCGAGCTGTGCGCCGAGTGGGTTTAGGCCAAGATTTATCCCAAGAATGAATAGCGCCATCCCAAACAGCGCAAAGCCGATACCGATATAAAGTTCTTCAGCAGCCTTCAGACGCTCAGCAATCAGCAGCTTAATAGTAATTAGCAAGAACAGGGACAGCGGTAGGATTGCGCGTACCGACGCCGTTATAGACTCGACGATGCGCGGTAGGATCTGCTGGTTCGGATCCCACGCGGCACCGTCAACCAGGCTTGGACGTTGTTCTGGAACTTTCTCGAGAATTATCGTCGTATCGCGCAACACGATGCGCCCTTCCTCGAGCCCTCGCTCGCCCTGTTCGTAGCGGATCCGATGTTCTGCGTCGACTTGTCCTGTCGCCAGAAATTGTTCGAATTCTTCGCTTGAAAACTCGGCCCTCGCCGTCCTTGAATCTCCGGGTTTTATGACCTGCGGAGCGCTAACCGGCTCTACAACTATCCCTTGATAATTGGGCTGGCCATAATAATCATCGGCGACGTAGTGGTAGAAACCGAGCCCAAGCACTGCAACGATGGGGAACAATGAAGCCAAAGTGACGATGCCGAAGCCTGCATTACTCGTATCGGCATCACCGACAATGCGACACACGCCAATGCCAAGCGCAAGCACTAACGGCACCGTAACCGGTCCCGTGGTGACCGCCCCACAATCCCAGGCGAGTCCAAGTATCGGAGCGAGTGCTTCATTGTGGTGCGCAAATAAACTGAACCCGAGGAGCACTGACACGAGTGGGAGGATCAGGACTTTCATCGACCAACCAAGAAAGAACCGCGACACACCGAGCGCGACAGCCACGCCAACGCCAATCCCTACTGCAAGCACGAGCTGCCCCGAGAAGTCGTTCAGGAGGCTGTACAAAAGTGGCGACGTACCCGCAACGACCGAAGCGCCGGCCTC